>JBJTLY010000319.1:0-4252 GCA_046063275.1 Novosphingobium sp. | reverse complement strand
GATCGAGGTCGACGAGTGCGCGGTGCCGAACGGATCGTACTCGCTTTCGCTGCGCTTGGTGAAGCCCGAGAGACCGCCGCCCTGGCGCAAGGTGCGAATCCGGTAGCGGCGTCCGGTCAGGATTTTGTGCGGATAGGCCTGATGCCCGACGTCCCACACCAGCCGATCGTCGGGGGTGTTGAACACGTAATGGATCGCCACGGTCAGCTCGACCACGCCGAGCCCGGAGCCGAGGTGGCCGCCGGTGGTCCCCACCGCACTGATCATTTCGGAACGCAATTCGTCCGCCAGCTGACGCAGCTGATCCGGGCGCAACTGCCTGAGATCGTTCGGGGTCGCTACAGTATCGAGCAGCGGAGTGTCCGGAGATACGCTCATCGCCAGCGCCTTACACCGCTGAGACAGACCTGTCGAATGGAGAGAGGGTGCAGGAGGCGTGCAGGTTGACTTGGGGCTTGGCGCGCGAAATAGCGTCTGCATGGGGCTTACACACCGTCTTGCAACCGCCGCAGACACCGACGCGATTGCCGCGCTGATGGAGCGCGCGATCGCCGAACTGCAGCGCCCGTTCCTGAGCGCCGAGCAGATCGCCGCGAGCCGGCTGAGCATGGGCCTCGACACCCAGCTGATCGCCGATGGCACGTACTTCGCGATCCTCGACGGCGGCGAGCTGGTCGGCTGCGGCGGGTGGAGCAAACGCGCGACGCTGTACGGCGGCAATCATTCGGCCGCACTGCGCGACGACCGGCAGCTCGATCCCGCCAGCGAACCCGCCCGCATACGCGCGATGTACACCGACCCCGCGCATGTCCGGCGCGGGATCGGCAAGATGATCCTGGCGTTGTGCGAGGAGGCTGCGGCAAAGGCCGGATTCAAACGGCTTGAACTGATGGCGACGGCGGCGGGCGAACCGCTGTACACCGCCTGCGGCTATCAGGTGATTGAACGGGTCGATCGCATGTCCGGTGAGGGGATCGCGGTGCCCGGGGCGGTGATGGGCAAGGCGCTATAATAACCCCCGCCGCGATGGCTCAGAGCGGGGTCACCGAATAGCCAAGCCGCGGGACATGGACGTTGATCCGGCCCAGCTCATCGACATCGCGGGCGACCGTTACGCTGAAATGGCTCGATCCGGCAAAACTGCCAGCGACCGGATCGCGCCCATAGTCGGTCGCCGCAAGCGCGACCTGTTGGCCCAGCTGCGCCGAATCGCCCGGCAGGACGCCGAGCGGCGCGGGTTGCGCACCGCGAGCAATATCCAGCGCCTCCGATGCGGCAATATCGCTGCGGTTACCGTGACCGATCGCGGCGACGCGTGCGTACCAGTCGTCAAACCCCGGCAAATCATCAAACCGGTCGGCGACCCCCGGACAGAACGTGCGGAGGAACCAGAAATTGTAGTAACCCGCTGCGTCGGCCAGGCAGGGTTCGTCTCCAGCTAGATAGGCCCGGCCATCGTCCAGTTGCTCTGTCAGCAGCGCGGCGTGGGTACGCAGCTGATCGAGCGCATAGGGCGCCATCGCCTTCATCGCCGCCAGATTGAACGGCTGGCCGCTCAGGGCCTCGCGGTCCTTGATAAACGCCAGATCAATGCTGTCGCCGATCGATCCGAAAATCGCCACAACTGCCGTCTGGAACACGCCCTTGTCGCACCACTGCTCGATTGCGGCAGCAAACCCCGCGTTGCCTCGCGGGAACAGCGGCCGTTCGGGGAATCGCCGATCGAGTTCGCGTACGATGAGCTGGCTGTCGCAATAGACGTCGGCGCCGATCTGCATGACCGGGATCCGGCGATAGCCGCCGGTCAGCGGCACCAGGTCGGGCTTGGGCATGATCACCGGCTGCGGGGCCGCGCGCCAGGCCAAACCCTTGATGCCCAGACATATCCGTACTTTCTCGGAAAACGGCGAGCTATCGTACTGGTGGAGGATTACCTCAGACATCGCACCGGGTTCCCTGTTAAGCTGCGGCCCGAGGGCAAGTAGGCGTGCCTAGGTGCTGCAATCCGCGCAAAACCCGCGCAGTTCGACCACCGGGCGGATATCGGCAAAACCTGCCTGTTTGGCCGCATCGACCAAGGCGCCGGTAAGCTTGTCGTCATCGATGTGTACGGTCTTGCCGCAGCCGTCGCAGATCAGGAAGATACAGTCATGACGGCAGCCCGGGTGCGGGTTGGCGATATAGGCGTTGGCGCTTTCGACCCGCCGCGCGAGGTTCGACGATACGAACAGGTCAAGAATCCGGTAAACCGAATTGGCCGCGACGCGCTTACCCCGTTCCTTCGAGACGTGCTCCGCAATGTCATAGGCCGAAACCGGGCGATCCTGCGCGGCCAACGCGCCGAACACTTCAGAACGCATTCCGGTCCATTGTTCGCCCGCATCCTCCAGCGCGTGCTGTGCGGCTTCGATCAGGCTTTCGCCGGTCGGTTCGTCGTGATGATGGTGATGGTGACTTGCCATGCAGCCGATATAGGCGCTGGCAGCGGTTCCGGCAATTCTTAGCGAGTCTGGTCCTGCACTGCGGCGGGAACCAGGGTTTGATCGGGCAGCTGGGGCGAAGCGGTTGCCGCGGTGGCTGACGGGATCACCTGTTCGGCCAGGCTCTTGTGGCTGAAGGGCGAACCCATGACCGCAAACAGCGCAGCGCAGCCGACGATGAAGCCAAGGCCAAGCGCGCGGTAAAGATCGGGTTTGAACAGGCCCATCGGGGAAGACTCGTAGACTGGAGGTTGAATTGCTTGACGGCTCTCCTGCACAATCGAAAGTTACCGTCCAGTGAATGCCGCGTGCAACTTCACGTCATCGCGATGAAGCGATTTGCCGGTGCGGTGAACCGAGGGAACGCTTTCCCGTTCAATGGCGGAAGTGCCGCATTCCGGTGAAGACCATGGCGAGGCCGGCTTCGTCTGCGGCGGCAATCACCTCATCGTCGCGAATCGATCCGCCGGGTTGAATGACCGCCGTTGCGCCCGCTTCCGCCGCAGCGAGCAACCCGTCGGCGAACGGGAAAAAGGCGTCCGAGGCGACCGCCGAGCCGACCGTGCGGCTGTGCGCCCAGCCGAACTTTTCCGCCGCCTCAGCAGCCTTCATTGCAGCGATGCGCGAGGAGTCGCGGCGGTTCATCTGGCCTGCGCCGATCCCGGCGGTCACGCCGTTCTTGGCGTAGACGATCGCATTCGATTTGACGTGGCGCGCCACGGTCCAGGCGAACAGGCAGTCCTTGAGTTCCTGCGGTGTCGGCGCGCGTTTGGTCACCACCTTGAGGTCATCAGCAGTAATCGCACCGTTATCGCGGCTCTGCGCCAGGAGGCCGCCGGTGATCGGCTTGATCAGCATGCCGGGACGTCGCGGATCGGGCAGCTCGCCGGTCAGCAGCAACCGCAGGTTCTTCTTTTTTGCGAAGACCGCCTTGGCCTCATCGTCGGCATCGGGCGCGACCACCACCTCGGTGAAGATCGCGGCGATCGCCTCGGCCGTCGCCGCATCGAGTTTCCGGTTGACCGCAACAATCCCCCCGAAGGCCGAAACGTCATCGCATTGCAGCGCCCCGGTCCAGGCCTCGAGCAGCGAAGCGCCCTGCGCCACGCCGCACGGGTTGGCGTGCTTGACGATCACCACCGCCGGGTCCTGCCCGCGAAATTCGGCAACCAGTTCGAGCGCGGCATCGGCATCGGCGTAATTGTTGTAGCTCAGCTCCTTGCCCAGAACCTGCTGCGCCTGAGCGATGCCCTTGCCGTGCGGACCGACCGGCACATAGAGCGCGGCACGCTGGTGCGGGTTCTCGCCGTAGCGCAGCTCGGCCACGCGCTTGCCGTTGACCGCCAGCATCTCGGGGAAGAACTGCTGCTGATCGGCGAAGGCGAACCACTGGCTGATCATCGCGTCATAGGCCGCAGTCGCCGAATAGGCGCGGGCGGCCATGAGGCGGCGGAAATCGTAAGTCGTAGCCCCGTCGTGGGTTTCCAATTCGGCGAGGAACGCGCCGTAGTCCGCCGGATCGGTGACGATGACGACGTGGTCGTGGTTCTTGGCCGCCGATCGCACCATCGAGGGGCCGCCGATGTCGATGTTCTCGATGATCTCTTCGCGGCTGGCGCCCTTGGCCACGGTCTGGGCGAAGGGATAGAGGTTGACCACAACCAGATCAATTGCGCCGATTGCGTGATCCGCCATGGCCTTGGCGTGTTCGGGGTTGTCGCGTACCGCCAGCAACCCGCCGTGCACCTTGGGGTGCAAGGTCTTGACCCGCC
>JBJTLY010000318.1:0-20541 GCA_046063275.1 Novosphingobium sp. | reverse complement strand
GCCGAGCCATTGCTCCGCGCACAGCTCAAGGAGTTCCCGTTCGACGTCGCGTCGATCCGGCTGGTTGCCGAGCTCGCCGGTCGCCTTGGGCGCTACAAGGATAGCGAAAACCTGCTGCGCCGCGCGCTCGAGCTGTCGCCTTCGTTCACCGCCGCGCGGGCCAATCTGGCCTTGGTGCTGTATCGCCAGAACCGGCCCGAAGAGGCGATTGCCGAGCTCGACCGGGTGATCGCCGACGAGCCTGACCACGCCGGTCATGCCAACCTGCAGGCCGCGGCGCTCAGCCGGCTGGGCGATTTCGAGGATGCCCTGGCAGTCTACGCCGATGTTCTCGAACGCGCGCCGGGGCAGCCGCGGGTGTGGATGAGCTACGGTCACGTGCTCAAGACCGTGGGGCGGCTGGACGAAGGGGTGGCCGCCTATCGCCGCTCGATCGAACTGATGCCGACGCTGGGCGAAACGTGGTGGAGCCTTGCCAACCTCAAGACCCATCGCTTCAGCGCCGATGATATCGCGGTGATGCAGGCAGCGCTCAAGGCACCCGGACTCGCAGCGGAAGACCGCTTCCACCTCGACTTTGCGCTGGGCAAGGCCTTCGAAGATCGGGGCGAGGCGGACGCCGCATTCGCGCACTACCGTGACGGCAACGCCTTGCGCCGCGAGCAGCTGGACTACGACCCCGAGGAAGTGACCGCGCATGTCGAGCGCTCGATCGCGCTCTATTCCGCGCCGTTCGTGGCCGCCCGCGCGGGGCAGGGCAGCGCAGCGCCCGATCCGATCTTCATCCTCGGCATGCCGCGTTCGGGATCGACCCTGATCGAGCAGATCCTCGCGAGCCACAGCATGGTCGAAGGGACGATGGAACTGCCCGACATGCCGGCGCTGGCGCGGCGGCAGCGGCCTTATCCCGAAGGTGTGGCCGATCTTGAAGCGGCGGCGCTGCGCGAATTGGGCGAGGAATTCCTCCAGCGGACCCGGATCCACCGCAAGACCGCCCGCCCATTCTACATCGACAAGCTGCCCAACAACTGGGTCCACACCCCGTTCATCCACCTGATCCTGCCGCACGCCAAGATCATCGATGCGCGCCGCCACCCGCTGGGGTGCTGCTTTTCGAACTTCAAGCAGCACTTCGCGCGCGGACAGGGCTTCAGTTACGACCTGACCGACATGGGGCGGTACTATGCCGACTATGTGCGGTTGATGGCGCACGTCGACCGGGTTCTGCCCGGACGGGTTCACCGCGTGATCTACGAACGCATAGTCGATGATACCGAAGCAGAAGTGCGCGCCCTGCTCGACTATTGCGGCCTGCCGTTCGAAGAAGCCTGCCTTGAATTCTACCGCACCGAACGCGCGGTGCGCACACCGAGCTCTGAACAGGTCCGTCAGCCGATCTACCGCGACGGGACCGAGGCGTGGAAAGCGTTCGACGCCCACCTCGATCCGTTGCGCGAAGCGCTGGGCGCAGTGCTCGAATATTACCCTGAAGCGCCTGAAACGTGGTAAATCTGCCACGCCCTGCAATCGTTTCGCACTTTATTAATCTGCACCCTTGACGGTAGGGCGGCCAAGAATCAGGCTGAACAAGTCAGAACACAAAAAATAGGGCGGTACCATGTCTCAATTTTCGCGTCGCAGCCTCGCCTGCTTCCTCGCCACGAGTGCGCTTTACGCCGCACCGGCCTTCGCGCAGGACGCGCCGCCCGCCGATGCAGCGGCCACCAATGACGATGCCGAGATCATCGTCACCGCGCAGAAGCGCAGTGAGAGCATGCAGAACGTGCCGATCTCGATCCAGGCACTGGGCACGCAAAAGCTTGATCAGCTCAATATCTCGGACTTCAAGGGCTATGCCCAGCAGCTCCCCTCGGTCTCGTTCCAAAGCTCGGGCACGCCGGGCGTCAGCGTGATCTACATGCGCGGCGTGGCATCGGGCGGTGACGGCAACCACTCGGGTCCTCTGCCTTCGGTGGGCGTCTATCTCGATGAGCAGCCGGTCACGACGATCGGCGGCAATCTTGATGTCCACATCTATGACATTGCCCGGATCGAAAGCCTCTCGGGCCCGCAAGGCACGCTCTACGGCGCATCGTCCGAAGCCGGTACGATCCGCATCATCACCAACAAGCCATCGACCGCCGGTTTCGAAGGCCGCGTCGATGGCGAGATCAACCACGTCGAAAAGGGCGACTTCGGCGGCAAGCTCGAAGGCATGCTCAACCTGCCGTTTTCGAGCAGCATGGCACTGCGCGTGGTCGGTTGGTACGAGCGCGATGCCGGCTATATCGACAACGTGCCGGGCTGCCGGGCTTTCTTGCCCGAAGCCAACCCGCTGGGCTGCCCGCCGGCAACCGCAGGCGGAATCAGGGTCAGGAACTCGGCCTTCGTCAAGGAGAATTACAACGACACCGAGATCGCCGGCGGCCGTGCCGCGCTCAAGGTCGATCTTGACGAGAATTGGACGATCACCCCGACCGTCACCTATCAGGATACCCGCAGCCACGGCTCGTACGGCTATGATCCCAAGACCGGCGACCTGCAGGTCCAGCACTTCGCACCCGAATTCCGCAGTGACAAGTTCGTCCAGGCCGCGCTGACCATCGAGGGCAAGCTCGGCAACTGGGATGTCACCTATGCCGGTGCATATCTCGACCGCAAGACCAACAGCTCGTCGGATTATATCGACTATGCCGAGGCTTACGATCACCTTTATTCGGATTTCGGCGGCGTTGCCGGCTATTTCTATTTCAGCGATGCGCTGGGCAATCCGATCAACTCGGCTCAGGTTGTCCTCGGCACCGATCACTTCAAGAAGTTCAGCCAGGAACTGCGTGTCGCCTCGCCATCCGACCAGCCGCTGCGCGTGGTTGCCGGCGGTTTCTACCAGTACCAGTCGAACGACATCCATCAGGATTATCGCGTGGCGGGGCTGGATCCGCTGCTCTCGGTCAATGGCCTCCCTGGCACGCTGTGGCTGACGCAGCAGCACCGCATCGACCGCGACTATGCGATGTTTGGCGAACTGTCTTATGATCTGACTGACCAGCTTACCTTCACCGCCGGCGCCCGCGCATTCTTCTATGACAACAGCTTGGTCGGGTTCTTCGGCTTCGGTCGCAATCCGGGCAACGGCTTTTCCGATAGTCCGCCCAACGCGATCGGCAGCAACCGCACCGGCGTTGCACGCTGCTTCACCAGTTCGGGCGAGCGGCTATTCGACCGGGATACCAATACCTACAGCTCCTCGCTGACGCTGTTGCCGCCGGTCGTGGCTGGCAGCCCGTGCACTAATCTCGGCATCTACGTACCGGGGGTGGGCGTGCAACCGGTGTCGGCCAAGGGTGAAGGGATCACCTATCGCTTCAACGCCACCTGGAAGCCAGTCAACGGGCTGATGTTCTATGCCACCGCATCTAAGGGCTATCGCCCCGGCGGGATCAACCGCCGTGCCGACGTGCCGCCGTACCAGTCGGACTTCCTCAACAATTACGAAATTGGCTGGAAGACCACGCTTGCACCCGGCCTGCGCTTCAACGGGGCGTTCTATCACCAGGATTGGAAGGCCTTCCAGTTCGCCTTCCTTGGCGCCAATTCCTTCACCGAAATCCACAACGGACCCGATGCCCGGATCAACGGGGTCGAAATGGACCTGGCCTACAACAGGGGCGGATTCTCGCTGAACCTCGGTGGGTCGTACACCGATGCCAAGACCAAGAAGAACCTCTGCGGTATCGACGACCCGACCTTTACTTGCACCCAGCAAGGGCCCGGCGGTGAAATCAACTATATTTCCGCAGCGGCGGGAACGCGCTTGCCGATCACACCGCAACTCAAGTTGTCGGGTACCCTGCGCTACACTGCCCAGGCGGGGTCGATGAAGCCGTACGGTCAGATCAACGTTTCGTACCAGAGCAAGGCCTCGTCGGATGTCAGGACCAAGGTTTTCGTCGCGGCTCCGAACGGCGATGGGCAATTGCACGATCCTACCGTAGCGAACGATCTCAAGCTTCCGGGCGCTTTCTACAACCCGGCGGCAAGCCTGGGTGAACTGCCTGCCTATGCCACGGTGAACCTCGCGCTCGGTGCGGATTGGAGCACGTTCAACCTCGAACTGTTCGTCTCGAACGTGTTCGACACCCGCGGCCAGATCTCGCGGTTCGAGGAATGCGGCGCGTGCAGCCAGCGGCCCTATGTCGTGCCGATCAACCCGCGCACCATCGGACTGCGCGTCGGCGCGAAGTTCTGATCGATCAGGCCTCGCCGGGCAGGGAGCAAACCTCTGCTCGGCGGGCGCCGATCAGCTCCGCCCGGCGCTCACTCCTCGTCGCCTTCGCGCTCCATCCGGAACACCGCGCTGAGGTAGTCCTCGGCGGCGGCCTTGAGCTGCGGTTCCTTGGCAAAGGCTTCGGCGGGCAGTGGCGCCACGCCGATCGCGTCCATCAGGCACCATAGGGCAAAGCGCCGGCCGGGTTCGCGTTCGACTCCGAAATCAATCCTGAGCCGTTCGATCGCGCGCTCGTAGTCGGTCTCATTGAGCGATGCGGGATCGTCGCTGCCGAAATAGTGCTGAACCAGCGTGTCGAGGTCCATCGGCTCAGCCCACCCAACCGAGCATCTGTGCGGCGTAAAGCACTGCTCCGCCGGCCAGCGCTGCAGCAACATAGCGCGGCCAGTGCGACGGTTCGCCGCGCCGTTCCCACACCAACGGCACATCCGGCAGCGGCGGTGCTTCGGGCGCGCCGCCCTTGGCCGGGAAACTGTCTTCAAGGCGGCGGACCAGTTCGGGGATGCGCATGATGGTTTGTGCATCATCGCGCAGCCGCTCTGCAATCGCGGCCTCGGGGCCCAGCTCGTCGCGGATCCAGCCTTTGACGAACGGGCCGGAGACGTCCCACATGTTGATGCCGGGATCGAGCTGGGTGGCGAGGCCTTCGACCATCACCATGGTCTTCTGTAGCAGTAGCAGGTGCGGCTGGGTCTGCATGTCGAAATCGCGGGTGATCGCGAACAGCCCGTCGAGCATCTGCCCGACCGACAGCTCGCTCACCGGCTTGCCGCGCATCGGTTCGCCCACCGCGCGCAGCGCGGTCGCAAACTCGTCGACCGAGTGGTAGCTCGGCACGTACTGCGCCTCGAAATGGATTTCGGCGACGCGGCGGTAGTTGCCGGTGGTCAGCCCGTAAAGGATCTCCGCCAGCCAGACCCGCGCGCGCCGGTCGATCCGGCCCATGATCCCGAAATCGATCGCGGCGATGGTGCCGTCGGCTTCGACGAACAGGTTGCCCTGGTGCATGTCGGCGTGGAAGAACCCGGCGCTGATCGCCTGGTTGAGGAAGGCCAGCACCAACCGCCGGGCGATGGCGGGCAGATCGTGCCCGGCCGCCTTCAATGCGGCAACTTCGCTGATCTTGGTCCCGTCGATCCAGTCGATCGTCATCACTCGGCCGCTGGTCCGGTCCCAGTCGATCCCGGGAACGCGGTAGCCTTCATAGCCAGCCATCGCCTCAGTCAGTTCAGAGGCCGAGGCGGCTTCGCGCCGCAAGTCGAGTTCGCGCGCGGTCCAGCGCTTGAAATTGGCGATCACCAGCCGCGGGCGCAGCCGCGACGCTTCGCCGCCCAGCGCTTCGAGATGCGCTGCGGCCCACTCATAGGTATCGATGTCGCGCGCCAGCTTCTCGCGGATGCCCGGACGCATGACCTTGACCGCGACTTCGCGGCCCTCGGTGGTGACGGCCTTGTAGACCTGCGCGATCGAGGCCGAACCGATCGGGTCCTCGTCAAACTTCGCGTAGAGCTCTTCGAGCGGTCTGCCGAAGCTCGTTTCGATTTCGCGTCGGATCGCCGCAAAGGGCATCGGCGGCAGATCGTCCTGCAGCGCCATGAGGTTGCGCGCAGCTTCCTCGCCAACCAAATCGGGCCGGGTAGCCAGAGCCTGGCCCAGCTTGATCGCCGCGGGGCCGATCGCGGTGAAGGCCCCGGCATAGTCGGGCTCACGCGGCTGGACCGCGCCGAACCGGGCGATGCGGCACAATCGCCGGACCTGTGCCGGGGTGTTGATATCCCGCTCGATCCCGCGCAGCGCGCCATGCCGCGCCAAGGTCCGGCCCCAGCGCAGCAGACGAAAAATATGAGTGCTGGGGCGGGTCAAATTTTCCAGCCGGAATGGATGGCGACCAGCCCGCCCAGGATCGGCTCGACCTTGGTCCGCGTGAAGCCAGCGGCGCGAATCATGCTTTCGAATTCGGGCATTGGTGGGAACTTGCGGATCGATTCGATCAGATAGCGATAGCTGTCGGCGTCGCCGGCAATCATCGAACCGATCTTGGGTACCAGCTTGTGCGAATAGAGATCGTAGGCTTCCTTGAAACCCGGCCACTGGGTGGTCGAGAATTCAAGGCAGTAGAACCGCCCGCCGTACTTGAGCACGCGGTGCGCTTCGGCCAGGGCGGAATCGATCCGGGTTACGTTGCGGATCCCGAAAGCGATCGTGTAGGCATCGAAGAAGCGGTCGGGGAAGGTCAGTTCCTCGGCGTTCTGGCGCGACCAGACCAGGCTGTCATAACCCTTGTCCATCGCGCGCTCGATGCCGACGTCGAGCATGTCCTGGTTGATATCCGAGACCGTCACGGTGGCGCCTAACTTGGCCATCCGGAAGGCGATGTCGCCTGTGCCGCCAGCCATGTCGAGCACGGTCTCGCCGGCGCGGGGTTTGACCCGGCGCACGAACTGGTCCTTCCACAACCGGTGCATGCCGCCCGACATGGCGTCATTCATCACGTCGTATTTCTTCGCCACCGAAGAAAAGACCGCACCGACCTTCTCGGTCTTCTCCTCGGGAGAGACCTCGTCGTAGCCAAAAGATACCGTTTCGCTCATGGCCCGCGCCTTAGCCGCAAGCGTGGTGCGGTGCCAGTGGAGAGTCCGTGAATTCGCTCAGGCTGCGTGCGGGGCGAACATGTAGGGCATCAGGTGGCCGAGGAAGTTCTGCTTGCCGAGCGGCACGCCGTTGGCGCGCAGAATGGCGTAGGCGGTGGTGGCGTGGAAATAGAAGTTGGGGAGGGCAAAGAGGCTGAGGAAGGTCTTGCCATCGAACTTGACCCCGCCGCCGTTGGGGAAGGTGATCACCACCTCGCGATCGGCGCCGGCATCATAGGCGGCGGGATCGATCGACTGGAGGTAGGCGATGGTCTTGTCGCAGCGATCCTTGAGCTCGGCGAAGGTGGTCTCGGTATCGGCCATGGCGGGTGCTTCGGCGCCGGTCATCCGGGCGCCAGCGCCCTTGGCCGAATCGGACGCAATCTGGATCTGACGGGCGAGAGCAAACATGTCGTCGGCCAGTTTCGCTTCGAGCAGCGCGGCCTCGTTCCCCGTGCCGGCAGCCACGTCGAGCCACGACTTGATGTTGTTCAGCATGCCGACGAAGGCAGGAACCGTAGCGGCGTGATGCGAATAGGACATGGTGTGTTCTCCCGGGAAGGCTGTTGTTGCGGGCTGGATAGAGAGCCGCACAGTTAGTTGCAATAAGAAACTTATTGTCGCGCCCTTTGAGCGTGCCTAGTCACCGGCCATGCCTGAGCTTCCCGAAGTCGAGACCACCGTGCGCGGGCTGGCGCGCTACCTCGACGGCGTCCGGATTGCGCTGCTGACGCTCAATCGGGGAGACCTCAGGCGGCCGTTCCCCGAAGGCTTGGTCCAGGCCATGACCGGGGCTGAGGTGACCGGGCTCGGCCGCCGCGCCAAGTACGGCTTGATCCATACCGGGCGCGGCACCACGATGGTCTTCCATCTCGGCATGTCGGGGCGCTGGCGAATCGAGCCCGAGGAGCTGGGCAAGCATGATCACCTGGTGATCGAGACCGAATCGGGCCACCGTCTATCGCTGTGCGATCCGCGCCGGTTTGGCTCGGTTGACCTCGTGGCGACCGACAGGCTCGATGTCTGGCCAACCTTTGCCGCGCTCGGTCCGGAGCCGCTCTCGGATGCCTTTTCCTCGCGCCAGCTCAAGGCGGCGCTGGCCGGGCGCGGTGCGGCGATCAAACTGATGCTGCTCGACCAGCGAATCGTCGCAGGGCTCGGCAACATCTATGTTTGCGAGGCGCTGTTCCGCGCGGGCATCGATCCGCGCAAGGCGGCAGGCAAGGTATCGCTGCCAGCACTCGAGCGGCTCGTTCCGGCGGTCAAAGGCGTGCTGGCCGAGGCGATCGAGGCAGGCGGGTCGAGCCTGCGCGACTATGCCCAGCCTTCGGGCGAGCTTGGCTATTTCTCCAAGCGTTTCGATGTCTACGACCGTGCAGGCC
This sequence comes from Novosphingobium sp., assembly GCA_046063275.1. Taxonomy (GTDB): domain Bacteria; phylum Pseudomonadota; class Alphaproteobacteria; order Sphingomonadales; family Sphingomonadaceae; genus Novosphingobium. Next base: position 12,241 of record JBJTLY010000318.1, on the reverse strand, counting down.
AGCCCTGTGTGCGCGATGGCGCGCCGATCCTGCGGATCGTGCAGGGTGGGCGCAGCACCTGGTACTGCGCAGAGTGCCAGAAATGAGCCACAAAGCTTGACCGCACCAGGCCTCACCGCTAAGGGCCGCGCTTTCCGGCGGGTCGATTCCGCCTCAGCACGCAAGATTCAAGGACGAACATGGCCAATACGCCGCAAGCCAAGAAGCGCAATCGCCGCAACGACAAGCGCGCCGAAATCAACGGCAACCGCATGGGTCGCATCCGCACCTTCGTGAAGAAGGTCGAAGCCGCGCTCGACGGTGGTGACAAGTCGGCGGCTGCCGCGGCGCTTGCCGCTGCACAGCCCGAACTGGCACGCGGCGTGGCCCGCGGGGTGCTCCACAAGAACACCGCTGCGCGCAAGCTGTCGCGCCTGACCAAGCGAGTCGTTTCGCTCGGTTAATCCGGCTCAGCCGATTCGCTCAACGCAGGGCGGATCGGCGGCACGTAAGCAGAACGAAAATGGTTAAAGGCCGGGGCGAATGCCACCGGCCTTTTTGCTGCGTCCGCGATGGCCAAATGCTGCAATGCGTTAACTCAATGTAATCCCGCGATTCGCACGCCATTACATCGTGCGTAAGTGGTAAAACATAGTGAAAACAACAGTCTAGGCTATGGGTAACGACATTCAGGCGCTCTGCCTGAGTCAAGGGCATTTATTTCAGTTTTTTTACGGTGAACGCCTTGCGTGTCCCACTGAACCGTTCATAAAACCTCTCACGGCCTTGAAAGCGAGCAACCGCCTTCTTGGCCTCACACAAATTACTGCAATGGCAGGCCGGGTTTCGGGCGTCCGGCTTTCGGAGAAGTGCGGCTTCGCGCTTCTGGTGTTGAATTCTGATTCGGGGGCGAATCGAGTGACGGTGACGGCAACAGGAGGAGTGCAATTGCAACCCTCCGCCCAAGGCAAATCGGACGAGGATCGCATGCGCGACGAACAGGATGCGCTGGATCTGGCAGCAGATTGGGCCGATATCAGTCAGGGCCTGCGCAAGGACCTGGGACAGCAGCTGCACAGCCAATGGATCAAGCCGGTGCAGCTGGGGGGGTTCTGCAAGGAAACCGGCACGCTCGACCTGCACCTGCCGACCGAATTTTCTGCCAACTGGGTGGCGGACCGGTTTTCCGACCGGCTTTCACTGGCGTGGAAGATCGCGCGGCCAGACATTCGCAACGTCCGCATTTCGGTCCAGCCAGGGCGCCGCGCACCGCAGGGTCTGCGGTTCGGTTCGGGTGAGGGCAGGGGCCGCGGCGGCGATGCCGTTCCGGCCGCCCAGCCAGGCGATGCCTTGGGCATGGGCGCGGCGGAGCTCGGCGGGCTTGGCCCCAATGGCCTCGGCATGGCCTCGATCGGGCTTGACCCCTCGCTGACTTTTGCAACCTTCGTGTCGGGTTCGGCCAATGTGCTCGCCAGCAATGCCGCGCAGCGCATGGCGGCAACCGAAACCCCGCAGTTCGCCCCGCTCTATCTCAAGGCCGCGACCGGGCAGGGCAAGACTCACCTGCTGCACGCGATCGGCCACGCTTACCTTCAGGCGCACCCGCGCGCACGGATCTTCTACTGTTCGGCCGAGCGCTTCATGGTCGAATTCGTCCAGGCACTGCGGCAGAACCAGACGATCGAGTTCAAGACCCGGCTGCGCGGGTTCGACCTGCTGCTGGTTGACGATATCCAGTTCATCATCGGCAAGGCCTCGGCGCAGGAAGAGCTGCTCTATACGATCGACGCGCTGCTTGCCGAGGGCAAGCGGCTGGTCTTCGCCGCCGACCGCGCTCCGCAGGCCTTGGACGGGGTCGAGCAGCGATTGCTGTCGCGGCTCAGCATGGGTCTGGTTGCCGATATCCAACCCGCCGACATCGAACTGCGCCGCACGATCCTTGAACACCGGCTGCAGCGCTTCTCGCCGAGCCACGTGCCGGCGGACGTGGTCGAATTCCTCGCGCGGACGATCAACCGCAATGTGCGCGAGCTGGTTGGCGGGCTCAACAAGTTGATCGCCTATGCCCAGCTCACCGGCCAGGCCGTGTCGCTCCAGCTCGCCGAGGAACAGCTCACCGATATCCTCTCGGCCAACCGCCGCCGGATCACGATCGACGAGATCCAGCGCACGGTGTGCCAGTTCTACCGGGTTGACCGGACCGAGATGTCATCGAAGCGCCGCGCCCGCGCGGTGGTGCGTCCGCGCCAGGTGGCGATGTACCTCGCCAAGGTGCTCACCCCGCGCAGCTATCCCGAGATCGGCCGCAAATTCGGCGGCCGCGACCATTCGACCGTGATCCACGCGGTGCGGCTGATCGAAGACCTGCGCACCCGCGATGCCGATATGGACGGCGACGTGCGCAGCCTGCTCAGGCAGCTGGAGAGCTGATTTTCGGGCCAGCAAATTGAGCCGGGCTGACCGCCTCGAACGCCTCGATGGTCAGCGAGTGGATGCGGAAATCGAATTTGCCGCGCTGCTGATCGCAGCCTTGCGCGAAACCGCGCAAGGCTCCTGGGGGCTGTTCGGGCACAATTCCGATAAATTTGCGCGGAAAGTCTGGGACCCGAAGGTCACCGAACTGACTGACCTTGGCGAACAGATCGATGCGATGCGCGCCACGCTGGGGCTTGAGCCTTATGCCCTATTCGCCGAATTTCTTGCGTCGCGCGGACCGGTGGCATCGAATGCGCCCGGTGAACCGAAGCAGGCCAAGAGCTGGCTGACCCGGTTGGGCGAGGAGCATTAGGCCGGTGCACAGCCCTGTTCACAAGGCTGTGCACATTCTGATCAGGCGGATAGCCCGCCGTCGATCACCAGTTCGCTCCCGGTGGTGAAGGCAGCCCGGTCGCTGGCGAGGAACACCACGGCATCGGCGACGTTCTGTGGCTCACCCAGGTGGCCGAGCGGGTGCATCGCCGAGACCTGCGCCAGCACCTCGTTATCGCCCACACCCTGCGCTGCTGCGAAATCGTCGATCAAGGTGCGGCCCATCTTGGTGTCGATCACCCCCGGGTGGACGGAGTTCACCCGGATGCGCGCCGCGGCCAATTCCTTGGCGCAGCCCTTGGTGAACAGCCGCACCGCGCCCTTGGTCGAATTGTAGCAGGTCGCGCCCGCCGCGCCTTCGATCCCTGCGACCGATGAAAGGTTCACGATCGCGGTGCCACCGCGCCACTTGTGCGCGCGCTCGGCGAGCAGGGGAATCGCCGCGCGGGTGCCCATGAACACGCCTTCGCAGTTGACCGCGTGGAGATGCCGCCAGTCGTCGAGCGTGGTCTCGGTGATCGGCTTGAACAGCCAAAGCCCGGCGTTGTTGACCAGAATGTCGAGCCCGCCGGCTTCGGCGCGCAGCCAGTCCATCGTCGCCGCCCAGTCCGCCTCGCTGGTCACGTCCTGAGCATGGGCGATCCCGCCGATTTCAGCGGCAAGGTCTTCGGGTGCGGCAAGGTCGGTCACCGCAACCTTCGCCCCCGCCGCCGCCAGGGCGCGTGCCGCCGCAGCGCCCAGCCCGGTTGCCGCTCCGGTTACCAGCGCGATGCGCCCATCCAGATCACCCATATTCCCTCTCCCGTTGTCAGCCTTCGCCAAGCTATTCTGCTTAGCTTGCCCCTAACCGAACAATCCGGCCAGTGCCTTGTGCGTCGCGCGCATTTCGGGCTCGGTGCTGCAGATCTCGACCAGCGCCAGTCCGTCGATCAGCGCGATGATTGCCCCGGCCAGGGCTTCGCGGTCAATTCCTGCGGGAACGTCCAGCCGGGCGGCGAGCCATTGCTTGAAGCCGCCAAGAACTTGCGCCGAGATCGCCACGAATGGCTCTTCGCCCTTGGCCGCCGCGCCGATCATCTCGACCCACAGCCGCATAAAGCGGCGCATATCGGGTCCGGTGGTGAGCTGCACCGCGAGCATGATCAGTTCGCGCGGCGGGAGCTTCTTCGCTTCGGGCATTACCTCGGCCAGACCCGCGACCGATTGCGCCGCAATCCGCGCGGTCGCGGCGGCGAGCACCTCGGTCTTGTCGGTGAAGTAGTAGAGCAGCATGCGGTCGCTCACCCCAGCCGCGCGGGCCAGCGCGCGCAGGCTGGTCTGGGTCAGCCCGGTGGCAAGCAGGTGCTCTGCCAGCCGCTCTGCCACCCGTTCGCGCTGCTCATCCCGAATGCTCATCAAAACCTCTTGTAGCAGTCGCTACATATCGCTATTGTGTAGTAAGTGCTACAGGAGTCGATCATGTCGCAGAGCCTATACGCAGTGCTACCGATTGTCGCGATCCTGCTGTTCATTGGGGTGACTTTGATTCTCCTTGCAAGGCCCACTTCGGGGCAGGGCGGAGGCTGGCTGTTCCCCACAACCTTTTCCGCCGCCTTCCTCGGCTGGTCGCTCTACACTGTCGGAAGGGAGGGACCGCTTGGCTTCTGGCCCAATCACACCGCCAATGCCTGGGGCAATCAGGTGTGGTTCGATCTGCTCCTCGCGATAGGTACCGCCTGGGCGCTGCTCCTGCCGCGCGCCCGAGCGGTGGGCATGCGGCCCTTGCCGTGGCTGGTGCTGATCGCCTGTTCGGGCTCGATCGGCCTGCTGGCGATGGTCGCGCGCTGCCTGATTCTTGAAAGCAAACGCACCCAATCTTGAGGAGAGAGACAATGTCCCTGTTTCGCCTGTTCCTGCTGGTCTGCCTGGTGGGGCTGTCCGCCTATACGGCAGTGACGATCTCAAACCACGGCTGGAACCTGCTTCCGGTGTTCTTCGGCGACATGGCGAAGATGGGCTGGCCGGGCCAGTTCAACCTGGACTTCATGTGTCTGCTCGGGCTCTCGGCGATTTGGACGGCCTGGCGCAATCAGTTCAGCCCGGCCGGACTGGGTCTGGCAGTGCTCGCGTTCTTCCTCGGGACGTCCTTCCTGGCGACCTATCTGCTGATCCTGACCGGACGCAGCAAGGGCGACATGAAGGTGGTCTTGCTGGGGGAAGGGCGGGCTTTGGCCTGAGCGCCCAGAAGGTTGTGAGCAAACGAACCGGTTTGGAACAACGACCGGATTTGGGGTCAATTCGCTGCTGTCCGAATGTCCGGTTTGGGGTGGAAAGCGGACGGTCAGCTATTGTTGAAGCTTTAGCGAGAAGCGGGCGCGTCAGCCAATTCATATCTACGAGCTCGCTCGGCGACCTTTGGATCATTTGCAAATGCGGCGTCACGTTCGGTCTTCCCGGCCTCAACCTGCCCTAGTGCGATGCGCGTTTGCCCGCGCATATAATGCGACCAAGTCAGGTTCGGGTCGAGTGCGAGTGCGGCGTCGTAATCCGCAAGAGCAGCCGCAAAGTTGCGCTGACGAAATTCGACTAAGGCCCGGCTGTCGAGGACTGCGGCCGATTTTTCGGCCTTTATAGAGCGGTTGCAGTCAGCCAGTGCCGCATCGAGCTCGATGCCTGCGAGCGCTCGGACCCAACAACGACGGTTCAGAAACAATCCTATTAGTTTGTCCTGCGGATGTGTCTCAATGAGGTCGTCATAGATCGCGATAGCTTGAAGATCTTGCCCTAGCTCGAAGTAGAGTGCTGCGATCGAGACGCCCTGGAGTGAGCCTTTCGGGGTAAGTTTGCGCGATGCGTCTGCGTCAGCAAGCGCTCCAATATCGTCTCCGTCGTGGCGGCGTTGCCAGCCACGTGCCAAAATCAGATCGGGGTCATTTGGTGTGATTTTGAGAGCATGATCCATATCCGCGCGGGCAGCCACAAGATCACCGCTCAGGAAATAGGCATCGGCGCGGCTGCGGTAATTAGCCGCTACTTCAGGTTCCAAACCAATGGCTTTTGTAAAGTCACTGATCGCTCCGGTGACATCTTTCTTAGCCATCCGTGCCGAACCTCGTCGTGCGTATTCTTCCGCGCTCTTGGGCTCTTCAGCGTGGTCCAGAGGCACGACAAGCTTTGATCCGACAGGTGCGGCGACTGGTGTGCGGATCGAAGCAAGCTTGATGTCATTCGGATCCTTGTAGAAAACGCTCCCTCCGGAATAGGTGAAAAAGATCAAATGCTGCGAGCGGGAGATGTAGACGTGATGGGCAAGCAGAAAATCCATCCCAAGAAGCATCTGGGGTGATCCCGGCCCCGGTGTGATCGGTCCATCGAGCACTGTAAGTGTGGTATTGAGGATGGTCTCATCGCCGATCGCTACACTGTCTACTCGAACACGCCAGGCTTTGGTTGTATGCCGCCCCAAACCGCCGAGGTCACCCATAGGTACGACACCAGGTCCGTTGAGATCGATCCCGGCGGCTTCAGCGGCGTCGCGCCCCATCACGGTGATCGCCCCACTGTCTATCACAGCCGTAACGGTATGGCCGTTTACAACAATTGGCAGATTGAGATCATGGACGGTCGTCTCTCCGCGATCGGGCAGGAGTTTGACAGTAAAATAGGGCTTGCCTGCAGCCCAATAGGCCATGTTCACGTTACCGCACTGCGTAGCACGGATCAGCTTGACGGCCCCATGGGCTATGTCGAACTCAAGATCGTTGTTAGCAATCAAGCTGCGACCGATCAGGCCATTGCCAGGGTCTGATCCTCCAACCACGAAATCGATATTGTGGACCATTGAACCGTTTACCGAAAAATCTTTGATTTCCGCTATTTTTGGGGTGAAACTTCCTCCAACGGCATTCATTGTCAAACCTGCTGGGCCCAAATCGGCGTGAAGCCCGAGTTCATCCGCTTTGGCTTCTGACATGGTTGAAAACCACGCGCCCGAATCAAGCCAGAACCGAGTCGGTTTGCCATTCACTTCGACAGGAACTGAAGCGCGCATACCCTCCATTTTCACCGGAAGGTTGAAAACACTAAGTGAGCAGCCAGCTGCCGAAGCGGTTACGGGTGTCGCCGCGATACAAATTGAAGCCAACAACGCGGATCGTTTCAGAGCATTTTCGCACCCCATTTAGGTCTCCGCTTTTTCTAGTCTGGCAAGGAACAATAATTCAAAAAGAGTGTTCGGCAAGCAGCTCTGAAAATTGCCCGGCCCGATAGGGCATTCCAATTCAATACGAATTTAGATGGAGCCCCGGGAATGTCCGCTTTCGGGTCGTAAACGGACCGTCCGGTTTTGGCCGAGAAAGCGCGAAGGTGGACACTCCCGCCCAGCTTAAAGGTCAGATCGGGATCGCCCTTAACCCGCCAACGCCGCGCTTAGTTCCTCACGCAGTTCGCGGCGCAGGAACTTGCCGCTGGCGTTGCGCGGGAGCGGTTCGCTCAGGAACCAGACGTAGCGCGGCACCTTGTGCTTGGCCATCACGTCCATGCAGTGCGCCTTGAGCTCGGTCTCGTCGAGCGTGTCGCCCGGCTTCAGAACCACCGCGACGCCGACCTCTTCGCCGAGCCGCTCGTCAGGCACGCCGAACACGCAGCATTCGGCCACGGCAGCGTGGCGGTAGATGCCCGATTCAACCTCGCTGCAGAACACGTTCTCACCGCCGCGCAGCACCATGTCCTTCTTGCGGTCGACGATATAGATGAAGCCGTCCTCGTCGATCCGGGCGATGTCGCCGGTGTGCAGCCAGCCGCCGTCGGTGATCGAAGCGGCGGTGGCATCGGGGCGGTTGATGTAACCCTTGATCACCGATGAACCCTTGACCCACAGCTCGCCCAATTCGCCTTGCGCCACAGTGTTGCCGTCATCGTCGACGCATTTGACTTCGAAATTGGGCATCGACGGGCCTGCGCTATCGGGCTTGGCGACGAAGAAATCGCCGGTCACCGAAGTGATGATCCCGCAGGTTTCGGTCATCCCGTAACCGGTGGTCGGCCGCGCGGTTTTGACCTTCTCGTCGATCTTAAGCACCAGGTCGGGCGGGACCTGCGCCCCGCCGCCCGACAGGCCGGTGAGGCTTGAGGTGTCATACTTGGCAAAGTCCGGGTGGTTGATGATCTCGCGGCTCATCACGGGCACGCCGCTGATCCCGGTTATCTTGTACTTTTCGACCAGCCGCAGCGCCTCGCCGGCTTCCCACTTGTACATCAACACGATCGCGCCGCCGGCGGCGGTGGTAAGATAGGCGCCGCAATTGTTGGCGGTGACGTGGAACAGCGGCGTGGTCAGCAGGGTCACCGCTGGCGGCGGTTCGGTTGGCGCGGCAACCCCGGTTGCGCGCTCGACCGCCAAGGCCTGCGCGGTGGTCGAATAGACCATGTTGAGCAAGTTCGCGACGCAGCCGCGATGGGTGAGCTGCGCGCCCTTGGGAAAGCCGGTGGTGCCCGAGGTGTAGAAGATCGAGGCATCCGAATCGGGATCAACTGCAACGTCGGGCATCGCGCCGCCGTGCGCGAGAGCCTCGCTCCAGTCGATCACGCCGATATGCGGGGCGGTGCGCACGCCAACCAGCTTGACCCCGTCGGTGAGGCCCGGGGTCTCGTGCACCCGCGCGAGCCGTTCGGTGTCGGCGAACAGCACCTTGGGCGCTGAATCCTTCATCGCGAAGGCCATTTCCTCGCCGTTCCACCAGGCGTTCATGCCCACTGCGGCAACCCCGACCGAGACGCAGGCCCAGTAGATCAGCATCCATTCGGGATAGTTGCGCATGGCGATCGCCACGCGGTCGCCCGGTTTGACGCCCTGATCGAACAGCCAGGCGGCGACCGCGTTTACTGCGGCATGCGCCTCGGCGTATGTCATCACCTCGTCCTGATAGATCAGGTAAGGGCGCTCGGCGAACATGGCGCTCGACAGCCACACTTCGCGCACCGAGGGCGGGGCATTCTTGAACACCCTGAGCTGGTTGCCCAGCACATCGGCTTCAACAATCTCGAACTGTCCGCCCGGTCCGGTCAGTTCCTCGCGCACCTGGCGCAGCTCGGCATAATGCATCGCTCATCCCATTGTTTTCTTAATTGAGCGGTTAAGTGCCGCAGAGCGAGGGACTGCGCAAGAACCTTCCTTTGCCGCTGCGTCGAATGGCCTTAGAGGGAGGCACGATGTCGCTTCCACCTGACCGCCTCGACCGCTTTGCCCGCCACATCGTGTTGCCCGAACTGGGCGGGGCGGGGCAGGTCGCGCTGTCGGACGCGCATGTTGCGCTGGTCGGCCTCGGCGGGATCGGTTCGCCCGCGCTGCAATATCTGGCCGCAGCGGGGATCGGCACCCTGACGCTGATCGACCGCGATGTGGTCGATGCATCGAACCTGCAGCGCCAGACCATTTACCGCGAGGCGGATGTGGGCCGCCCGAAGGCCGAATGCGCGGCGGATTGGGTGAAGGGTTTCGACGGTTCCCTCAAGGTACGCGCCTTCGCTGAGGCGGTAGGGGATCAAAGCGCGGCGCAGTACCTTGAAGGTGCTGACCTTGTGCTCGACGGGTGCGACAATTTCGCGACTCGTCTGATTGTTTCGGACACCTGCGCGCGATTGGGCATCCCGCTGACCAGCGCGGCGATCGGGCGGTTCCAGGGACAGGTCGCGAACTTCGCCGGGCATCTGCCGGGAGAGGCCTGCTACCGCTGCTTCGTCGGCGATGCTTTCGATGCCGAGGACTGCGATACCTGCGCCGAAGACGGCGTGCTCGGCGCGATGGCCGGCATGGTCGGTGCCTTCGCGGCGATGCAGGCGGTGCGGGTGCTGGTGCAGGGCAAGGCCGCGCTTGGCGATCCGCAATGGGGCCGACTGCACCTGTTCGAAGGGCTGGTGCCGAGCCTCAGGACGATGCGGATCGCCAAGGATCCCGAATGCCGGGGTTGCTCCGCCTAGAAACTGGCGCCGTCGACGTGGCGCAGCGGCAGGTCTTGCCAGAGTTCGGGATCGAACATCCTCAGGTTCACCGCTATCCGCTGATAGGCAGGATCGACCGGGGTCCAATGGGTGGTGCAGCCGCAGGTGCCGCAGTGCCAGGTGTCGAGCATGCAATCGCCCTGCCGGTAAGCCGTGCCCTGACCCTCGACCGTGATGTTCGCCGGATCGGAATAGTGCCACATCCCGCCGATCCGGCGGCAGATCGAACAGTTGCAACTCGTCGCCTCGACCGGGTCCTCGCGCAGCACCAGCCGCACCGCGCCGCAGTGGCAGCTGCCAAGGTGTTCGCTCATGCCAGCATCTCCTCGACCCAGGCAGGGACCAGTTCGCTCGCCGGGCCAAGTCGCGTTTCGTGGAACATTGCCGAGCCTTGGCTGCGCTCAAGGTTGAGTTCGAGTGTCTGCGCGCCCAGTTCGACCGCGTTCTGGACAAACCCCGCCGCCGGATAGACCGCGCCCGAAGTGCCGATCGAGACGAACAGGTCGCAGGTCCGAAGCGCGGCGTAGATCTCGCCCATCCGATACGGCATCTCGCCGAACCAGACGACATCGGGGCGCAATGTGCGTGCCTGGCATACGGGGCAGGGCGGCCGATCGATCAGCGTCCCGCGCCACGGGCTGCGCACGTCGCAGGTGGTGCACCAAGCGTTGAGGTGAGTCCCGTGCATGTGCAGCACCCGCCGCGCCCCGGCGCGTTCGTGCAGATCATCGACATTCTGCGTCACGATCAGCAGTTCGCCCTTCCATGCCGCGTCAAGCCGTGCCAGCGCCTCGTGTGCCGGGTTGGGCAGCTTCTCCTGAATCGCCGCGCGGCGCATATCGTAGAACCGCAGCACCAGATCGGGATCGCGGGCAAAGCCTTCGGGCGTCGCGACATCCTCAACCCGGTGCTGTTCCCACAGGCCGCCTTCGCTGCGGAAGGTATCGATCCCGCTTTCGGCCGAGATCCCCGCGCCGGTCAGGATCACGATATTGCGAATGTCACTCATGTCGCTCATGAAGCACGCCACACACGGGGACGGCAATGGCACGAATCGGCATCATCGGCAGTGCAGGGCGCATGGGGGCAGCGCTGGTCGAGGCAATCGCGGCGGCGGAAGAGATTCACTCGGGCGGGATCGACAAGGACGGCGATCTGGCTGCGCTGGCAGCTGCAAGCGATGTGCTGGTCGATTTTTCCTCTCCTGCAGCGCTCGAACATAACCTCGATGCCGCGATGGCCGCTGGCGTGCCGATCCTGGTCGGCACCACCGGCCTTGAAGAGCGCCACCTGTGGCTGTGCGACAATGCGGCGGGAAGCATTGCAGTCCTTCAGACCGGAAACACCTCGCTCGGCGTGACCCTGCTCGCGCATCTGGTGCGCGAGGCAGCAGGACGGCTCGGCGATGAATGGGATATCGAGGTGGTCGAAACCCACCACCGCATGAAGGTCGATGCGCCATCGGGCACCGCACAGCTGCTGGGACAAGCCGCGGCCGAGGGGCGCGCGATCGATCTGGCGGATCACAGCGTACGCGGTCGCGACGGCATCACCGGCGCGCGCAAGCGCGGCGACATTGGCTTTGCCAGTTTGCGCGGCGGCAGCGTGGCGGGCGATCATTCGGTGATGTTCCTGGGGGAGAGCGAACGGTTGACGCTGTCACACCTCGCCGAGAACCGCAGCATCTTCGCGCGCGGTGCGGTGCGTGCAGCGCAGTGGCTGGTTGGCAAGGCACCCGGACGGTATACCATGCCCGAGGTGCTCGGCCTTTGATCGATGCCGAGGAATTGTCGCGCTGCTCTTGGCACGAACCGGGCGGACTGGCGGCCGCGCAAACGATCGTTTCGTTCCTTGACCAGATCGGCCTCACCGTCACAGTCGGCGCCGATCTCGGCGAGACCTTTCTCCCGGGTCTGGCAATCAGGAGCGGCGCGATTGTGATCGATCCGGCCGCGCGAGTCTGGCCCGGCGATCTGCTGCACGAAGCCGGCCACGTCGCTGTTACCGAAGCCCCGGCGCGCGCTGAACTCGACCAACCGCCCGCCGATGGCGGCACCGAAATGGCCGCGATCGCCTGGTCGGTCGCGGCAGCTCTCGCATGCGGTGTCGGGCTCGACGTGCTGTTTCACCAGGAAGGCTACAAGGGCGACGCTACATGGCTGCGCGGTCAGTTTGCCGTGGGCAAGCCGTTCGGCGTGCCGCTGCTCGCTTGGTACGGCTTGACCAGCGAGGTTGAATTCCCCGAAATGCAGCGGTGGCTGCGATGAACCGCGCGGCTGTATTTGAATTCTTCCGCCGGCTCGCCGAGGACAATCCTTCGCCCGAGACCGAGCTTCTCTTCGGCAATGCGTTCCAGCTGGTGGTCGCGGTGGCGCTGTCGGCGCAGGCGACCGATGTCGGGGTGAACAAGGCGACGCGGGCGCTGTTTCGGACGGTCAAGACACCCGAAGCGATGGTTCGACTGGGCGAAGAAGGC
>JBJTLY010000317.1:0-13144 GCA_046063275.1 Novosphingobium sp. | reverse complement strand
CGACCACGTCGGCCCCCGGCGACTGGAAGATGCTCAGCGCATAGATGTCCGAAGCCAGCGATGCCGGATCGCCCGGGGCGTTGTCGGTGGCGATGACCTTGACCTGCAGCGCGGTGCCGACCGCGGCGAGCGGTGGGGTGCCGGAAAAGGTTCGGGTCGCAGCGTTGAAGGTAAGCCAGCCGGGCAGCGGTGAGCCGTCGGCCAGCGTTGCCGAATAGGCCAGCGTGTTGCCATCGGGATCGGTGAATGCGCCAGCCGGAATCTGATAGGTGTACACCGCGCTGTCGCCTGCGGTCTGGTCGGGCAAGGCCTGGGCGAGCATTGGGTGCTGGTTGGGCGGCGGTGCGGCGATGCGCTGGTCGGCGAACTGGAGGAACTCGACCCCGCTGAGCAGGTCGATCCCGTCGCTGGCCCGCGCACCCTGACCAGTGACCCGCACTGTCGCGACGCCATTGATCAGCACATTCTCAACCAGATAGTCGATGCGGTTGCCCAGATAGCGTGCCTCGTCGTTCGTGCCTGAACCGCCATCGAGTGTGTCGTTGCCGCCAAGGCCGATCAGCACATCGTCACCGCCGCCGCCGATCAGCGTGTTGGCCAGATCGTTGCCGGTGAGCGTGTCGGTGAACGAAGTGCCGCGAAGCGCTTCGATCGAGGTGAAGTAAAACAGCACCGCCGCGCCGCTCGTGTCCGCCGCTCGCAGATCGACTGTTACGCCGGTGCCGGTTCCCGAATAATCGACTGTGTCGAAACCGGCACCGCCATCGTAGAAATCCGGCCCTGGCGTGGACACGAATGTGTCGTCGCCATCCAGACCGTAGAGGTGCTCGACCCGGAAAGTCCCGGTCAGCACGTCGCCATTTGTCGTTCCGACGATATCCGCGCCTGGCGACTGAAAGACTTGGAGCGCGAAAATGTCCGATGCGAACGAGCTCGGATCGCCGGGAGCGTTGTCGCTGGCGACAACCTTGATCTGCAGCGTGCCGACAGCCGCGAGCGGCGGGGTGCCGCTGAAGGTCTGGTTTGCAGCGTTGAAGGACAGCCAGCTGGGCAGCGCCGATCCGTCCGCCAGCGTTGCGGAGTAGGTAAGTGCGTTGCCATCGGGATCGGTAAAGGTGCCGACCGGAACCTGATAGGAGAAGGGAGCGCTGTCGCCGGTAACACGATCCGGCAGTGCCTGGCTTAGCACCGGGTGCTGGTTTGGCGGGGTGTTGCTTGCGGCGATCCGCTGGTCGGCGAACTTGAGGAATTCGATGTTGGTGAGCACATCTACGCCGTCGCCCACGCGCGCGCCTTGCCCCGTCACCCGCACCGAAGCCACGCCATTAAGCGTTACATATTCGACCAGATAGTCGGCGCGGTTGCCGAGGTAGACAGCTTCGTCGTTGGTCCCGGTGCCGCCATCGAGCGTGTCATTGCCGGCATCGCCCTCAAGGCTGTCATTGCCGCCGCCGCCCGAGATCGTATCGGCCCCGCCATTGCCGGTCAGGACATTGTCGGCCGCGTTGCCGATGATGGTATCGCTGCCGCTGCCGCCCACCGCGCGTTCGATCACGGTGCCGCGCGCGATCGATACGTTGCCGACTGCGCCGCCGATGTTTGAGAAGGTTTCGGGATTGAGGTCGATCCGCTGGTTCGACGATGAGGTCGAATAGTCCATCGTGTCGATGCCGCCGTTATCGACGATAACGTAACTGACCGAGCGCCCGCCCAGGATGAAATTGAACGCGTCGCGCCCGGTGTTACTGTTGACCCCGTATACCGTGTCGCCGGTGCGCGTGGTCGTGTTGACGCCATAAAGGTTCTGCACCGCGATCAAGTCGGCGATCATCGGGGTGACCGCAAATTGCCGCGTGAACCCCTGTCCGGCGAAGTAGGTGTTCTCCGCCTGGTCGAAGTACGACATGATCGTCGTCGCCCAGGAATCGTTTTGGTACAAGGCATCGGCAGGATAGGTCGCCGAGCCGTTGTAATTGCCGCCATGGCCAAGCCCGAGCGCGTGGCCGATCTCGTGGACGTAGCTCTGGAATGCGTAACCGCGCAGGGTGGTGCCGTAATCGGTCAGCCACTGCGTCGATATGTTGATGCTCGCGCTGGTGATGAACGCGCCGACGCGGGTCGAGGAAGTGAACGCACCGGTCTGGTTGTCGTCGAAAACCATCTGGCCGCCGGTCGCGACATTGTTGAAGATAATACCGGTCGCATCGGTCCACAGGTTGAGCGCTTCGCGCGCGAGGTTTTGGCCTTCCGCGGTGAGTGCGGTCAGGTTGACTGTGATTGTCCCGCCCGGTGCGACATTCCAGTGCCGTGCGGTGCCGCCCCAATAGGTGTTGGTCAGCTGGAAGGCGATTTCGTCATTGGTGTAGATCGGCAGCGCGGGCGCGAGGTCTGCGGTCACCTTGAACGCCCCGGTGGCGGCGTTGCCCCATGCGCCCGCGTCGAGGTAATAGGTTCCGCCGGTGGTCGGGGTGAAGCGGATCTGCGAATAGGTGCCGGTGGCGTTGTCGTTGAAGGACAGCAGTGTCCCGCTGGCATCGCGCAGCGCCAGCGTGGTGTCGGGATCGCTCCCGCCGCCGGTTGCAGAAGTGGCGAAGACATAGCTTTGCCCTGCGGTCAGGGTTACCGCGTACCAATCGTGATCGCCATTGGCGTCGAAGGTGCCGTTGATCGCCGCACCGATCGCGATCGAAGCACTGGTCGCGCTCGACCCTGCCACCGCGTCGGCAACCGGAGCGCTGACCGTGAGGTAGAACGCGCCGGTGTCGGTCGCCGCATCGAAACCGCTGATATCGAGGAAATAGGTCCCGGTGGTGGTCGCAGTGAAAGTCAGTTCAGAAAAGGTGTAGTGGTTGGGCGACGATGCCGCATCGTCGTTTTCCGCGATAAAGTTGCCCGCCGCGTCGCGCAGGGTTAGCACGCTGTCGGGCAGGCCGCTGGCCGGAAGCATCGTGGAGAAAGTATAGGTTTTCCCCGCGACGAGGCTGACCCGGTACCAGTCGTGATCGCCGCCGGTGTCGATCGCGCCCGAGACGTACCCGCCAACCGCAACCGTGGCAGTGGTGGAGAGATCGCCGGGAACGGTATCGACGGTGCTTGGCGATGGCCCGAAACCGGGCGCAATCAAGGGCTCCGCGCTCAGAGTCTCAGTGGTGGTGACCAGCAACCCGCCAACGCGGAGCGGGGTGCCCGCGTAGCCATCGCCCAACATCGCTGACTCATCGTCCCGGAAACGTAGCATGCGCACCCCAGCTATTGCAGCTTGCCAATTACCCAACCACCCAGCACGTATCTCTTAACGAACTTGAATAATGGTCCGTGCAACTTCGGCTGCCAGTTGCTCAATCTCTCTTATTCCCAATGGTTTGTCCATCACGTCGAGCGAAATTTCCGGCCAGCGTGCAGACTTGCCGCTTGCCCGCGTGGTAACCATTGCGCTCGCGCTGCGCGGCCCGGGAATGTTGAGCGCAACATTGATCACGTCGCCCTTGGCCGGGACACGGATCGCCGCATGCGTATCCCGCCCCAGTGCGGCATCGAAACGGCGCTTGAACGCCGCACAGACCAGCGCGGAAGTCGCCGCCGGGTGCAGGTTCTGCGCGCCGGTTGCCGTGCAGACCAGCGCAACCTCGCGCACTGGGCTGAACTTTGCGGGGTGGGGCAGGGACGGATGGTTGGCCATCGCGAGCAGCAATAGCGGTACAATTGCCAGCCGTCGCGGCCAAACGGATCTTGTCGGAACTGCCGTCAACGCCAAGGGACCAATCCGTTCGAGCACGCCTTTACCAGTCAGGGCTTATGCCGATCGCCTGCTTGCGCAGGTGTGAACGGGGCCGATTGTGCCGAGCCTGCATATCAGGACTTATTCCCTGCTTTACCCGCCGCCCCCTCCTCAGATCATATGAAGCAGGTCGGCGTGCTGGGTTAGGCCGAGGTCCAGTCCGTGTCCGGGCAGCGCCATGGGGTCGTTCAGCAACTCGATCGGCATCACGATGACCGGTGAGGCGCGCAGCGTGTCGATCGGAACCAGCGCCGCACCGTTCGGGGTGAGGGCCGCTGCGAGGTCAGGTGTGGGCGTGTTCGCAGGTTCGCTTGCGGCCAAGCCTGGGATCGGCTCACTGCCGCCGGTGGGGTTGGTGCCGAACAGGAAATCGTTCACGCTCAGCGTCTGCCCGGCGAGGCCCTGGAGGACGATCTCCATGTCGCTGGTGCCGTTGCCGTCGAGGTCGAACTGGACCAGCATGTCTGCGCCCGAGGCGGCGTAGCGGATCTGCCCCGCCCCGCCCGCGCCGAAAGCCGAACTGCCAATGAAGCTCAGCGTGTAGTTCTGGATGTCGGGAGTAACCAGATCCTTGTCGAGCAGGCGCAGGTCGATCACATCGCTGCCGATGGTGAAGTCGGTGATCCGGTCCGATGCCGCACCAAGGCCGCTGTCCGTCGCGTAGAAATAGCGGAACTGGTCGGCTCCGCTGCCGCCGGTGAGGACGTCAGCGCCGCCCCAGCCGGTGATCTTGTCGTTGTCCGCGCCGCCATCGATCGTGTCGATCCCGTTGCCGCCGCGAATGAAGTCGCGCCCCGTGCCGCCGTTGATCGTGTTGTTGAAGTGCGACGCCTTGATGTAGTCGTCCCCCGCCGAACCGTTGAGCACGAAGGTAATCGGCGCGCCCACGCCCTGGAACCCGGTCATCGCGGTGAACACGTTGGTTTCAAGGTTCACCGTGATCGTCCCGCTGCCGCTGAGCACGGTGTTGGCAGCAAGGCCCGCCATCAGTTGGCTGGTGGTGAGGGTGAGGTTGGACCCGGCAGTGAGCTCGATCGCTTCGATGCTGGTGATGCTGGCTAGCGATACTGCGCCCGAGATCGCCAAGGTGTCGAAGTCTGCACCGCCATCGACGCTCGATCCGCTTCCCGCTCCGGTCAAGACCAGAAGGTCATTGCCGGCATCGCCGAAAAGTGTGTCGATCCCGCCGTTGCCTTCAAGCGTGTCAAACCCGGTCGATCCGCTGAGCGAGTCATTGTGCGTAGAACCGATGATGCGCTCGATGAAGAACAGCGTATCACCCTGGGCATCGCCGCCGGTATTGACGTTGGTCGCGAGGTTGACTGTCACGCCGCTGGCAGAATTGGCGTACGTGACGGTGTCGGTTCCGAACCACCCGTCAAGCACGTCGGCTCCGCTCCCACCATCGAGCAGGTCGTCAAACAGCCCGCCGATCAGCCGGTCGTCGCCGCCAAGTCCGCGAAGCTCCGCAGCAACCCCGGCGTAAGCTGTAATCAGGTTGTTGCCGCCATTGCCGATACCCAGATTACTGGTCGAGAAGGCGTCGCCCATGAAACGGAGATTTTCAACATTGTCAGGGAGCGTGAAGGTCGACAGCGCGGTGCGCACCGTGTCGGTACCTTCGCCCGGGTTTTCGATAATCGTGTCGCCGGCAACAGCCACCGTGTACCAGTCATCGCCTCCGCCTCCGGTTAGCGTATTGGCGGCACCCGTCCCGCCGGAGAGGTGATCACCTGCCGCCGACCCGACCAGGTTGTCTGCCCCGGTTCCCCCGAGCTGCGTCCACCCCTGCAACGTCACATTCACTTGGATCGAGGCGGTTTCGTTGTTGTAGTAGAAGAACTGGACCTGAGTGGTCTGGCCAAGCAGCAGATCGAAGTAACTGGAATTCAATGCCGGCAGACCGTGGACGTCGTAGTCGTTGCCCAGTGGGTTGTAATAGATGCGCGGTCCCGAAGGGGTTGAAACCAATGCTGTCGATCCTTCGGCGGTGCCGCCACCCACGGGGCCTGGCGACGTAACGATAAATCCGCTTGCGCCTGGGCCGGGCACGTAGAAGTCGTTGGCAAGGAAATCGAGCAGCGCGGTTTCACCGGGACGGATGCTGATGAAATCGGATGGCATGTTGACGGTCGCACGCGCAGTGGCGAATCCGCCCTGGCCGTCGGATATCGTATAATCGAACGAGAGACGCCCCGGCGCACCCGGGGTCGCGTTCATGGTCAAGGTGCCGTCGGGATTGAGCGTGACTGTGCCGTTGGCAACGTTGGCAATGCTGGTGACGATCAATGGATCGCCGTCCTGATCATATCCGTCTGGACCGAAGAATCCGGCGATATTGGCCGGATCTTCAGTCACGTCGGTCCCGGCGGCGACGCCGTAGAGCGAAAAGCTGAAATTGCTGGCGGTTGGATTGTGGTTGGTCGGATCGAAATGGACCCGCCGCAGATTGATCCCGGTGCCGCTGGCATCGCCATTAAGCTGGCTTTCGTCGACCCAAGCGGCGACCACCTCGCCGTTGGTCAGCTGGATGATTGAAGGTGAAGTCTGATTTCCGGTCGCAATGCTGTTGAGTTGGAACTCAGGTCCGATCGGGTTGCCGATCGCGTTGAAGGCGCGGGCCATGAGCTCGACGTTGAACCCGCTGCCCGGGTCGCTGTCGACGCCCCAAGTCACCATGAATCCGCCGTTGGCGAGCTGGGTTAGGACCGGGGTGGCCAATATCGACTGGACCTGGGCGATTTCGACGAATTGGCTGAGGCTGCCGTCCACGCTGTTCATCTGAGCGAAGATCGTCACCGGCTGGCCGTTGCCAGGGTTGTTCGCGCCAAGGTAGATGTGCCCGCCGGTTGCCAATGTCGCCAGATCATAGACGGTTGAGCTGCTTGGCAGAGAGCCGCTGCCAAGCACGGTGCCGCTCGAATCGAAACGCGTGAAATTCCAGCTGATCAATCCAAAAACACGGTCAAGCCAGGCGACAACGATATCGCCGTCCGCTTCCACGGTGGTGTAAGTCGTGGTCGACAAAGTCTGTGTGTTGTCGACAATGAAGCTGCTGGTCTGGGTGTTGTTGGCGTTGAACACCTTGGCGACGACGTTGCCGACCGGGAAGGCTCCGCCGGCCCCGCCTTCCTCATAGGTGACTACAAATCCGCCGTTTGCAGTTGGTGCGACCGAGTGAAGCCGGCCATTCGAGTTGCCCAACGTGAATTCAGCGCCCGCCGGCGCGCCGGTGCTGGTGAACTCCTGAGCGCGGATGGTGTTGGAATTGCCCACCACATTTTCAGACGGCCCGCCCGAAGGCCCGACGCCGTCATGCCAGCTGATCAGGACATTGCCATCGCTGAGTTGCGCGACGATCGGGCGCAGTTGTGCATTGGCTGTCGTCGTGTTGATTACAATTTCGCCGCCCGAACGCGTGCCGTCGGCATTGAAGATCTGCGCGCGGATATCCGCGTTGGTATAGGAACCAGCGATTGTTCCGTTCACGACTGTGACAGGGAGGACTACAGGCCCGACCCAGATCACCATGTACTTGCCGCCTGCCAAGGCCACGACCTGCGGAGAGATCTGGCCGTTGGGTGTATCGGTGTTAACCAGCGTGTCGCTGTCGATCGGTGCAAAACTCGGCATCGCGAATCCCTCCTGTTACTATGTATCCAGCAGAAATTGCCGAAGTTAGGAAGGACTTATTTGAACGTTTACATTCAGGCTTGAGCGGCTCTCGAGTAACGGCCTTCACGGTAGATCAATTCATCGCCCACCGACCCTTACTCCTTCGCCGCGAAGCCGTGCGCCGCGACAGTGCGATCCAATTGCGCTTTGCCCACCGCGCGCTACGTTGCCGGTGGGCGCGTGAAACGGGGGCAGGGTTCAGGCCCTGCAGGAGGGGGCGGCTTGACCGGATTTCGCTACAAGGCCTTTGTCAGCTATTCGTGGGCCGATGCCGAATGGGGCAAGTGGCTGCTCCACAGTATCGAGACCTATCGCACCCCGGCAGCGCTGGTCGGCAAGGACGGGGCGCACGGCCCGGTACCTGCCCGGCTCCATCCGCTGTTCAAGGACCGCGAGGAGGAAGCCGCCGGGGCGAGCATCGGGCAGGCGGTGGAAACCGCGCTGGCGGGGTCCGAATTCCTGATCGTGATCTGCTCGCCGCGCTCGGCCCAGTCGCAATGGGTCAACCGCGAGGTGGCGTGGTTCAAGACGCACCGCGATCCGAACAACATCCTCGCGCTGATCGTCGATGGTGAACCCGGCGGCGGGGATAACGAATGCTTCCCCAAGGCGCTGACCCATCAGGTGAGCGCCGACATGACGGTCACCAACATCGCAGTCGACGCGCCGCTCGCCGCCGACGCACGGATCAGCGGCGACGGCAAACGCAAGGCCAAGCTCAAGCTTGCCGCAGCGATGCTGGGGGTTGGGCTCGATGAACTGGTCAACCGCGACGAGCGGCGGAGGACGATCCGCACGCGGCTGGTGGTCGGCGCGTCGCTGTCGCTCGCGCTGGTGATGAGCGGGATGGCGTGGTTCGCGATCCAGGCGCGCAATGAGGCACAGGTCCAGCGCGGACAAGCCGAAGGGCTGGTCGAATTCATGATCGGCGACCTGCGCAAGAACCTCCAGCCCAAAGTCCAGATCGAGGTGCTCGGCAGCATCGCCGACCGGGCCAAGGCGTTTTACGCGGTGCAGGGCAAATACAAGATGGATGAGGAAGCCCTGGGCCGCCGCGCGCGGGTGCTCAAGCTGCTGGCCGATCTTGAGGCGGATCGCGGCCATTCGGATCAGTCGCTAGCCTTATTCAAGCAATCGGTCGCAGCCTCGGGTGAACTGCTGAAGCGCGATCCCGACAATCCCGACCGCATCCTTGAACAGGGCTTTGCGCTTCAAGGATTGGGCACTTTCCTGTTCCAGCGCGGCGATCTGGTCGCGGCGGAAGGCTATATGCAGCAGGCGGTCGACCTGACCCGGCATCTGGTCGAAGATGTGGGCCAGAAGGACGAATGGTTGGCTGAACACGCCTCCGCGTTGAGCAATCTCGGCGTCGTGCAACTGCAGCAAAACCATCTCGAGCAAGCGCAAGACAATCTGAACAAGTCGATCGCGATCAAGCGCCGCGCAATCAAGCTGGACGATCGCAAGCACACCGGTTGGACAGATTTTGCGTACAGTTTGTCATGGGCTGCAGACGCGGCGTTTCGGCAGGGAAACTTGGCACAGACCAAGGCCTTGCGTGCCGAGGAACAGGATCTCTATCGCCGCATGTTGGCTCAGGACCCTGACGATCAGATTGCGATGTCATCGTTGACCATCAGCCGGCGCAAACTGGCGGAAGAACTGTTGTTGCAAAACGACTTGCACGGCGCGCTGGCGATCGCGCAGGAGGTTGATGTGCAGACCGGGAAGTCGCTGGCTGCCGACCCAGGCAATCTCACTATGGTGGAAGACGCAGCCAATTCGAAGCTTGTTCTGGCCAATGTCGAATTGCAGGTCGGAAACCTCACGCTGGCGCAACAGGCGGCTGAACGCGCGGAGGCGTTGGCGCAGCGGCTGGTCGCGGACGATCCGGCGGTTCTCAAATGGAGCGGCGTGCTGCTCGGCCAAGCGCGGCTGACCGGCTACGCTGCACGGGCGCGGCGCGCCGCCGGAGCCGCTTGTCTTTCCGCGCTTGCGCCGGTTGCGGCGGAATCGGCAAGGCTTGACGCGCTGCTGGCCGCCCATCGCGGCGATCCCAAACTGACGATGACCGTGGCGCGCGGGCTGATAATGCGCGGCGATGCCAGCGCTTTGGCGGGTGATTTTGGTTCGGCCAAAGCAGCTTGGGACAAGGCTGGGACAACCTTGGGCTCACTTTACGGCTCGCTTGATGCAATCAGGGATCCGGGCGGGCGCGCATTGGCGGATCAGCTGCACCAGCGCCAAACCGCGCCCCGCATGGTTGCTGCGAAGGGCGCGGTCTGCGGTTAGCCCGAATCAAGTCGGCCTGATCACCACGCTGGTGTGAGTCATCGGAGTGGGCCGTTCGTTGAAGATGATGGTCTGCGTCTGGGCCCGGTTCGCATCGTTCTGGTATTCAAGAACCAGTCCCTGAAAGTTGACGTTGTTCTGGTAGCCCTTGGCGTCGTCGCAGATCTTGGTGATCTGGTAGTGGGCCTGCTTGAGCGGCGGGTTGATGAAGTGTTCGGGCTCGCCCAGAATCACCACGCTGACCGGCTTGTTACCGGGGGCGCTTTTGGGGATCGTGATGGTGACCGGGCTGGTGCCCGAGCAGACTTGCTGCAAGTCGGCCGCGCTCATCGGGATCATCGTTGTGCCCTTGAGCACGAACCCGGCAGTGCACCTGGCCGGTGCCGTTTCGGTGTCGATCATCAGGATGCAGCCGGACTCGGCATAGACTTGCGCGATGTCCGCGGGTTCGGTGCTCGCCATCGGCAGCAGGGTCTGGTTGAAGGAAATCACCGTGCCATCGACCACCGAACAATAGCCGCCGGTGATCTCGACGCTCTGCGGCCAGTTTTGCGTTCCGATCATTTTGCCGGCCGCGCCAAGATAGATCGGCAGGTTGGGCGCGATGGCGTGTTGACCCGAGAGTTCGAAACACGAAGTGTTGCGGCCCGACCCGCCGTGGCCATCGGCCCAGTAGCCCGAGACGTTGAATGCGATCCCGCCCACCGTGAGTGTCCCGGCCATCGGGCCGAGGTTTCCAGCACTGGTCTGGAGGATCATGGTCCCATCGGCGCTTTCAAGATTCCAGTTCAGTCGCATGTGCATTCTCCCAATGGTGTGTTTGCAGGGTATTGACTGGTAGGCACTTGTCAGAGGTGCGCAGGACAGGCCGGACCGCACCCGCGCCTCATTGCTCAACCTAAGGCATCGAGCGCTTGGTCCAAAGCCCGCACTGACCTGACGGCAGCCAGCGCGGGCTCTGGAGCGAGGCCTCGATTCAGGTCGGCCTGATCACCACACTGGTGTGGGTCCTGTCCCGGCCATGGTTGAAATCGATGATCTGGGTCTGCGAGCGGCCCACGCCGGTCCAGCCGTTGAAGTACTGCAGCACCAGCCCCACGGTATTGCCCGGTGCCTGTCCGTTTGAATCGAACAGAACCTTGGCGATCTGGTGGTGCGCTTCCATCAGCGGCGGGTTGGCGAAGTGACCGGCGGGTGCGCCGAAGACGATGCAGACCGGGCTGCCATCGGGGGCCGCGGACGGGATGTTGATCGTGATCGGGCCGGTTCCGGTCAGGATGCCTGCGGTCGAAACCGATTGTCCGCCGATATAGCACGCAGTGCAGGTGAGTGCATCGGTCGACGCGTCGAGCACGATGATGCAGCCGGATTCGTTATAGGCCTCGGTGACGTAGCCGGGTGCGTCGAGCGCCACGGGCAGCAGCGTCTGGATGAAGCTATTCACCACCCCGTCGGTCACCGAACAAGCGGCGCCGCCGATCTGGACCGCCCAGGGCCAATCGCCCGGCCCGGACATGTTCCCTGCCGCAGCGATATAATGCGAATCCACGCTCGGGTCCTGGCCCGATACTTCGAAGGCCGAGAAGTTACGGCCGGGTATCGAGCCCGACGCGGACCACTGCCCGCCTATGGTGTAGTTCTCACCGCTCTTGACCATCGAGCCGCCGACGCCGCCATTGCCGTCGACATTGAAGTTGATTGAAACCGTGCCATCAAGGCTGCTCAGAATCCAAGGCATGATACGTCTCCCAATGCAGTTGCGCCTTGCGATCCGGTCGGGATCGCAGTTGCGGCTTAAGTCGGCGCGGGACAGGTTGGGTCGCATTGGCCTGCCCCGCGCCTGGAACCGGGGCTGCGAATTCGCCAGTCCCGGTTCCTTGGACCCGTTGTGGCTTGGTCCGGGCTGGCGGTCCTTGGCGCGGACCTGAAGTTTCCTGAACAATCCTGAGCAAAACGCAGAAATGGACGGGGCCGCGCATATGCATTATCCCCGATCGGCAAGCCGGATCGGGCGAGTGTGGCTTGGGGGCCGTGAATGGGGGACGCTTCAGAATACCGGATCGGTGCGCTGGTCTTGCAGCCCCATCGCCAGTTGTTGGACAACGGAAACCGGATCGCGCTGGGCTCAAAGGCGCTGGCGCTGCTCTCGGTCCTCGCCGAAGCGCGCGGTGTGCTGGTCACCAAGGACGAGCTGATGGACGCGGTCTGGCCGGGGATCACGGTCGAGGAGAACGCGATCCAGGTGCACATTGCGGCCTTGCGCAAGGTGCTTGGCGCGGCAGCCGCGCAACTGATTACGGTGCGAGGGTTGGGCTACCGGCTGGATGCGATGCTCTCGGCAAACGCGCCGTCGCAGCCAGAAGCAAGTGTCCCCGCAGCATCGCTGCCCACCCGCATAAACGGTCAGCCCGTGCTCGCGGTGCTCCCCTTCGACAACCTGTCGAGCGATCCCGAACTGACGTTCTTCTGCGACGGAGTGTCGGAAGAAATCCTCACCCGCATCACGCGGCATTCGCGCGTCACCGCGATCGGGCGGACCTCCAGCTTCCAGTTTCGCGGGGCCAGCAAGCCGCAGGCCGGGATGCAGTTAGGCGCCAGCCATGTGCTCGATGGTTCGATCCAGCGCTCCGGAGGACGGATCCGCGTCTCTGCGCATTTGCTCGACTGCACCAGCCAGACCAGTCTGTGGTCGCAGCGCTATGACCGCGATCTTGAAGACGTGTTCGCGGTGCAGGATGAAATCTCCGAAGCCATCGTCGAGGCGCTCAAGCTTGAATTCGCCGGCGGGGAGACTGCCGCGGTCGATCCCGCGCTTTACGATCTCTACCTGCGCGCGCGCGAACGGGTGACCCGCCCGGCGCTGATGCGGCGCAACGTCGAATCGCTGGCGCAGGTGGTGCGCAAGGCTGAGCACTTTGCCCCGGGCCGGGCGACGCTGGCCTATCGCCGTGCCGAACTGATGATGCACGCGCCCTATGGTGAGCGCGCGGCGCTCGCCGCGGAGATCGAGCGTGACATTGCCGCCTGTGAAGCGCTCGACCCCGGTCACCCCGATGTGCTTGCTGCGCGCTGGGAATTGTTGCCGCCGTTCGGATCGTTCGCCGAGCAGGAAGCGATGCTCAATTCGAACGCGTTCACCAATCCCGATTTCGTCGATTTCCTGACCGTGCGCGCCTATTTCCTCGAATGCGTCGGCCGCAGCCACGATGCCGCCAGTCAGGCTGCCCGCGCCGCGCGGCTCGATCCGCTCAACCCGTTTGCGGTCGGACTGCACAGCCAGGCGCTGTGGTTTGCCGGACGCTATGACGAAGCGCGTGCGGCGATGGAGTTCGTTCGTGACAAATGGCCCGACAGCCATCACTGCGCTGCGGTGCTGATCCAGGCCTGCGTCCACCAGCA
>JBJTLY010000025.1:0-2533 GCA_046063275.1 Novosphingobium sp. | reverse complement strand
GCCTATGGCAACACACCGGTGAGCGGGACTTTCCACAAATGGCAGGCGAAGATCCGCTTCTGCGAGGATGATCTGCCCCGCTCCAGCATTGCCGCCACCATCAACCTCGCCTCGGCAGATACGACCGACGCAGATCGCGACGAGAACCTTAAAGGCGCGAGCTTCTTCGATACGGCGCGCTTTGCTCAGGCGCGCTTTACCGCCAGCGGGTTCAAGCAACTTGCCCCGGGGCGCTACGCCGCCAACGGCACACTATCCCTGCACGGAACAAACCGCCCGGTCCGGCTCGTCTTCACCCTCAAGTTGAATGGCGATGCGGCCACCGCGCAGGGCTCCGCCAGTCTCAGCCGCCTCGCCTTCGGGGTCGGCAGCGACGAATGGGCGGCGACCGACCAGATTCCCGACGCGGTGGCGGTGCAGTTCACGATCCGCGCGCGCCGCGCTAACTGAGCGCGCAATGTCTGATCCGATTCGCCCCGTTACGGTGGCTGCGCTCTACAAATTCGCGCGGTTTCCCGATCCCGCCGCCCTGCGCGCACCCTTGCTGGCGCTGTGCAAGCAGCGCGGGATCAAAGGCACGTTGCTGCTGGCGCGCGAGGGGATCAACGGAACCGTGGCCGGCAGCGCCGAGGCTGTTGCCGCGATGATCGACCACCTGCGGGGCCTGCCCGACTGCGCGGAACTGGAGGTCAAGTTCTCGCCCGCCGACGAGATGCCCTTCCACCGCATGAAGGTCCGCCTCAAGGCCGAGATCGTGACCATGGGCCAGCCCGATATCGATCCACTGCACAGCGCAGGGCATTATGTCGAACCGGCAGAGTGGAACGCGCTGATCAGCGATCCCGATGTCGTGCTGATCGATACCCGCAACGATTACGAGGTCGCGATCGGCACCTTCCAGGGCGCGACCGACCCGCAGACCGCCTCGTTCCGCGATTTTCCTGTCTGGTTCCGGCAGCAACGCGAGGCATTGCTCGGGCAAGGCCGCAAACCCAAGGTCGCGATGTTTTGCACCGGCGGCATCCGCTGCGAGAAATCGACCGCGTTCCTCAAAAGCGAGGGCGTGGACGAGGTGTTCCACCTCAAGGGCGGGATCCTCAAGTACCTTGAGCAAGTTCCCGCCGAACAAAGCTTATGGCAGGGCGAATGCTTCGTGTTCGACGAGCGGGTCAGCGTCGGCCACGGCCTCGCCCCGGGCAGCTACGAACTGTGTCGCGCTTGCCGCCGCCCGGTCGATGCCGATGATCGCAACTCCCCGCTTTATGAGGAAGGCGCAAGTTGCCCCGCGTGCCACCACCTCCGCAGCGAGGAGCAGCGCGAAGGCTACCGCGAGCGGCACCGCCAGGAACTGCTCGCAAGAGCGCGCGGCCTGGCGCATGTCGGCGCCGGAGCCGATCAACCGGCCTGACCGCACGCTGGACCCAGCGAATTTCCCTTCGCAACGCTGCACGCAGCGGCTAGCTTTCCTTTAGTTTCGGGTAGGCATCCTAGCGCGCCAGCCAACGATGTCACGGCTAAGGCATGCTCAGGCACCCGTGCCGCATGGGAGGAATGTTGACGATGTCGCTGGGGGACCTGGACTTCCTGCATGCCGCGGCCGGTCTGATGGTGGGCATGCTGGTGGGCCTGACCGGGGTTGGCGGTGGTTCGCTGATGACCCCGATGCTGGTCCTGCTGTTCGGGGTCAGCCCGCAAACCGCAGTAGGCACCGACCTGCTCTATGCCGCGATCACCAAGATCACTGGATCGGCAGTACACGGCTGGCGCGAAACGGTGGACTGGAAGATCGTCCGGCGCCTCGCGCTGGGCAGCGTTCCGGCCTCGCTGTTGACGCTACTGGTGCTGTCGTGGGTCGGCAAGGTCGGCGCATCGGCTGAACATGTGATCCTCCTCACCCTCGCTGCGCTCTTGATGGTCACCTCGCTCGCGGTCTTCTTTCGCAACCGGCTGGTCAATTACGCGCACGATCTCGATCCGCTCGACCCGCAGTTCAAGGTCATTGCTGGCACGACCCTGCTCGGCGCAGTGATCGGGGTTGCGGTGACCGTGTCATCGGTCGGCGCCGGAGCGATCGGGGTGACCGTGCTGCTCATGCTTTATCCGCGCATGCAGATGGTTCGGGTGGTTGGATCGGACATCGCCCACGCGGTGCCGCTGCTGCTGATCGCCGGAGCCGGGCATTGGCTGATCGGCGATGTCGATCTGCAATTGCTGTTCAACCTCCTGGTCGGTTCGATCCCCGGAGTGATCGTCGGCAGCCTGCTTTCGACCAAGGCATCGGACAAGCTGCTGCAGCCGCTGTTGGCAGGGGTGCTGGCGCTTTCCGCGTGGCAATTGGCGGTCAAGGCGTTCATGCCGGAAAAGCCCAAGGCCATTCCAGGCAACCCCGATGTGCCCGCCGCCAAGGCGTGAGCCGATCGCCGACCAAATTTGCCGGAATGCGCCTTAGGTGAAGCCCCGGACTATGCGGCGGCGGGACAATATCGCTGCAAATAGTCGCCATGGCTTGGCATGTGCTCGACAACGAACTTGA
>JBJTLY010000316.1:0-10203 GCA_046063275.1 Novosphingobium sp. | reverse complement strand
TGAAGCGGGTCACGGCGATGCCTTCCACACCTTCCAGCCGGCCGACCGCATCGTTGAGCCCGCTCATGCCGGGGCCGCCAGGGATATCGACCTGTTTGGGATCGCCGCAGATCACCATGCGGCTGTTCATGCCGAACCGGGTCACCGCGATGCCTTCCACGCCTTCGAGCCGGCTCACCGCATCGGCCAGCCCGCTCATCCGGTCGCCGCCGGGGATGTCGACCTGCTTCGGATCGCCGCAGACCACCATCCGGCTGTTCTGGCCGAAGCGGGTGAGGAACATCTTCATCTGCTCGCGCGTGGTGTTCTGCGCTTCATCGAGGATGATGAAGCTGTCTGCCAGCGTGCGGCCGCGCATGAAGGCGATCGGGGCGATCTCGATTTCGCCGCTGGCGAGCCGCCGCTCGACTTGTTCGGGCGGCATGCAATCGTACAGCGCGTCGTAAAGCGGGCGCAGGTAGGGATCGACCTTTTCCTTCATGTCGCCTGGCAGGAAGCCGAGCCGCTCTCCGGCCTCGACCGCCGGGCGGCTAAGGATCAGCCGCTGGACGCTGCCAGTGATCAGCTGGCTCACCGCCTGCGCCACTGCAACATAGGTCTTGCCGGTACCCGCCGGGCCGAGTGCGAAAATCACGTCTTTGCTGGCCAGCGCTTTCATGTATTCGATCTGCATCGCGCTGCGCGGGACGATGGTTTTCTTGCGGGTGCGGATCACCACGCCGGGTTCGCCGCTATCGCCCGAGACGATGCCTTCAAGCGTTGGTTCGGCCGACATTACGATCAATGAATCGACGACTCCGGCATCGAGTTCCTGTCCGGTCATCAGCCGCTGGTGCATGCCCTTCAGGACGTCACGCGCGCGCGCCACTGGCTCCTCAGGGCCTTCGATCTGCACCTTGTTGCCGCGCGCCGCGATATAGACCCCCAGTCGGTTCTCGATCTGCACAAGGTTCGCGTCGAATTGCCCGAACAGCGCGCCGAGCACGGTCGCCTCCTCGAATTCGATTTCGCTTTTCGCGCGGGGCGGAGCGGGGCGGACGGGGGCGTGGTCGGATGCACCGTGATAGGCGCGGGGCTGCTTGCGGGACATAGAGGGTGGAGCGCACTCCCTTCGCTAAGGCGGCCCATCGCCGCGATGGGCACCGGGAACAAGATAGGCCCCCACGAGTTTGTGGCAAGAGACCAAGGTCGGCAAGCTGCAGGACTTCCTGCCTTTTTGCACAGCCATGGTCACCGCGCGGCACATGTCGCGCAATCGCGACAATGGTTGATCCGCGCTGACCGCAAGGTTTTCAGCCGGTTCACACCGCGCCGCGTAAACCCGCCTCATCGTTTCCAAGCGATGATTGCACCCAAGGAGCATAACCATGCGTAAGATTCTCATTGCCGCGCTTGCGGCCTCAACCCTCGTCCCGGCGATGGCCAGCGCGCAGAGCGCTGGCGAAGTGCGCCGCGGCCAGCAGGAAGTCCAGCGCGACATGCGCGATGTGCGTCAGGCGCAAAAGAACGGCGATTGGCAGAAGGCCCAGCGCGCCCGCCAGGAAGCTCGTGAAGATCAGCGCGAAGTCAACGAAGACTGGCGCGACTATCGCAAATCGCACCGCCAGGTGTACCAGCGCGGCACCTACAACGCCCCGCGCGGGATGCGTTATCGGCCGGTAACCGTTGGTTACAACTTCCAGCCGGCGTTCTATTCCAGCCGCTACCAGCTGACCAACTACAACACCTATCGCCTGCCCAATCCGGGCTACAATCACCGCTGGGTGCGCTACGGCAATGACGCGGTCATGGTCGATATCCGTAACGGACGCGTCCTGCGGGTGATCAGCGGCTTCTTCTGGTAAAAGCCGGCCTATCGGACGAGGCGGCCCGCAGGAGAAATCCTGCGGGCCGCTTTGCGTCAGCCTTCGGGCTCGGCGCCGGAATTCAGTTGCAGCCCGCCGCGCCCGTCAAAGGCCAGCGCGGCATTGGGACCATCTTTGCGCACGTAATGCAGGAACAGCTGGTATTGCGTCTGGCCGGTGAACGGCTCGCGCCAGTGCGGGACCTTGCACCCCTGGTAAATCGCCGCGTCGCCGGGCTGCAGCGCCAACTCCATGGACTCGCCGACCAGCGGCTGGAACTTGATCGGCCACGGGCTGTCCGGCGGGTCCGCGGCGATGGTCACGGTGGCGCTGACCTCACAGGCACCGCGATCGACGTGGCGCAGCAAGGCCGAGCCGTGCTCGTAAATCCGCCAGAAGGCATAGGCGGGCAGCAGTTCGGCCCCGACCGCCGCAGCGATTGCGGGAAGGCACTGCAGCAGCAATACCTCTCCCCCGATCGGCGAATATTCGTTGTGGGCAGTCTGCGCGACGATTTTGCTGGCCGCAGTCCTCATCTTCCCGCTCCGCCGCGAAGCGTCCATTGCGCCGCGAGCGAAGGCGAGCTGCTTTGAGTCCAGCAACCGCTCTGCCAGCAAATAGCCGCGGTCCCAGAACTCTTCGGCGCTCATCCCCGCAGGATGCCGCGCAGCGAATTTGGCCGGGCATCGACCAGCTCGAGCGCCACCAGATCGCCAAGCTGCGCCTCGGCTTCGAAGTGGACCGATTGCAGCCACGGCGATTTGCCCAGCCATTGTCCGGCAAGTCGCCCGGGCCGCTCGACCAGAACCTCGCAGGTTCGCCCGACACTAGCCTGGTTGAAGCGAACCTGTCCCGCGCCGATCGCCGCCTGCAGGCGCTGCAACCGCTCATCCATGACTGCGGCCGACACCTGACCGTCCATGGTCGCCGCCGGTGTGCCGGGGCGGGGCGAATATTTGAAGCTGAAGCACTGGGCATAGCCCACCTGCTCGACCAGCCGCACGGTCTCTTCGAACTCGGCCTGGGTCTCACCGGGGAAGCCGACGATGAAATCACCCGACAGCGCAATATCGGGCCGCGCCGCACGGACCTTGTCGAGCACCTTGAGGTAGCTCGCCACGCTGTGGCTTCGGTTCATGGCCTTGAGCACCCGGTCGCTTCCTGCCTGGACCGGCAGATGCAAGAACGGCATCAGTTGCGGAATGTCCCGGTGCGCCGCGATCAATCCGTCGGTCATGTCGTTGGGATGGCTGGTGGTATAGCGGATCCGGCCGAGACCTGGGATCCTGGCCAGCGCTTCGATCAGCTTCTCCAGCCCGCGCCCATCGGCATCGCGCCAGGCGTTGACGTTCTGGCCGAGCAGCGTGATTTCCTTGGCCCCGGCATCGACCAGCCGCTGCGCTTCGGCGACCAGATCGGCAAAGGGCCGCGATACTTCCGC
Organism: Novosphingobium sp.; assembly: GCA_046063275.1. Classification (GTDB taxonomy): domain Bacteria; phylum Pseudomonadota; class Alphaproteobacteria; order Sphingomonadales; family Sphingomonadaceae; genus Novosphingobium. Next base: position 6,918 of record JBJTLY010000316.1, on the reverse strand, counting down.
GCCGCGGGTATAAGGCACCACGCAATAGGTGCAGAACTTGTCGCAGCCTTCCTGCACGGTAAGGAACGCGGCGGGACCGACCTTGCGCCGCGCGGGGAGCGCATCGAACTTGGTCTCGGCCGGCATGTCGGTATCGATCGCGCGTTCGCCCTTGGCGGCGGCGTCGATCAGTTCGGGCAGGCGGTGGTAGACCTGCGGGCCGACGACCATGCTCACCGCAGGCGCGCGGCGCATGATTTCCTGCCCTTCGGCCTGCGCGACACAGCCGGCCACCGCGATCATCGGGCTGGTCCCGTCGTCGCGTTTCAGCCGGCCGATATCGGAAAAGACCTTCTCGGTCGCCTTTTCGCGGATGTGGCAGGTGTTGAGCACAACGAGGTCCGCATCCTCGCCCTCGGCGGCAGGGGCGATGCCCTGCCGGTCGAGCAGCTCGGCCATGCGCTCGCCGTCATAGACATTCATCTGGCAGCCGAAGCTTTTGACCCGGTAGGTCTTGGGTGGCGAGGGTACGTCCATGGGGCGCGGCCTATAGCGCCGCGTCAAACGGAATCCAAAGCCTCATCGCGCGGAGCCTTGTAACCGACCATCGGCAGGTCATAGCGGAACGGGCGCAGTGGCTTGCCCAGCGAGGCGATCAGCCGCGCTTCGATCTGCTTGCGCGCCTGCGCGGCAATGTTCTTGCGGCCCGGAAAATCGTGCGGATCGAAGGGATCGAGGAAATGCACGTTGACCGTGAATGTGCCGGGCCGGGCGAAGATCCGGCGGGCATTGTTGATCCCGCTTTCCTGGTCGAGCCAGGCGATCCATTCGGCAATCGGGCCATAGTCGATCACCACCGGCTGGACCAGCATCCCCGGCGGCGGTGGTTCAAGGACGCTGATCATGCTGGTCTTGAACGGCAGCAGCGAATGGCCGTCGGTGACCGTGCCTTCGGGGAAGATCACCACCGACCAGGTATCGGCCAATGCCTCGCGCAAGGCGTTGATCTGCTCGGCGATGTTCAGTTTGGCTTCGCGTTTGGTGAAAACGGTGCGGTTAAGCCGCGCCATCCAGCCCAGCATGAAGAATTCCGCTATCTCGGCCCGCGCCACAAACGCCGAGCCGGTAATCCCGCCCAGCACCGGAATATCGAACCACGAGACATGGTTGGGCATGAAGAACACGTCGCGCTTCAGCGGCACTCCGTGGACCCGCACCCGCGCCCCGATCACCCACGCCGTCCAGCGCAGGAAATACATCGGGAAGGGCGAGCCGTACTTGATTAGCCGGAACAGGTAATGCAGCGGCACCGCCATCAGCATGGCCAGTGCCAGCAACAGCGAGCGCCCCCAGATCCTGAGCTCACCCGTCAAACCGACCGGCAGTGGGGTTCCGGCAGCAGCAATCGGAATTGCTTCGGTTGAATCGAATGCGGGGAGTTTGGACATCGGTCGCTAAGGCTGTTTGCGCACGAATGGATAGCGCAATTGGGGCAGGTACCCCTGCGGCACTTCTTCGGGCACGCCATATCCGCCCGGCCACGTGCTTTCGGGGAAGTAGTAGGTTCCAAATACCCGGTCGATCAGCGGGAAGTGGATCGCGAAATTCTTGTCGATGCCTTCGGCTTCGATCGCGTGGTGCCAATGATGGAAGCGCGGCACCACCAGCCATTTGCCAAGCGTGTTGAAGTCTCCGCGCAGGTTGGCGTGAACCAGCGAGGCGTAGACATAGACCAGCCCGACATAGGCCTGCATCACCGATGGCAGGAAACCCAGGGTGAGCAGCGGCAGCGAGGTGACTCCGCGCAACAGCACGATCTCGACGAAATGCATCCGCGCTCCGGCCAGCCAGTCCATCGATTTGGCGCTATGGTGGACGGCATGGAATCCCCACAGAAACGGGATCCGGTGAAACAACCGATGGAACCAGTATTGGGCCAGATCGGTCAGCACCATCGCCAGCGCAAACTGGACCAGCCACGGCAGTGCACCGATCGCCGCGCGGGTGGCGGTAAGCCAGCCGAAATGCCCGTTGACATAACTTGATGGGGCCAGCGCCAGGAAGGTGATCACCTGCACCAGCATCGAGCTCAGCAGGTAATAGAACAGATCCTCGCTCCATTCGGGGCGGAACAGGCGCTGGTCCTTGCGCCGCGGGAAAATCCGTTCCAGCGGCGCGAACATCAGTCCGGTCGCGATCATGTTGACCGCGAAGAAATCGAGCCCGAAGAAAATTCCCCAATCATGCGATTCGTGCGGCTGCACGCTCGCCCCGCCGAGGATCGACGCGGCCAAGGTGATCAGAAGAGCAGTCAGCCCCAGTGCCTTGCGGGGGCGCAGCAACAGGCTGAGCAGCGACAGGCCATAAGCGCCGAGCAGAACGGCGTGGACCAGAACCCTGAAGCCAGACCAATCGCGCAGCGCGGCCAGTTCGGGCATGGCAAAGCTCATTTGCCAGCGCAGTGCCGCGACGAAGCTCAGCCCGACTAATGCCAAAACGATTCCGAAGAAGCCGGACAGCCACCCGCTGCCAAATCCCCGCACCGCGGGCGGAGCTTCCAGATCGTGAACCAGTTGTTCGCGAAAGCTTTTTGTTGCCATGGGACCCCTCCGTTTTGGCAAATCAGGATATCGATAGTTCCTGCAGCATGGCGCTGCGCGCCGCCGCGGCGATCATCTTGCGGTTCTCCAGCGCCGCGCCACTGAGCGGCGGGAGGAAATGAACGGTCAGTCGCACCGGCTTGCTTCGCGCCAGAATACGCAGGAAATTGTCGAGCCCGTGCTCTTCGCCCACCCACGCAATTTCCGCGGCTTCGGGTCGGTAGTCGAGCAGCACCGGCTGGACTGCAATCCCCTCTGGCAGTGGCTCGATGGCGGAGAGCAGCGAGCTCTTGAACGGGAGCAGTCCGGTGCCGTCGCTGGTGGTGCCTTCGGGAAAGATCGTCAGCGTGCCGCTTTCGCCCAGCGCCGCGCGCACCGCTTCAACCTGTTCGGCCACACTGGTCCGGTCATGCCGGGCGATGAACACCGTCGAGTTCATCCGGCACAGCCATTTGAGCACGGGCATCGACGCCAACCCGTCATGCCCCACGAAGGCGCTGCCGCTGGCGGCTGCCAGAGCCGGCACGTCGATCCAGCTGACATGGTTGGAAATCAGGAAAACCCCGCCGCGCGCTCTTTGTCCTCGATAGGAAAGTTCCACCCCGGCCAGCCACGCGACCCCGCCCAGAAAAATCCTCGGCCACGGATTGGGCAGGCGTAGTAAGTGGCAGACATAGTAGAGCGGAATGCAGGCCAGCAGCAGCAGGGCCATGCAGGTCAAACGAATGGTTGCACGAGCCTTGCCAAGCAGCGACATTTGCCGGGGCTGGACCAGCGCGGCGGCCATCAATTCTCCCGTTCCAGCCGCACGCCGAAGAGCTCCATGCGGTGGTCGACCAGGCGGTAACCCAGCTTTTCGGCAATCTGACGCTGCAGCGCTTCAAGTTCGGGATCGACGAATTCGATGACCTTGCCGGTCTCCACATCGATCAGGTGATCGTGATGCGCCTCGGGCGCGGCTTCGTAGCGCGCGCGGCCATCGCCAAAATCATGCCGGTCAAGAATCCCGGCTTCCTCGAACAGGCGCACGGTCCGGTAAACCGTCGCGATCGAAATTCGCGGGTCGATCGCCGCAGCGCGCTGGTGCACGTGCTCGACGTCCGGATGGTCGTCCGCTTCGGACAGCACCCGCGCGATCACGCGGCGCTGCTCGGTGATCCTGAGACCGCGTTCGGCGCAAAGGGCTTCGATGTCGATTGGCTGGTGCACACGAGTTCCACAAATGAAAGGCCCCGCCGATCATAGATGGGCGGGGCGATTCTTCAACCGATAGCGATAGCGATCAAGCCGCTTTGGGCTTACGCCCGCGCTTCACCCCGGGCTTGCGCCCCAGGCCGATCTTTTTGGCCAGTTCGCGGCGTTTTTCGGCATAGTTGGGAGCGACCATCGGATAATCAGCTGCCAGGCCCCAGCGGGCGCGGTACTGATCCGGGGTCATGTTGTAATGCGTCATCAGATGGCGCTTCAGCATCTTCAGCTTCTTGCCGTCTTCAAGACAGACGATGTAATCCGGCTTGATCGAGGCGCGAACCGAAACGGCCGGTTCAGGCATCACTTCTGCCACAACGACTGCCTGACCGAGGCCAGACAACGCGCCGTAAACATTGCCGATCAATCCGGCGACGTCCTCTACCGCGACATTGTTGTTGCTGACATGCGCGGCGACAATGTCCGACGTCAGCGTGATGAGCATTTCATTCACATCGGCATGGGTTGCATCCATGACCAATTCCTTTCTTGCATTATCGACCCAAGCTGCCTGTTTCTTACTGACAGGCATGAAAGCCGCTAAGCCCATTTGCGCCGCGCTACAAGTCAATTTGACAGTGTTTTAAACAACCTTACAAAAAGTTCATAGTCTATAGTCGTTTGGGCGGCATTAAAGGACCAATTTGGATGCAAAAGTCAGCGCATCGCTGCGATCGCCATATTTACCTCGATAATAATTAGGCCTGCATCCAATTTGCTCAAAACCATGATTTCGGTACAATTTCTCGGCTGGATTGCCGCGCCGCATCTCAAGCAGGGCCCTTGCCGCCCCGCGCGAAGTCGCCTCGGCAAGAAACTGTTCGAGAAGGGCGGCGCCATGACCGTGCCCCCGCAGGGCCGGTACTACGCCAAGCAACAGTAGTTCTTCTTCATCCCACCCGAACCTTGAAAGAAAAAACCCGGCGCAAGTATCGCCGTCCATGGCCAGTCCATAATGACAGTTGCCCAGCAGCAGCGCGTCTTCAACCTGGCGGCGGTTCCACGCTTCGCCGAACTGCGGATCGAAGGCCTGTTCCATCACCGCCATGATGTGGTCGAGGTCGTCTTGGGGCACGGTCATTGCCCGGCATCCGGTAGCCGTGCGTCGGGCGCGCGCCCATAATCGAGGTGAACCGCGGCGGTGAACGCGGTCGCGTCCAGCAAGGCAAGCTGCCGGGCATCGGGGAGCACCGCAAACGCACGGCCGCTGCCGCGCAGCGCGACCAGCGCTTCCGCTTGCGATCCGGCAATCAGATCGGCGGCAACCACCTCCGCCGCCCGGGCAGGGGTAAGCGACTGCGGCGGCAGGATCATCGCTCCGTCGGCATCGATGCGGCTGACAAACCATTCGCCGTGGCCGCCGGTCATCGCCACGCCGACCGGCACTTCGCCAGCCTCGGTCCGGGCCATCGCAGCCACTAGGGCATGGGTCGAATAGCCGACCAGTTCGGCGCGCCAGGCCAATGCCAGCGCGCGCGCCGCGGCAAGGCCAACCCGCAGACCCGTGAAGCTGCCCGGACCAAGCGATACGGCGATCCGGTTCGCGCGGCCCTTGCCAGGCAGCGCAGCGATCATCGGGATAAGCGCCTCGGCGTGGCCGCGGCCCAGCACCTGCGCGGTGCCTGCCTGCAGTATGCCCTGTTCAAACAGGGCGACCGAGCAGTTCTCGGTCGCGCATTCGATTCCCAGCAAGTCCATGCCCGCGGCGATAGCGCGTTACACGATGCGGTTGAAAGCCTCGAAATCGGGACGCGGGCTGCGCTCGAAGATCGTTGCCGGGTCGCCATAGCCGAGCGTCGAGATGAAGTTCGACTTTACCCGCGGTGTATCGGCGAAGAATGCAGCATCGACGGCCTCGGGATTGAACCCCGACATTGGCCCGGTATCGAGGCCCAGCGCGCGCGCTGCCATGATCAGGTAGGCGCCTTGCAGCGACGAATTTCGGAACGCGGTGGTTTCGCGCAATTGCTCGTTGCCTTCAAACCAGGCCTTGGCATCAGCGTGCGGGAAAAGCCAGGGCAGCTGCTCGTGAAAATCGAGATCCATCCCGATGATCACACTGACCGGAGCGGCCAGGATCTTGGGCGGATTGGCGCCGCCAGCGCAAGCGGCGAGCTTGGCTTTGGCTTCGGGGGTGGTTACCCAGACCAGCCGTGCGGGCAGACAGTTGGCCGAGGTCGGCCCCATCTTCATCAGTTCCCAGATCGCTTCCAGCTGGTCGCGCTCGACCGGCGTGTCGAGATAGCCGTTGTAGGTCCGCGCGGTGCGGAACAACTGGTCGAGCGCGGCATCGGGCAGGGGCAGGGACATTCAATTCTCCGGTAAGGTCAGTTCGGCGGGATCAGGCAGCGCGGACTTCAAGCACTTCGGGAACGTAGTGCTTCAAGAGCGATTCGATCCCGTGCTTGAGCGTCGCGCTCGACGACGGACAGCCGGCGCAGGCACCTTGCATGGTCAGGTAGACCACCCCGTCGCGGAAACCGCGGTAGACGATATCGCCGCCGTCATTGGCCACGGCCGGGCGGACCCGCACCTCGATCAGTTCCTTGATCTGTTCGATCACTTCGGCGTCGGCGGGATCGTCGGCGATCTGGTCATCATCGGCCGGGATCACGATGCCCGAAGCGTCAGGCCCGGCAAACAAAGGTGCGCCGGTGATGAAATGATCGAGCAGCATTGCCACGACCTGCGGCTTCAAGGCCGACCAGTCGACCCCTTCGCCCGCCGTGACCGAGACGAAATCACGCCCGAAGAACACCCCCGAAACGTCACCCAGATCGAACAGCGCCGAAGCCAGCGGCGAGGCAGCCGCGCTCTCCGCGTCAGGGAAATCGCGGGTGCCGCTGGGCATCACCGTTTCACCGGGAAGGAACTTGATGGTTGCCGGGTTGGGCGTGAGTTCGGTTTCGATAAACATGATAAGCGCGATGTAAGAGGCGGACCGCACCGGGGCAAGAGCAGATGGCCCGCGTTCTCGTGGCGCAGCCAGCATTTCTGCGGTTATTCACTGGCCAGTCACCTGCGCTCTGCCTATATCCGCCGCCTATGCACGTGAAATCCCGCGCCCAGCGCCTGCTCGCCTTCTTCGTTC
>JBJTLY010000315.1:0-10707 GCA_046063275.1 Novosphingobium sp. | reverse complement strand
TAAAGACTGCCTCCCCAAATACGACGCAAACGGAAATCTACTACAGAAGACTTACTTTCGGAGTGCTGCGGTTACCTACACTTATGACGAGCTGAACCGACTCAAGCAAAAAAACTATGATGATGGCACTCCGACGGAGACCTTTGGTTACGACGGGAAAATGGCAGATGCACCTGATGGCTGATGCGGTCGAGCAGGCTGCCGGCGTGCCGCTGCTGCACATTGCCGACCCGGCGGGCGAGGCGATCCGGGCGGCCGGGCTCGGCAAGGTTGGACTGCTCGGCACGGCTTTCACCATGGAGCAGGCGTTCTATCGGGATCGACTGGCGCAGCGGTTCGGGCTTGAGGTGATCGTGCCGGATGCAGACGACCGCGCCACAGTGCACCGCGTGATCTATGACGAACTGATCGCCGGCGTCATCAGCGAGAAATCGTGCGCGGCTTACCGCGGCGTGATCGCGCGGCTGGTTGCGTGCGGCGCGCAGGCAGTGATCCTCGGCTGCACCGAGATCATGCTGCTGGTGCGCCCAGAAGACAGCGCGGTGCCGCTGTTCGACACCACCACCTTGCACGCCGAGGCTGCAGTGAAGGCGCTGCTCGACTGAAACCGGGAACCTTGTCCGCCCCCGCCGGTTGATTCGGCGAGGAGCACGTACAATGAGCCTGGTCGCCTACACGCTGCTGATGTTTGGCTGCGCCGATGACGGCACCGCCTGCGAAAAGCTCGCCGCGCCCGCGCAGGTCTATTCCGCATCCGCACAATGCGAAGCCCAAGTGGAGAACGCACTGGGCAGCGATCTTGCCCTTCGCGCCGACTATCCGGTGGTCGAAGCGCGCTGCGTCAAGGTGGCGCGCAAGGTTGCAAGCGGGGCGCGCGGGTCCCGGACGATTGCGGTCCGCTGAACTTGTCTGCACATGCGCCGCGCCTCGTCGTGCGATGCTTTCGATTTGACCGAAACGCGAATTTCTTTGTCGCGAGCAGCGCGCCGACCTCGTATTCGCCGCAGTAACAACAAGGCAGAGGGGCCGGCGTGCTGGAAATTTCGCACTTCAACCTGGAAGCGCTGCTGCCGTTCATTGGCGTGGGTTTTGCCGCCCAATTGGTCGATGGCGCGCTGGGTATGGCCTTCGGGGTGATTTCCAACACTTTGCTGGTGGCGGTACTGGGAGTACCTCCGGCGCTGGCTTCGCAGCGCGTGCATATTGTCGAATGTTTCACCACCGCGGTTTCCGGGATCAGCCATCTGCTCCACGGCAACATCGACAAGCGGCTGTTCTTCCGGCTGCTGATTCCCGGGCTGATCGGCGGGGTGCTGGGTGCCTATGTGTTGACCTCGATCGATGCCGCCGTGGTCAAGCCTTACGTCCTCATCTACCTTTCGGCGATTGGCATTTACCTCCTGTGGCGGGGCTTGTTCTACCGGCCCAAATTGCGCGAGGCGCGGCTGATTGCGCCGCTTGGGCTGTTCGGCGGTTTCCTCGATGCGGTCGGTGGCGGCGGGTGGGGACCGGTGGTCACGTCCAACCTGCTGATCCAGGGTGCCGATCCGCGCAAGGTTGTCGGCACGGTCAATTCGGTTGAATTCTTCCTGACACTGGCGGTCTCGGCCGCCTTCATCTGGAACTTGGGAATCGCCGATGTTGCGGATGCCACCTTGGGCCTGCTGATCGGCGGGTTGCTCGCCGCTCCAGCGGGTGCCTGGGTTGCCAAGCATTTCGATCCCAAGGTGATGCTGATTCTGGTCGGCGTGGTGCTGACGCTGACCAGCCTCTACGGGGCCTACCGCGCCTGGAGCTAGCCGATAGCCGCGGCAATCGCGAGTGTGCGCCGGGCTTGATCGAGGTGCAGCAATTCGACCATGCGCCCTTCGAGCCGGATCGCGCCCTTGCCGCTATTCTCCGGGTCCTCGAACGCCGCGACGATCGCTCGGGCCTTTTCGATCTCGGCTGCGCTGGGCGAGAATACCGCGTTGCACGGGTCGATCTGGTCGGGATGGATCAGCGACTTGCCGTCGAACCCGAATTCGCGGCCCTGTTCGGCCTCGCGCGTCAGCACGGCGGGATCGCGGAATTCGTTGCAGACTCCGTCGATCACGATCAGGCCATGCGCGCGCGCGGCACAGACCGCTGCAGTCAGGATCGGGAGGAACGGCGCGCGCCCGGGCCGGATTTCGGCGCGCATGTCCTTGGCGAGATCGTTGGTGCCGAGCACGAAGGCCGCCAGCCGGGTCGAACTGCCAAGCGCAGCGAGGTCGCTCAGTTCGGGCACCACCGCGCAAGTTTCGATCATTGTCCAGAGCCGGGTGGCATCGGGTGCGCTGGCGAGCGCTGCGTTGTAAGCTAGCAGCCCGGCACAGTCGCTGACTTTGGGCACCAGCACGGCGTCAGGCCCGGCTGTTGCAGCAGCGGCCAGATCAGCAGCGCCCCATTCGGTGTCGAGCCCGTTGACCCGGATCACCACTTCACGCCGCCCGAAGCCGCCATCGCGCACCGCCTGAACCGCAGCGGTGCGCGCTTCTTCCTTGGCCTCGGGCGCGACGGCGTCCTCGAGGTCGAGGATCACCACGTCGGCTTCGAGTTCGCGCGCCTTGACCAGCGCCTTGGGGTTCGAGGCGGGCAGGAACAACGCAGAGCGGCGCGGGCGCAAGTCCATGCTATCCGACTACGCCCGCTGCAGCGAGCACCGCCAAGGTCAGCACGTCGGGCGCGATCGCGGTCATCGGGGCGATCTGCACCGGCTTTTCCATGCCCAGCAGCATCGGCCCTATCGTAGCGTTACCCGCGAGTTCGCGCAGCAGCTTGGCCGAGATGTTGGCCGATTGCAGCCCGGGCATGACCAGCACGTTGGCCGGGCCGGACAGGCGGCTGAACGGATAGTTCTTCATAACCGCGGGGTTGAGCGCAGCGTCGGGGGCGAGTTCGCCCTCGTATTCGAAGCCGGGCTGTTCGGCATCGAGCAGCGCCACCGCGTCGCGGATGTTTTCGAGGTAACGTCCCGGCGGGTTGCCGAAGGTCGAGTACGACAGGAACGCGACCCGCGGTTCATGGCCCAGCCGCCGGGCCACTGCAGCGGTTTCCTTGGCGATCACCGCCAGGTCGGCCGCACTGGGCCGTTCGTTGACCGTCGTATCGGCGAGGAACACCGTGTAGTTCTTGCCGATCATCAGGTGGATACCGAAGGGCAGGCGGCCTTCCTGCGGATCGAGCACCTGGCGCACCTCACGCATCGTCTGTGCAAAGGTGCGCGTTATGCCGGTGACCATCGCATCGCCGATGCCCATCTTGAGCAGGAGCGAGGCGAAGACGTTGCGGTCCTGGTTGACCATGCGCTTGACGTCGCGCTCCATGAACCCGCGCCGCTTGAGCCGCTCGTAGAGCAGTTCGACCATCTGCGGCACGTAGATGCTGACCGCCGAATTCTCGATCTGGAAGGCCTCAGGCTGCTCGACTCCAAGCTCGATCAGCTTGGCCCGGACCGCCTCGGTCCGGCCGACCAGCACCGGCTCGCCATAGCCGAAATCGCGGTACTGGATCGCCGCGCGCAGCACGATTTCGTTCTCCGCTTCGGCGAAGATCATCCGCTTGGGATTGGCCTTCACCCGGTCGTAGACTTCGGTCAGCACCGAAGTGGTCGGGTTGAGCCGTGCTTTGAGTTCGGTGCGATAGACGTCGAAATCCTCGATCGGCTTTTGCGCCACGCCCGAGTCCATCGCCGCCTTGGCGACCGCCGAGGAGACCACTTCCATCAGCCGCGGATCGAACGGCGCTGGGATGATGTAGTCCGGCCCGAAGTGATACTTCTGCCCGTAAGCCGCAGCGACTTCTTCGGGCACCTGTTCGCGCGCCAGCTGGGCGATGGCATAGGCTGCGGCGATCTTCATTTCTTCGTTGATCGCGGTTGCCCGCACGTCGAGCGCGCCGCGGAAGATGAAGGGGAAGCCCAACACGTTGTTGACCTGGTTGGGATAGTCCGAGCGGCCGGTCGCAACGATCGCATCGGGGCGCACTGCCTTGGCATCGGGCGGGGTGATCTCGGGATCGGGGTTGGCCATGGCGAAGATGATCGGCGCCGGGGCCATGTCCTTGACCATGTCCTGCGTCACCGCGCCCGCGGCGGACAGGCCAAGGAAGATGTCGGCGCCGACCAGCGCTTCCTTCAGGGTGCGACGGTCGGTCATCACCGCATGCGCCGACTTGAACTGATCGACGTTTTCGCGGCCGGGATAAATCACGCCCTTGGTGTCACAGACCAGCACGTTTTCGTGGCGCACGCCCATCGATTTGATCAGCGCGGTGCACGCAAGCGCCGAGGCACCGGCGCCGTTGACCACCACCTTCACGTCCTTGAAGTCCCGCCCGGTCAGGTGGCAGGCGTTGACCAGGCCGGCGGCGGCGATGATCGCGGTGCCGTGCTGGTCGTCGTGCATCACCGGGATCTTCATCCGGTCGCGCAGCGCCTGCTCGATCACGAAGCATTCAGGGGCCTTGATGTCCTCAAGGTTGATCCCGCCAAAGCTCGGCTCCATCATCGCGATCGCTTCAATGAGGGCGTCGGGGTCTTCGCTGTTCAGCTCGATATCGATCGAATCGACGTCGGCAAAACGCTTGAACAGCACCGCCTTGCCTTCCATCACCGGCTTGGAGGCCAACGCGCCAAGGTTGCCCATGCCGAGGATTGCGGTGCCGTTCGAAATCACCGCAACCAGGTTGCCCTTGGCGGTATATTCATAGGCATCGGCCGGATTATCGGCGATCGCCTGAACCGGCACCGCGACACCGGGTGAATAGGCCAGGCTCAGGTCGCGCTGGGTTGCCATCGGCTTCGAGGCGATGATCTCGATCTTACCGGGGCGGATGGTCTTGTGATAAAACAGCGCTTCGCGCTCGGTGAAGCGAACGTTGGCTTCTTCCCTGGGGGTATCTTCAGGCACTGGTATCTCCCGCAATCGGCTTTGCCCTAACGGAAGGCGGCGCGACGCGATAGGGGAAAGCTTGGATGCTTAGCCTCCCGAATCGCCAATAGTCGGGCTAGTACTGCTCGATGCACGCCCCGTCCGGCAATCCTGCGGTCACCCCGATGATGACCCAATACCTCGCGCTCAAGGCCGAGGCGCCCGATTGCCTGCTGTTCTACCGCATGGGCGACTTCTTCGAGCTGTTCTTCGACGATGCGAGGACTGCCGCTCAGGTGCTCGACATTGCCCTAACCAGCCGCGGAGAGCATCTCGGCGTGCCGATTCCGATGTGCGGGGTGCCGGTCCATTCGGCCGAAGGCTATCTCGCGCGGCTGATCAAGGCGGGCTGCCGCGTGGCCATCGCCGAGCAGACCGAAAGCCCCGAGGAAGCGAAGAAGCGCGGCGGATCGAAGGCCTTGGTGGCGCGCGATATCGTTCGCTTCGTCACTGCGGGCACGCTGACCGAAGAGGCGCTACTCGAACCGCGCCGCGCCAATCTGCTTGCTGCAGTGTGCGAAATGCGCGGGACTTGCGGGATTGCTGCCTGCGATATCTCGACCGGGCGGATGGAACTGGAAGAGTGTCCGCCCGAGCGGCTGGGGGCAGTACTTGCCCGGCTCGGTGCGAGCGAGGTGGTGACAAGCGACTCCTTGGCCGGCGCACCCGCCGAGGCCAGCCCGCGCCCGGCGCGCGACTTCACCAGTGAAGAGGGTGACCGCCGCCTCAAGGCACTGCACGAAGTCGCGACGCTCGACGGGTTCGGATCGTTCACCCGGCCGATGCTGGCCGCCGCTGCGGGGCTGATCGCCTACCTCGATCACGTCGGTCGCGGTACCTTGCCGCTGCTGTTGCCGCCCGTGGCGCGAAGCGGCGAGGCGCATCTCGCGATGGACGAGGCAACCCGCGCCAGCCTTGAGATCATGAGCTCGAGCCAGGGCGGGCGGCGCGGCAGCCTGATCGAAGCGGTCGATCGCTGCGTCACCGGGGCAGGTGCACGGCAATTGGCCGACGATTTGTCTGCCCCGCGCACCGATATGGCCGCAATCGAAGCGCGGTTGGCCATGGTCCAGTGGCTGCACGATGATCCCTTGCTGCGCGGCGACCTGCGCACCGTGCTGCGGGCGCTGCCCGACTTGTCCCGCGCGCTCGGCCGGATCGTTGCCGGGCGCGGCAGTCCACGCGATCTTGGCCAGTTGCGCGATGGCCTTGGCGAAGCCCGGCGGATCCATGATCACCTGAAGTCGCGGCAGGATCGGCCCGCGCTGCTAGATGCGCTATTGCCCAGCCTGACCGGACACGCCGCGCTGACCGACCACTTTTCGCGCGCGCTGGTGCCGTCGCCACCCACTGAACGAAACCAGGGTGGCTTCATCGCGGCGGGCTATGATCACGCGCTTGACGAATTGCGCGATGTGTCGGGCAATGCCCGGCGGGCGATCGCAGCGCTTGAAGCGAAGTACCGGACCGGAACCGGAATCGCGACGCTCAAGGTCAAGCACAACGGCGTTCTCGGCTATTTCATCGAGGTACCCGCGCGGCAGGCCGATGCCTTGATGGGTCCGGACAGCGAGTTCACCCACCGCCAGACCATGGCAGGGGCGGTGCGCTTCAATTCGCTGCCACTGCACGGAGATGCGAGCCGGATCGCGCAAGCCAGCGCCCACGCGCTGGCGGCCGAGGAGGCGCATTTCGAGGAACTGTGCGAACGCGCAGTCGCGGCACGGCAGGCCATTGCGTGCACCGCCGAGGCGCTCGCCCGGATCGACGTCGCGGCAGGTCAGGCTGAACGCGCTGCCGAGGGCGGCTGGTGCCGTCCCGAGATCGTTGCCGAACCGGTGATCGAAATCAGCGGCGGCCGCCACCCGGTTGTCGAGGCCGCGCTGGGCACCCGAGGCGAGCGCTTTGTCGCCAACGATTGTACCCTATCTGAGCGCGACCGGCTGTGGCTGATCGGCGGCCCCAATATGGGCGGGAAGAGCACCTTCCTACGCCAGAACGCGCTGATCGTGCTGCTCGCGCAGGCGGGTGGCTTCGTCCCTGCAAGCTCAGCGCGGATCGGGCTGGTCGACCGTCTGTTCAGCCGGGTCGGGGCTTCGGATAACCTCGCGCGCGGGCGCTCGACCTTCATGGTCGAAATGGTCGAGACCGCCGCGATCCTCGCGCAGGCCAGCGAGCGCTCGTTCGTGATCCTCGATGAGGTCGGGCGCGGCACCTCGACATACGATGGGCTGGCGCTGGCCTGGGCGGTGGTCGAAGCGGTGCATTCGTCGAACCGTTGCCGCTGCCTGTTCGCGACGCACTACCACGAGCTCGCGCGGCTGGCCGAAAGCTGCGAGGCGCTGTCGCTGCACCATGTCCGGGCGCGCGAATGGCAAGGCGATCTGGTCTTGCTTCACGAACTGGCCGAGGGACCGGCGGACCGGAGCTACGGGCTGGCTGTCGCCAAGCTGGCCGGGGTTCCGGCACCAGTCATCGCCAGGGCCAAATCGGTACTCGACCGGCTGGAGAAAGGCCGCGCCGAAACCGGCGGGATCGCTGCAGGGCTGGGCGACCTGCCACTTTTCGCCGCTGCAGCCGAACAGCAGGAAGAAACGGTCGATGTATTGCGCGAGAGGCTGAACGCGCTCGAAGTCGATGCGCTGACCCCGCGCGAGGCGCTCGACATGCTGTACGAACTTCAGCGCGAAGCGACTAAGCTTCCTTAACCTCGCGCTGCTAGACTCCCCGCATGTTGGGATTTGGCACCAAGATAACCCATGTCTTCGCCAGTCGCTGGAAAGCGGTTACCTGGTCGTTGGGAATCCTGGTGACGGCCTATTGCACTGTGCCTTCACCCGAACAGACCGAGAAGCAAGAAGCCAAAGTGGCGCAAGCCAGTGCGGCGCACAAGTCGCCTTGGGCCAAGGACTGATCAGCCGAGCTGGTCGAGCGCAGCCGCGATGATTGCCGGTTTCGACCAGCGTTCCACTGCCCTTAAGGCCGCCGCCTTACCAAGATTCTCGCGTCGCTCAGGATCGTCGGCCAGATCCACAATTGCTCTGGCCAGCGTCTTTGCGTCCCCAGGCGGCGTGATCGCGCCGCAGCCGTCGACTTCGGCGTAGAGCCCGGTTCCGGCCTCGGTTGTCGCCACAACCGGGCGCCCCGATGCTAGCATGTTGGTGAGCTTTGAGGGCAAGACCAGATCCGCGGCCCCGGCGATCTGTGGCAACAGGTGGAGGTCGGCCATGGTCAGCATCGCCCCCATCTTCTCCGCGGGTTGCAAATCGTGGAGCTGAACATTGCCGAGCCCCGCCGCCAGTCGCTCGAGCTCGGCACGGTTGGGGCCTTCGCCGCAGATCACGAAGGCAATGTCGCTACGGCTTTCGAGCAGATGTGCGGCCTCGACGAGGATCTCGATCCCCTGCTTGCGCGCAATATTGCCCGAATAGAGCGCAACCACCTTGCCGGATAGGCCCCAGTTGTGCCGGATTGCCGCAGCCCCATCAGGGTCGGGCGCAAAACGCGCATCGGACCAGTTGCGCATTTCGAACACGCGGTCTGGCGCGACGCCCTTTTCGATCAGCTTGGCGCACATTTGCGGGCTGATCGTCGAAACCCGATCCCCAAGCTGCAGCAAGCGGTTTTCCACCCACCGCGCCAGCCGCGCGGCGAGCCCGTTTGCAGGCATCAGCCCGGTCGCCAGCGCCGCTTCGACTTCGAAGTCCTGGACATGGATCCACAGCTTTGCCTCGGCGAGCCTGGCCGCAAGCCATGCGGTTGGCACGCCGAGCAGCGCGGGGGCGACGGTGAACACAAGGTCCGGTTGTTCTTTGCGACGCAGCGCCGCACGCAGCGCCGGGACCAGTGCCGACAGCATGAAACTCGCCAGATGTACGACACGCTTCAGGCCGCCAGGCTCGGCTGGCACGTAGATCGGGCAGCGGGTGACGCGGACCGCGCCGTCCATCTCAAGCCGCCATCCGCCGCCAGAGTAGTCATCGGAAACGCGCCACTGCGGGTAGTAGGGCTTGGCGACCACCGCAGAAACTTCGGCACCGGCCTCAACCAGCGCCTGCGCCAGCCCTTGCGTGTAAGGACCAATCCCGACCGGCTCGGGCGCATAGTTGAGCCCGACAATCAGCACGCGCTTCGGGGTCATCGGTCGAGCCAGGTGCTGAGCGCAGCCAGCTGGCGCGACTGGCGGCGCACGTCGGGGCGGGCCAACTCGGTCAGGCTGCGCCAGGCACGCGACCCGGCCCAGCCGAGCATGCCGCCGTCATGCGCCATTTCGCGGGTCACCTCGTCCTCGCCCTTCGCGCCGCGTCGTCCGCGCAGGCGCTGGAACAGTTTCGCTGGTCCGGCCTTGATCGCGGCAGCGGCAAACCCGGCGCTGCGCCGGGTATCGAGATCCTGCAGCAACAGGTCGGGGGCGGCCTCGATCAGTCCGGCGGGCGGCGGCGGCCCGTCATCGGGCGCGAAGGCGATTGGGGCACCGTTGCGGTAGGTCCTGACCAGTTCGAGCACCAGTCGCGCGCCGCTGCGCCAGCCCTCGCGCCGCGCGCGATCCCAGAACGCTTCCCAGTCGATCGGTTCGGCGCGGAGCAGCCAGTCGATATCGGGCAGCAGCAGCGGACCGCAATCGAGCCTGTGGCTGTATACCGCGTGGACAATCAGGTGAGCCAGGGTGGCGGCTGGGTCGAGATAGGTGATCCCATCGTCATCGCGCCACGTCTTTGCCTGCGCAGTCTCGGGCGCAGCCGGACTGGCATGATCGAGCCGCCCGTCCGGCTCCCACAGCCGGTGATGGAGTTCGATCACCGTGCCGTGCCGCGCGATCAACGGCGGCAGATGCTTGTCCAGCCGCAGCGCTTGTTCGAGCGACATTTCGGCAGGGCCATATTCTATGTAGCTCGCCGCTTTTAGCGCGGCGTAGCCTTCCAGTACCCGGCCTTGCGGTACCAGCAGGTCGATGTCCCGCATCGGCCGCAGCGCTGGCGCCGGGTAGGCATGGGCCGCCAGCCACGCGCCCTTGAGCGCGATCGGGACGATGCCGACGCCTTCGAGCACCTGCACGCATTCAGTCAGTTCATGGCGGTGCAGCATTGCCTGCAAGGCGGCAAGGCGGTGCGCTTCCTGCCAGTCTGTACGAATTTCGGCTGGAATCCGCAGGTCATTACCGTGCTGCGCGTGGAGCAACGGGCGGAGCCGGTGCTGCGCGGCAAGCGTGTTCAGCTTGCTCCAATCGGCATCTGACAGCTGGTCCAGGCCATCGACAGAGCCGGTCCCGACCATGGACAGAAGGATGCGCCGCAGGGCACTGAGTTCCACGGCGCGGTCGGGTTTAGTTGGTTTTCTTGGGCACGTTAAAGGTGCCGGTGATGCGGCCGCCGCGCGGTGCGCTGCCCGAGGTGCCGAGTGCCGAGGAACCGCCACCGACATTGCCGTCAACGCTCGACAGCCCGGTGTCGAGGTCGATCACCAACCGCCCGCCATTGAGCCGGTCCGAACCGCGCTGCAGGGTGACCCCGCCGGCCATGGTGATGATCCGCCGGTCGAAATCGTAGATCGCAACATCGCCGCTCGCGCTCTGGTCGCCGCGGGTCACGGTGACCCCGCCGGTCGCGTCGAGGCGGTGGATCTTGAAGCCGCCGCCGCTTGAAAAAGCGATGGTGGTGCGCGCCGCGCGCAGGGTCAGCGGGCCTTGCGTGATGACGACATTGCCCGCAAGCGTCGCGCGGTCCTGCTTGCCGAGCAGCTCGCCATGGTCGGCCGC
>JBJTLY010000314.1:0-6644 GCA_046063275.1 Novosphingobium sp. | reverse complement strand
CGGCTGGCGGCATAGGCGAAGCACACCCCGCCGCGGTTCTTGACCGTCGAGCAAAGGCCCTGCGCGCCCTTGCCATCGAGACCGGCAGCGGCGACGCGCCAGAAGTGCTTGCCGCGTACGTCGGCCTGGGTGATCGTCATCTTGAAATTGCGCAGCTCGGGGTTGCGCGCGGCATAGTGGCCCCAGGCGCGGCGGGCGCCCTGCTCGCTTGCGAACGAACCGAGCTGAACGAGGTGGGTCGAGCCGCGACCCGATACCTGCGCCATCACGTGGCGCGGGCGCAGGCCCGGGCGGTGAGTGACGGTCTTGGGACGGACGGCAACGGCCATGCGCTTGGGTGCCGGTGGGGTCATCGCTTCGGGCCCGCTCTGTGGCAACGGCTGGACGACCGGGTTCGAATTATACACCGGTGAGAAGGCTTCCGGCGTCGCTTCGGCAACCGCCGGCGCGGCCACCGGAGCCGGCGCATCGACCGGCTGATACTGCGCAAGGTTCGCCGCCGGAGCGGCGGCTGCTGGCAGTTCACCCGCGGTGGCAACCGCCGGGGCATCGGCTTTCACCGCAGCACCTTCGGCAGCAAGCTGTTCCTGGTCGCCGCTGGCATTGAGTGCGAGCGCCGCCGGTTGGCCGCTGTCGGCCACCATCGGTACGCGCAACAGTGAGGCAACCCGCAGCTTGGAGTCTTCGGGGCGCGCCTGCATCACCCAGGCGCTGATCCGGCCGTCGAGCTGTTCTGGCGGCACGTCCTGCGAGGCCATCAGCCGGGCTTCGCGCCAGCGCCCATCGAGAGCGAAGGCATAGGCGAGGTTCTGGCGCACCTTGGGCGAATTGTCGCCGCCGCGCAGGGTATCCGAAAGAATGGCAACGCCGCGGCCGCTGTCACCGGCGAGTGCATAGGCCAGGCCGAGGTCGACCGCCGGAATGGCATCGCGCCAGTCATTGAGAATCGCGACCGCTTCACCGTTCCGGCCCGCGCCCACATCGGCGAGCGCCAGCGAAAGCGCGGTCCGGGCCGAATTGTCGCCCAGCTTCATCGCGTCGTTGAAAGCAGCAGCCGCGCTTTCGAAGCGGCCGGACTTGAGATAGGCCTGCCCCAGCAGCGCGCGATAGGTCGCAACCTTCGGGTTCGAAGCAACCAGTGCTTCGGTTAGCGAAACTGCCTTGGCGCTGTCACCCTTGGCGAGCGCCTTCTGCGCCTCAGCCGCGGCCTTGTCGGTGCTCGACTTGGCAACCGCGCCCGAGCTGAACCCAGCACCTGCGGCCATGGCGAGCGCCACCGCACCGGCGACACCGAGCGGGAGGATCGAACGACGAAGCTTGGTGGTCTGCATGGGAAAGGTCCCTTCCTCGAAAAATCTCATGTGCGGCTCTTCGCCACCTGTGCGGCGAGCGAAGCCAGATCGGGTTGTTCGGCGAGCAGGCGGTCAAGCGCCTCGGTCACCAGTTGCTGGGCGCTGCGGCCCTTGACCGTGCAAGCCAGGCGCAGCTGGAGATGGCGCTGCGCGTCCATCCGCAGGGTAAAGGCGGCGCGGCGGCCATCGGCGAGCGCTGAGCGGCGTTCGACATCGCGGCCGAGGCTGCGCTGTTGGCGAACCACTTCGGGCAGTTCGCGAGCCTGTTCGAACGAGACGACCTGCCCGAACTGGCCTTCATCGTGGCCCATGTCGTTCCAGCCGAGGTCTTCGTGGCTGAATGCAAGCGCACTCGCTTGCGGTCGCATCGCCGGCTTGGCGCCGCCCTTGCGGGCAAGCAGCCGCGGGGTGAGCGACGCGATGGGTTTGTGGTCGGCCATGCCCCCGAGCGCTCCTTACGAGCCCGCGACGCGGCGACCGAAGCCGCCAGCCGGACGGTGCACGCCCTGGATCGAAGTAACGCTGGTCGGAGCGGCAAACACGGTCCGGCGGAAGTTCTTTTCGAGCCGGTCCGAAATATAGCTCCACAGCGCGGTGACTTCGGCAGCACTTCGGCCGTTGGGATCGACTTCCATCACGGTGCGGCCATCGATCATCGAGGCGGCAAAGTCGGTGCGGTGGTGCAGCGTGATCGGCGCGACAGTGCCGTGCTGCGACAGAGCAACCGCGGCTTCGGAAGTGATCTTGGCCTTGGGCGTCGCAGCATTGACCACGAAGATCAGCGGCTTGCCGGCGCGTTCGCACAGATCGACCGTGGCGCCCACGGCGCGGAGGTCATGCGGGCTTGGGCGGGTCGGCACGACAATCAACTCGGCCACCGCAATGACCGACTGGATCGCCATGGTGATTGCCGGCGGGGTATCGATCACCGCCAGGCGGAAGCCCTGCTGGCGCAGGACCGCGAGATCGGCGGCGAGCCGCGCCACGGTGGTCTGGGCAAAGGCTGGAAATTCCGCCTCGCGCTCATTCCACCAATCGGCCAGCGAGCCTTGCGGATCGATATCGATCAGCACGACGGGCCCCGCACCGGCGCGCTGCGCCTGCACGGCCAGATGCCCGGACAAGGTCGTCTTGCCCGAACCACCCTTCTGTGATGCCAAAGCCAGTACCCGCAACGTCTGTCCCCTAAGAAATGCGCAAACCTGAAAAGACTTGCCGTGGGGGATCGCAGAACGTTCCTAATTTTGAGTTAACGCGTACGAATGAAGCGCGGCTTCCTGCGGCGTGGCGACGCATAAACCCTTTGCTAAGGGAGTGTTTACTATGTCAGTTAGTGATGAGAGCGGGCGGCGCGCGGGCCGATCGGGGGATCGCCGCTGCGGCAAAGTTAAACCGCCGCGAGGGAACGGGAAAAAGTACGATGGGTCGCACATTTTTGCTCGCAGGGCTGCTGGTCGGCGCGGGAATGGGATTCGCAGGTGCGGCGCAGGCCGATACCAAGGCCGGGGTAGACGCCTGGACGCGCGGCGATTTCGCTGGTGCGGTCAAGGCCTGGCAGGCCGAAGCCGCCAAGGGTGACGGGGACGCGATCTTCAACTTGGGTCAGGCCTACCGCCTCGGCAAGGGCGTGCCGCAAGACCTGGCCAAGGCCGAAAGCCTGTTCGGACAGGCTGCGGCGATGGGGCACCTGCAGGCGGCGGACAATTACGGCCTGCTGCTGTTCCAGCGCGGCGAAAAGGCCAAGGCGCTGCCCTACTTGCGCGCCGCCGCCGATCGCGGCGACCCGCGCGCCGAATACCTGCTCGGCATCGCGCATTTCAATGGCGACATGGTGCCCAAGGATTGGGTCCGCGCCTATGCGCTGGTTACCCTCGCACAGCAGCAGGGCCTGCCGCAGGCCGCCGGGGCCTTGGCGCAGATGGATGAGTACATCCCGCTCGATCAGCGCCAGCAGGGCGTCCAGCTTGCCAGCGAGCTCGGCAGTCAGGCCGACGCGACCCGCGCGCGTCAGCTCGCTGCGGTCGATCTTGGCAGCCAGGTACCAGGCAGCGCCCAGCCCTCCGCTCCTCCAATCAAGGGACCGACGGTCGCCATGGCCGACCCGGCGCCGCGCAGCAGCCCGGCGAGCGCAGGTGCGGACTATGCCCGCCCGCCCGTTCCCACCCCCGCGCCGCGTCCAGTTGCAGTGCATGCCGGCCCGCCTCCGCGCGTGACTCCGCCGCTACCCGCGCCGCGCCCGGTGGTGAAGCCGGTCCCCTCGCCCGCCCCAGCCCCCGCGCCGAGTGCGGCTGGCGGTACCTGGCGGGTCCAACTCGGCGCTTTCGGGGTCGCAGGCAATGCCGATGCGATGTGGGCCAAGGTCAAGGGCATGCCCGAGATCGCCGGACACCCGCGGCTCAACGTCAAGGCCGGCACGGTGACCAAGCTGCAGGCCGGCGGTTACAGCCAGGCCGCCGCCCAAGCCGCCTGCGCCAAGCTCAAGGCCGCCGGAATTACGTGTGCGGCGGTGCCGGGGTAAATCCACATACCCCCATGCCCGTTCGTCCCGAGCGAAGTCGAGGGACCCGCCGAGCGAAGCCGAGGCGGCCAGGTCATGCAGTTCTCGACTGCGCTCGAACCATCCCTCGACTTCGCTCGGGACGAACGGCATTTGTTGAATAATGGTTGGAACTGAAGCTCGCCTCCGCTCTCTCGACCTGATCCGCGGCGTTGCGGTACTGGGCATCCTTGCGGTCAACGTCTGCACCTTTGCCGTGCCCGGCAGTTCGGCGATGTCACCCGATCTGCCCCGCCCCGGCTCGCCCGCAGATCACGCCGCGTGGCTCATCATGTTCATTCTCTTCGAAGGCAAGATGCGGGCGCTGTTCTCGATGCTGTTCGGGGCGAGCCTGCTACTGTTCATCAAGCGGATGGACGCGATCGGCCGCGACGGCGCGCGGTTGCAGGTTCGGCGCCTGCTGTGGCTGATGCTGATCGGCTACCTGCACTTCATGCTGGTGTGGGACGGTGATATCCTGTTCCTCTACGGCGCGGTCGGCTTTCTGGCGATGATCGTGCGGCACTGGTCGTCGCGCCAGCTGATGCTGGGCGCGGCGCTGGTTCTGACGGTGTGGCAGGGCTGGGGGCTGTCGATCTGGGCGGGCAGCCTGGGCGATGAAGCCGCAGTCCTGTCCGGCACGGCATCGCCTGCAGCGGCGAAGCGCCACTCCGACGATCTACTTTGGTTCCGCAAGGAGGAGGCGAAGGACACCGCCCAGGCCAAGCAGTCCTGGCCGCAGCAGGTCCAGACGAAGCTGCGCGATCGCGCACCCGATCCGCTCGGGCTGGTCGGCTTCAACTGGGGCGAGACGCTGCCGTGGATGATGCTCGGCATGGCGCTGCTGAAGAGTGGGTTTTTCGCCGAAACATGGCCGCGCCGCAGCGTGGTGAAGCTCGCGGTTTGGGGCATGGGCCTTGGCCTTGGCCCGACCCTCTCCTTCGCCTGGTGGGCGCAGCGCCAAGACTATCCCGAAGTGCTGATGCATTTTACCGAGCAGTTCGCCTCGGTCCTGCCCCACACCGCGCTGGCTCTGTGTTATGCGGCACTGCTGGTGCTGGGTGCCCAGGCGCTGCTGCGGACGGTACCGGGCGAAATGCTCGAGGCCGCGGGCAAAATGGCGTTCAGCAATTACCTCGGCACCAGCCTGATCATGGCCGCGCTGTGCTACGGCTGGGGCCTCGGCCTCTACGGACAATTCGGCGCAGCGCAGCGCTGGACGCTGGTGTTGCTGGTCTGGGCGCTGATCCTGGCGTGGAGCCAGCCGTGGCTGACGCGCTACCGCCAGGGCCCGATGGAGTGGCTGTGGCGCAGTCTGACCGAGTGGCGGGTGTTGGGGTTCAGGCGAGAGCCAGAACCGATCGAACTGGAGCGATGACCATGGCCATAAAGCGAGCGACGTTCGTAAGTCTGATCGCGCTTCTTTTGGCGGCTTGCGGCGGAGGATCGCCAATCGTTCGCGTTGAAGCATCCGACCGAGTAATGGTTCAGTTGCCCACGGACAATTTCCCCCGAGATATAACCGTTTGGCAGGAAACTGCCTCGGGCAAATCTGTCGCATATTTTGAAGGGAGTCTCGGCGATAGGCTTCCGCGCGACGGACACATCATCTTGCCGCGCGACTTCGTCCTGTTCGACTACGTCAAAACTGGCCCATTGTTCGATCCGATGCGATTTCCAAAGGGCCGATACACCGTCAATTTCTTCATCAATGCCGAACATGGCTACGAAAAGGATTTCGAAATTCCTTAGGGTGAGTCTCCCTCAGGTCAGATCACTTGTCCCCGAACGGGTTCTTCGCACTCCGCAGCATCAGTCTTACCGGCACCGCGTCGAACCCCAGCTCCCGCCTGATCCCGTTGATCAGATAACGCTGATAGCTCACCGGCAGATCATCGAGCCGGGTGCCGAAGATCACGAAGCCCGGTGGGCGGGTCTTGGCCTGGGTGATGTAGCGCAGCTTGATCCGCTTGCCGCCGGGCGCTGGCGGCGGGTTCTTTTCGAGCGCATCGTCGAACCAGCGGTTAAGCGCCGAGGTCGGCACCCGCTTCGACCATGAGGCGCGGATTTCGAATGCGGCCTTGAGCAGCGGGTCGAGCCCCTTGCCGGTCCGCGCCGAGACCGCGAGCAGCGGCACGCCTTTGACCTGCGCCAGACCTTCATCGAGCGCAAAGAGGATACCGTTGAACAGTCCGCTAGCATCCTGCGCCACATCCCACTTGTTGATCGCGATGATCAGCGCGCGGCCTTCCTCGAGCACCATCGAGGCGATCTTGAGGTCCTGATGCTCAAGCCCGCGGGTGGCGTCGAGCAGCAGCACCACCACTTCGGCAAAGTCGATCGCATGGCGCGCATCGGCGACCGCGAGCTTTTCGAGCTTGTCCTGGACCAGCGCCTTCTTGCGCATCCCCGCGGTGTCGATCAGGCGGACGACGCGGTCTTCCTTGAGCTCAGGGTCGTGCCAGATCCAGTCGACCGCGATCGAATCGCGGGTGATCCCGGCTTCAGGCCCGGTCAGCAGCCGATCCTCACCGAGGAAGGCGTTGATCAGGGTCGATTTGCCCGCATTGGGCCGCCCGACGATGGCGAGCTTGAGCGGCGCCCGGTTCAGCGCCTCCTCGTCCTCCTCGTCGAACGGCTCGAATTCGTCTTCCTCGGGCTGCTTGGGCTCAAGGTGCGGCAAAAGCGCCTCGAACAGGTCGGCCATGCCGGTGCCATGTTCGGCCGAAAACGGGATGGGATCGCCAAAGCCCAGC
>JBJTLY010000313.1:0-3204 GCA_046063275.1 Novosphingobium sp. | reverse complement strand
GTCGAACTTGATCAGGCCGGTGTCCTCGACATATTTCATGTCGAACTGGGTCACCGGCATGTCCGAGCGCGGATCGCGGTAGAGCGGGACCAGCTGGGCCAGCGGCCGGTCGCCGATCACCACCCCGGCGGCGTGGGTCGAACTGTTGCGCGGCAGGCCTTCCAACTGCACCGCAAGGTCGATCAGTCGCCGCACCTCGTCATCGGTATCGTAAGCCTGCTTGAGCTCGCTGACCCCGTTTAGCGCGCGCGGCAGGGTCCACGGGTCGGTCGGGTGGTTGGGCACCATCTTGCACAGCCGGTCGACCTGGCCATAGCTCATCTGCAGGATGCGGCCGGTATCGCGCAGCACCGCGCGGGCTTTCAATTTGCCGAAGGTGATGATCTGCGCAACGTGATCCTCGCCGTACTTGGCCTGGACATAGCGGATCACCTCGCCGCGGCGGGTTTCGCAGAAGTCGATATCGAAGTCCGGCATCGAAACGCGTTCGGGGTTGAGGAAGCGTTCGAACAGCAGCCCCAGTTTGAGCGGATCGAGGTCGGTAATGGTCAGCGCCCAGGCGATCACCGAGCCAGCACCCGAGCCGCGCCCCGGACCGACCGGGATGTCGTTGTCCTTGGCCCACTTGATGAAGTCGGCCACGATCAGGAAGTACCCGGCAAAGCCCATGGTGTTGATGACATTGGCTTCGAAATCGAGCCGGTCGAAATAGATCTGGCGCTCTTCTTCGGCCATTTCGCCATAAGGCGCGAGCCGCGCTTCGAGGCCGGCGCGCGCGTCATCGATCAGCATCTGCGCTTCGCCGGCGGCGTCGCCAGCGAGGCTCGGCAGCAGCGGCTTGCGCTTGGGCGGGGCGTAGGCGCAGCGCTGCGCGATCACCAAGGTGTTGGCAAGCGCCTCGGGCAGGTCGGCGAACAGCTCCTGCATCATCGGCGCGCTCTTGACCCAGGCTTGCGCGCTCGACCGCGGACGGTCGGCGGCGTCGAGATGGGTTGAGCCCGCAATACACAGCATGGCATCGTGCGCGGCGTGGAACTGCGGATCGCCATAACAAGCTGGGTTGGTCGCGACCAAGGGCAGGTCGCGGGCAAAGGCCAGATCGATCAGCGCGTCTTCGGCCGCCTCCTCTGCCGCTTCACCGCGCCGCGCAATCTCGATGTAGAGGCGGCCGGGGAACAGGTGCTCAAGGCGTTCGCAGTATTCGTCCGCGCTTTCGGTGCGGCCTTCGGCAAGCAGTCTGACCAAGGCGCCTTCACCTGCGGCGGTGAGAGCGATCAGGCCCTCGGTGCGGCCCTCAAGGTCAGCCACGGTGACATGCGGTTCAAGTTCGAGCGGGCGCTCGAGGTGCGCCTTCGAAACCAGATCGCACAGGTTGAGCCACCCGGCATCGTTCTGGGCATAGAGCGCCAGCCAGTCGATCGGCCCGTCCAGAGTGCGGCGCACCCCCAGCGTCACCCCGATGATCGGCTGGATCCCGGCATCGCGCGCCGCCCCGGCAAAGGCCATCGCTGCATAGAGCCCGTTGCGGTCGGCAATTGCGATCGCCGGAAATCCGCGCTCTATCGCCAGTTTCACCGCCGCCTTGGGCTCGACCGCGCCTTCGAGCAGCGAATAGCTGGAGAGGACACGCAAGGGGACAAAACTGGTGTGGGACATAGTGCCAAGGTTAGGCATGGCGAGCGGGATTCGCCATAGCTGGTACGGCGATTTTTCCACCGTCCCTCCACCAAACTTGTCGTATTTCACCTAGGCAATCTGGCGGGGATGTGGTTCCTTCCGCGCCAGCACGGGTCGCGCCGGAACTTTTTACTTTCGGGAGGGAGACGAGCATGGATAATCCTTATGCGGCTGGCGGCGGGCTAGTCCAGCGGGCCAAATCAATCATCCTGAAGCCGACGGAGACCTGGCCTGTTGTGGCTGGTGAAGCTGCGACTCCGGGCGACCTGATCACCCGCTATGCCTTGCCGCTCATCGTGATCGGCCCGATTGCGCAACTGATTGGCGGCCAGCTGTTCGGTTACAATATGATCTTTGCGACCTATCGACCCAGTCTGATGAGCGGTCTTACCACGGCGCTTTTCTCATTGGTCATGGGCGTAGTTGCAGTGATCGTGATTGCACTCGTCGCCGAATTTCTGGCCGACAAGTTCGGCGGCACGGCCGACCGTCCGGCGGCATTAAAGCTGGTGGTCTATTCGCTGACGCCGGCTTGGGTTGCAGGGATCCTCGGGCTGATCCCGATGCTCGCAACGCTGGGAATTCTTGCCGGACTCTATGGGCTTTACCTGTTCTATCAGGGTTGCACTCCGCTGCTGAAGGTCCCTCAGGACAAGGCGGTTGGATTTACCGCGGTGACCACGATTGCCGCAATCGTACTGATGTGGACCGCCAGTCTGGTGACCGCTTCGGTCACTGGTGCCCTCGGCATGGGCATGGGCGCAGCAGCCTTGGGTTCAGCGGGCAGCTCTGGCGATTCGGTCCAGGTCAACGTGCCCGGATTTGGCAAGATCGACACCAGCAAGATGGAAGCGGCGGGCAAGCAGATGGAGGCCGCAACCAACGGTCAGGTCAAGCCGATCGACGGAGCCCAACTGCAGACGCTGTTCCCGGCGAGCCTCAATGGCTTTAACCGTACCGCGATGGAAGCCAACGCGATGGGCCAGATGGGCAGCGAAGCCGAGGCGACCTATAGCCTGGGCGACAAGTCGTTCCGCCTGAAGATCATCGATTCAAGCGGGCTTGGCGCGCTCGCTGGGATCGGCAGCGCGATGGGCGCTGCGCACAGCCGCGAGGATGCCGATGGCTACGAACGCTCCGCCTCGGTCGACGGCCAGATGCAGATCGAGAAATGGAACAACCGCGATCATCATGGCGAATACACCCAGCAGATCGCCAGCCGCTTCATGATTACCGCCGAGGGCGAGGCTGACAGCATCGACCAGCTAAAGTCGGCAGTGGCGGCGGTCGACCAGGGCAAGCTGGCCGCGCTGGCGAAGTAATCGTCACCCCGGCGCAGGCCGGGGCCCAGACCGGTCAAACAAGCCGAAGCTTCGCTTCGACGATTTTATTTGTGCTGGGTCCCGGCCTTCGCCGGGATGACGTGGCTTCAGAGCAGCTTCTCGATGTCTTTCTCGAGGCTTTCGGGCTTGTCCGTGGGTGCGTAGCGCCGCACCACCTTGCCGTCGCGGTCGATCAGGAACTTGG
>JBJTLY010000312.1:0-9600 GCA_046063275.1 Novosphingobium sp. | reverse complement strand
CTGAAACGCGCGGAATCGAGCACGCCGGCCATGCCCACCACCATGTTGTGAGGCAGGCCCGAGAACTCGCGCAGTGCCCAGACCATCGCGTCGAGCGGGTTGGTGATGCAGATCACGAATGCGCCGGGGGCGTTGTTCTTGATCCCCTCGCCGACTGCCTTCATTACCTTGAGGTTGATGCCGAGCAGATCGTCGCGGCTCATCCCCGGCTTGCGCGCGACGCCGGCGGTGACGATGATCACGTCCGCGCCTGCAATGTCCTTGTAGTCATTCGATCCGGTGATCTTGGCGTCAAAGCCCTCAACCGGGCCGCACTGCGACAGATCGAGCGCCTTGCCCTGCGGCACGCCTTCGACCACGTCGAACAGGACGATATCGCCCAGTTCCTTCTGCGCGGCGAGGTGAGCCAGGGTGCCGCCGATGTTGCCGGCGCCGATGAGGGCGATCTTCTTGCGAGCCATGATGCAGTCGGGTCCTTCCACGAACGCGGGATCGGCAATCAGCGTCAGGTAAGGCCCATGAATCCCGCGAGGAGCAAGGGCCGCCCGATGAACAGCCGAGGCCCTAAGCCGGTAAAATGACGATTGCAAGGCAGGAAAGGTGCGTAGTCGGGCTTTATGTTTGCGATTAGTTCTCAATAGCAATAGAACGTTTGATTTATCAACGCCCGTTCGTGCTGAGCGAAGTCGAAGCACACACCAAGCGCAGCCGAGGTGTCCCACGTTGCAGTTTGCAGTGAGGTAAGAAGGTTCTCGGCTTCGCTCGAACCAACCCTTCGACTTCGCTCAGGGCGAACGGCTATGGAGGAGGCGGCGTTACCCCTACCGCCCGATGCGCTTCGCAACGCCCCGCGCCCGCCGGGCATCGAGCGCGCGGCAGATCTCCAGCCAGTGGTCGCGCTGGGCCAAGTCGCCCGCCAGGGTCGCGGCTTCGGCCCGCTCCGCCGCATCCTCCGCCGCCCGCAAGCCGTGCTCGGCGAAGTGCAGCAAGGCGTTGCGCAGCACCAGATCGCGCTGCGGCACGTCGCCATTGTCGTTGGCCGGAGCGCGGCTGATCCGGGCCAGTCCGGCGCGGCTCAGGGTAACCGGAGCGTGGACGGGACGGGCGGCGGCATAGCGGATGGTCATTCAGGGGGCCTGCGACTTGTTATCGTTGCAGCGGTTATACAACGAGTGCGCTAAGTGTCTGTTCTGCGATATGGTTTCCGTCTGTTTACCAACGACGGCTGGCCGCATTATCCGCCCGGTTTGGCGATCCACTGGCCGGAATTCTCGTATTCAGGCTTCACCCCGTGATTGCCCGGCAGCGCTTCGCCGCTGTATTGCTTGTCTCCGCCGCGGGTCTGCACCTCGGCCGAATAGCGCGGCGCGGGGCCGGGAACGGCGGGACCTGCCGGACCCTCGTTGCCGGCCGGAACCCCGCCCTGCGCCGACTTGAAGCCGGTATCGTAAGCGCGCTGCAAGGCCAGCGGGTCGAGCGTGGTGTCGGGCAGCTTGTCGGCCCGGGCGTCATGCGGGTGCGGCGCGGCGAGCGGCTCGCCGCCGGCGTAGGCGAAGCGGAAGGTGGCCGAATCCCCGGCGCGGCCCATCAGCCCATAGAACCGGTGCGCGCCGATGCTGGTGATGAAGTGCAGGCTGGGCGCCCAATAAGGATGCACGGCGTTGGTGTGGTAATGCGTGGCAAGGCCGACGCTGGTTTCGACGTAGCCTGACAGCGCCTGCTCGGCGACTTGCCGCGCGCGTTCCCAGAAGAATTTGCTCGGCACCCGGGCCAGGCTGCCATCGCAAGTGAAGCTGAACTGGCATCCGGTGCTGCGCTCGCTGCCTTGATAGACCACGCCGCAGACGGTGTTGGGGAAGGCCGGGTGCGCGACGCGGTTGAGCACGACCTGCGCCACCGCGCGCTGGCCCTGGTCGGGTTCGCTCGCCGCTTCGTAATAGACCGCGGCGGTCAGGCATTCGGCGGCGCGGCTGCGATCGACGCCTGAATTGTCGATCCGCATTGCCCGCGCGATCGGGCCGTTGCTGAGGCCGATGCCGACGAGGTCGATCCCGTCGCTGCTGGCCGCTTCGGCACCGGGCAGCGGGGTGGGGGCGATGTAATAATAGGCCGAACCGGGGAAGCTGCCCCCGGTCTGTTCGAACGGCATCGGATCGACGGTGAACTGGCTGTCCCCGGCGTCGCCGATCCCGAACGCGCGCCATGGCGCCGGGCTGGCGAGCGCTGGCACGGCAACCGCCGCGAGCAGCACCAGCAGCACGCGCCGCCCGCGGTGCCGCCGCGCGCGCCGCATGCCCAAGGTCGGCACCCGCGCACGGCGCAGCCGCAGCGCACAATCGCGCGGCCGGGGCTCGTAGGGCAGGGTGGGCAAAAGCTTCATTCGGTCCTTCGTCGTTACGCGCCTTCGCGCGTAAACCGGGGAAGCCCTGCCGTGCCACCGGCCAGATGGGCCCGTGCCGCAGCGGGACATCCTCGCGCATAGTGCTTACCGGTTAAGATTGGCCCAACTTGCCTCTTCGCATCGGCGAGCGTAGAGGCTGCGGCGTGTCATGGGTTGTCCGGGTGACCGGGCTGAAAAGGGAAGGAGGTGAAGCGCCTCCGCTGCCCCCGCAACTGTGACCGGGGAGTGCCGCTCCACTATGCCACTGGACTTGTCCGGGAAGGCGGAGTTGGCATCGTGATCCGGGAGCCAGGAGACCTGCCCAGGGCCGTCGTTCCGCAGCCGGGCGGGGTGTACCGGAATGCAGCGTGGACCGCGTAATGGTGCGTAGTCCTCCGCCTTGAACGGCATTCGTTCAAGTTGGAGGAATTTTGCGTGAAATATCTGTTATTGTTGAGTTGTTCGCTGGTTGTTGCCTCGCCTGCCGTGGCGCAGGGAAAGCGGCCCGTACGTGAAGTTGTCGACGTCATGTTTGACGATGATGGCACTTATTGCTGCGTGAAGCCGGTTGAAGAGGACGAGATCACAGTTACCGCAACCGGCCTTTGGTCGTGGCGCAAGGATGATGGTCAAACAATTTCGGTAATTGACGCAGCGAAGCTTGAATCAACTCAAGGCCCCGACCTGACCCGCACTCTTACCCAGCTTCCCGGTGTCAGCTTTGCCCGCAGCGGCGGGCTGGGCAGCCAGACCAGCCTGTTCGTGCGCGGCGCCAATTCGGAGCAATTGCTGGTGCTGATCGATGGCGTGCGGGTCGAGGATACCGCCGCGCCCTCGGGCGGGTTCGACCTCGGCACGCTGATGAGCGGCGGGGTCGGGCGGATCGAACTGCTACGCGGCTCGAACAGCCTCGCCTGGGGTTCCGACGCGATTGGCGGCGTTCTAGCGCTGACTACCGATACCCGGCCGGTCGAGCGCGCCAGCGTCGAATATGGCGCGCACAGCACGGTCGACGCCAATGCGTCGGTGGGACTGGCTGACACCCGCTATTCGCTCGGGCTGAGCGGTGGGTACCTTCATTCCGACGGGATTTCCGCATTCGCAGGCGGTAGCGAGCCTGACGCGTTCCGCCAGTGGCATGTGGGTGGTCGCGGGTCGTTCAACTTTACGGATAGCTTCAAGCTGGTAGTCGCCGGGCGGTATGCTGACAGCAAGGTCGATTTCGACGGCTATCCCGCTCCATTTTACAACTTTGGCGATACCCCCGAATACCAGACCACCCGGCAGGCCTCAGGCCGGACCGGGCTGGAATACAGCGGCAACGGGTTTCAGCTCGGCGCGGGCGTCGCCTTGTCCGACACCCGCCGCGCTTACTACGATACGACTTACGGCGACACCGCGCCCAACTTCAACACCGAGGGCCGCGCGGTCCATGCCGATCTGACCGGGCGGGTCGATCTGGCCGAGCACTGGAGCTTCGATTTCGGCGGCGATGCCGATTGGTCGCGGTTCTCAACCACCTATGATCCGCGCCAGACCGCACGGATCATCGGCGCGCACGGCATGCTCGGTTACCACGGCGACCGGCTCAGCCTGACCGCCGGGGCGCGGATTGACGACCATGACCGCTTTGGCAGCCACGCCACGCTGGGCGCCAACGCCAGTTTCGATCTGGGCCATGGTTGGCGCTTGCGCGGTTCGTGGGGGCAGGGGTTCAAGGCCCCGACGCTGAGCCAGCTTTATGGTTACGGCGGCTATGACCAGCTCAAGCCCGAGACCAGCGAAGCCTTCGATGCCGGGATCGAACTCGGGAGCAGCAATGCCCGCTTCCACCTCGCCGCCACCCTATTTCGCCGCGATAGCCGCAACCTGATCGACTATCTGTCGTTCCGTTCCGACCTCGCCCTGGCTGAGGGAGGTGGGCAGCAGACGCCGGCGCAGCGCAGCGGCTACTACAACGTCAACCGCGCCCGCGCCCAAGGCGTGGAACTGGAAGGTTCGGCCCGGATCGATGACAACGTCACGGTTTCGGCGGCCTATACTTACCTTCAGGCGACCGACCGCACCACCGGCACGGACCTCGCCCGCCGTCCGCGCAATATGGTCAGCGTCGCGGCCGACTGGACCACGCCGCTGCGCGGCCTCAAGCTGGGTGCCGATGTGCGGATGGTCAGCGACAACTTCGATGATCGCGGCAACTCCACCCGGCTCGATGGCTATGGCCTGATGACCTTGCGGGCGAGTGTGCCGCTGGGGACACATTTCGAGCTTTATGGCCGGGTCGAGAATGTGACTGACAACACCTATCAGACCGCCGCCGGTTACGGCACCTATGGCCGCTCGGCTTACGGCGGGGTGCGGGTCAGGTGGTGATCCGCCACAAATCCTCCCCGGCACGGGGAGGGGGACCAGCGCAGCTGGTGGAGGGGTACAGGCAAGTGATCCTGACCCCGCAAAGTTGCAACCACTGCGCGTACCCCTCCACCATCCTGCGGATGGTCCCCCTCCCCGGTTTGGGGAGGATTGTGGCACTGACCCTCCTCCTCGCCGCCTGTGCATCCCCCACGCGCACCCCCGTGCCCACCACCATCGTCAGCCTCAACCCCTGTACCGATGCGATCCTCGCCGAAGTCGCCGATCCGCAGCAGATCCTGGCTCTGTCGAGCTACAGCAGCGACCCTGCGGCGAGCTCGATGGATCTGGCCAAGGCGCGGCGCTTTCGCAGCGTCAGCGGCTCGGTCGAGGAAGTGGCGGCATTGCGCCCGGCGCTAGTGATCGGCAGCACTTTCACCGCTCCGGCGACGCGTTCGGCCTTCGCGAGGATGGGGCTTCGCTTTGCCGAGTTCGGCGCAGCGAGCACGGTCGAGGAGAGCAAGGCGCAGGTCCGCGAGATTGCCGCACTGGCCGGGCATCCTGAGCGTGGCGAATTGCTCAATGCGCAGATCGACGCGGCACTGGCGCAGGCCGCCCCGCCATCCGGCCCGCTGGTGCCGGCGATCGTGTGGCAATCGGGCGGCATGGTACCGGGGCAGGGGACGCTGATTGCCGACTTGCTCGCCCACACCGGGTTCAGCAATGCCTCTGCCTTGCGCGGGCTCAATCAGGCCGACTTGCTCCCGCTCGAACAGATGCTCGCCGCGCCGCCACGGGTGATCTTCACCGCGGGCAATCCGCTCGCCAACGAGGACCGCCTGCTCGCCCATCCGGCCTTGCGCGCGCTGTCCGGCACGGTGCGCGCCCCGCTCAATCCCGCGCTGCTGTGGTGCGGCGGGCCGAGCATCCCGCGCACACTGGCGCGATTGGCCGAGGTGCGGCGCGCGTTATGACCCGCCCCGTCACCCTGCTGCTGCTTGCTTTGGCCATCGCCTTGCCGCTCTCGCTGCTGGCGGGCCGCGTGTGGATCGATCCGTTCTCAAGTCCGGTGTCTAACGCGCTGATCATTCTAACAGAATTGCGCTTGCCGCGCGCGGTGCTGGCGGTCGTCCTTGGCGCAGGGCTGGGCGCAGCAGGCGCCGCGATGCAGGGCTATCTGCGCAATCCGCTGGCCGATCCGGGGCTGTTCGGGATTGCTCCGGGCGCGGCGCTGGGCGCGGTGCTGAGCTTCTGGACGGGCCTTGCGGGCACGCCGTGGCTGCTGCCGCTGTTCGCCTTGCTCGGCGCGGGGAGCGCAATGGCGCTACTTAGCCTGATCGCCGGGCGCAGCGGTTCGGCCCTGTTGTTCACGCTGGCGGGGATGATGATCGCCAGCCTCGCAGGCGCGATGATGAGCCTGGCGATCAGCCTCTCGCCCACGCCGTTTGCGATGTCCGAGATCGTCACCTGGCTGATGGGCGCGCTGAGCGACCGCAGCTGGAACGATGTGGTCATCGCCGCGCCGCTCACGCTCGCCGGGATCGCGGTGCTGCTGCGCACCGGCCCGGCGCTCGATGCGCTTACCCTGGGCGAACAGGCGGCGCGTTCGCTCGGTCTCGATCCGCGGCGGCTGCAATGGCTGATGATCGGCGGGATCGGGCTGACCGTCGGCGCGAGCGTCGCGGCGGCGGGAATCATCGGCTTTGTCGGTTTGATCGTGCCGCACTTGCTGCGCCGCTTCACCGATGGCCGCCCGTCGCAGCTGATTGTGCCCTCCGCGCTGGCCGGGGCCTTGCTGGTGCTGGTCGCAGACTGCCTGTGCCGGGTGCTGCCCTTGCAGAGCGAGCTGCGGCTGGGCATCGCGCTATCGCTGCTCGGCGCGCCATTTTTCCTTGCGCTGTTGCTGCGGCTCAGGCGGGAACTGGTGTGATGTTGCAGGCCCAACACCTCAGCCTCGCCGGGCGGCTAGACGATGTCAGCGCGGCGCTGCGTCCCGGCGAGATCACCGCGATTGTCGGCCCGAACGGCGCGGGCAAATCGTCACTGATCGCCTGTCTCGCGGGCTTGCTGGAGCCCTCCAGCGGCGAAGTGCTGCTGGACGACGCTTCGCTCGCCGGCCTGGCACCGCAAGCCCGCGCCCAGGCGATCGGCTACCTGCCGCAGTCACCTGAGGTGGCATGGGATGTGTCAGCCGAAACGCTGGTCGCACTCGGCCGCCTGCCGTGGCGCGATCGCGACCCAACAGCTATCGAAGTGGCGCTAAGGACCATGGAGCTCCAGGACCTGCGCCACCGCCCGGTCTCGCGCTTATCCGGCGGCGAGCGGGCGCGGGCCTTGATGGCGCGGGTACTGGCCGGGCAGCCGCGCTGGATTCTGGCCGACGAGCCGCTCGCCAACCTCGATCTCGCGCATCAGCAAAGCTTGCTTCGGGTGCTGCGAGATCAGGCTGATGCCGGCACCGGGGTGGTCATGGTAATGCACGGCCTCGCCGAAGCGATGAACCATGCCGACCGGGTGCTGGTGCTGTTCGAAGGGCGCCTGCTGGCCGACGGCCCGCCCGATGTGGTGCTGGGAGCGGATACGATCTGCCGCGCCTGGGGGATCGAGGCGCGCTGGCTGGGCGAGGCTGGGGGACGGGCGCTGGTCCTCCTCGATACGGGGAGGGGGACCACCTGAAAGGTGGTGGAGGGGTACGCGCGGTGATTGCAACCCCTCACGGGCAGGACCACTCGCCTGTACCCCTCCACCATCCTTTGGATGGTCCCCCTCCCCCATGGGGGAGGATTTATTACTTCAATCCGCGTGCCTTGAGCATCGGTTCGATGCTCGGATCGCGGCCGGCGAAGTTGCGGTACATCACCGCATAATCCTGACTGTGGCCTCGGCTGAGCACCAGGTCACGGAAGCGCTGGCCGTTGGCGCGGGTCATCCCGCCGTTCGACTGGAACCAGGCGAAGGCATCGTGATCGAGCATCTCGGTCCAGGTGTAGGCATAGTACCCGGCAGCGTAGCCGTTGGCCCAGACGTGGCGGAAATAGCTTGAGCGGTAGCGGGTCGGCACATCGGTGACATCGAGGCCGTCGGCGGCCAGTTCCTTCATCGACTTGGCCTCGAACGCGTCGACATCCTGCGGCCCGGCACTGTCGGGCAGTGCGTGCCACTTGAGGTCGAGCAAGGCCGCGGTGACGACTTCGCCCAAGGCATAGCCCTGGTTGAACTTGCTCGCGTTCTGGACCTTGGTGACCAAGGCGGCGGGCATCGGCGCGCCGGTTTGGTAATGCTTGGCGAAGTTGGCCAGCACCTTGGGCTCGGTCATCCAGTTCTCGTTGAACTGGCTGGGAAACTCAACGAAATCGCGCGCGGTGTTGGTGCCGGCGATCGAGGGATAGCGCTGGTTCGAAAACATCCCGTGGAGCGCGTGGCCGAACTCGTGGAACATGGTGTTGGCATCGTCCCAGCTGATCAGCGCGGGCTGGCCGGCGGCGGGCTTGGTGAAGTTCTCGACGTTGAACACCACCGGCTTGGTGCCAAGCAGAGTCGACTGATCGACGAAGGTCGACATCCATGCCCCGCCCGACTTGTTGTCGCGCTTCCACGGATCGAAGTAGAACAGCGCGAGTTCGCTGCCGTCGGCATCGTAGACCTGATAGACGGTGACATCTTCCTGATAGACCGGGATGTCGGTGCGCTTCTTGAAGGTCAGCCCGTAGAGCTGGTTGGCAGCATAGAATACGCCGTTTTCCAGTACGTTGTGAATCTCAAGGTAGGGCTTAACCTCGCTCTCGTCGATGTTGTAGCGCTGCTTCTTGAGCTTGCCGGCGTAGTAATCCCAGTCTGCCGGGGTGACCGAAAACTTGCCGCCTTCGGCCTTGATCAGCTTGTTCAAATCGGCCGCATCCTTGCGCTGGGCTGCGCCGATTGCGGGGAGCATCTGGCTGATCAGGCCGATTGCCTGCGCCGGGGTCTTGGCCATCTGATCGTAGAGGGTGAAGCTGGCATAGTCGGGGAAGCCGAGCAGCTTGGCCTTCTGCGCGCGCAACTGGGCGATCCGCTGAACCAGCGCGCGGGTGTCATTCGCATCGCCGCGTTCGCTGCGGTTCCAGCTCTTTTCGAACAGCGCCTGACGGGTCGCGCGGTTGGTCAGCGAAGCCAGCGCGGGCTGCTGCGTGGTGTTCTGCATGGCAATCACGTAGCTGCCCGCAGGCAACTTGCGGTCCGCCGCGTTCTTGGCCGCTGCGGCCACGTCAGCATCGCTCATCCCGGCCAACTGCTTCTTGTCGGTGACAACCAGCGCGCCGTCCTTGGTGCCCTTGGTCAGCCGCTGCGAGAAGTCGGTCGAGAGCTTGGAAAGCTCACCGTTGATCGCGGTGAGCGTGGTCTTGTCGGCATCGTTCAGGTTGGCGCCGTTGTGGACCATGTTGTCATAGGTCAGCGTCAGGACCTGCAGCTGATCGGCGTCGAGGCCGAGGCTGGCACGGTTGTCGTACAGCGTCTTGATCCGGCCAAACAGCTTGGGATCGAGCACGATGGCATCGCGCATCGCCGCCAGCTTGGGCGCGGTGGCGGTATCGACCGCGTCGAGCGTGTCGTTGGTGTTGGCGCTGGTGAGCGCGCTGAACACCGAATAGACCCGGCTGAGCATCTGGCCCGATTTTTCCATCGCAACGATGGTGTTGTCGAACGTCGGCGCTTCGGGGTTGTTTGCGATCGCCGCCACTTCGGCGAGCTGGATCGCGATGCCCTGTTCGATCGCCGGCTGGTAATCGCTGTCCTTGATCCGGCTGAAGTCCGGGGCGTGGAACGGAAGGGTTGATTCCGTAGCAAAGATGCCTATGCCCCTGAAATCCCGCAGGGCACCGGCATCTTTG
>JBJTLY010000024.1:0-5482 GCA_046063275.1 Novosphingobium sp. | reverse complement strand
TGGAGATCACCAGCATGAACCACGGCTTTGCGGTCGATAATGATGCTGATTGCGGAAACGAGGTTGCGTTCGGAAACCCAGCTCATCGCCCCGCACAGGATCGCATATTCGGTGCCAAGGAACTGGGCGCCACGCTTCATCAGCGCGCGGGTCTTGTCATGCACTTGGGAAATCCCCCGTCAGATATTGCAGCGCGCCTATAAGCGGCAAGTCTGGGTGAGGAAAGGGTATCCCCGCTCCGCCGGGGGAAACGGAGCGGGGACGGCGGCGGCTTAGGCAGCCTGCCGCGCAGATGCTCCGGCAAGGCGTGCGGCCACTTCGGCCACGCGCGCGCCATAGAGCACCGCAGTCTCGAGATCGCCCGAGGGCACTTCATCGACCCCGGCATCGCTCGGCGAGCGGGTGATGAGGCCGGTCGAGCCGCCCAGATGGTTGATGTCATTGCTGGTCGAAGCCTTGGCGTTCGACGGGGCGAGGCCGAGGCTGACCCAGATCCCGCCGTGCTGCGCGGCGAGTGTGCTCAGCGAGGCCAGCGCGACGGCCTTGTCGCCAGAAGGGCTGGCCGAATTGGTGAAGCCGCCGAACACCTTGTCCTGCCAGCCGCGGGTGAACCACACCTTCGAGGTTGCGTCGGCGAATTTCTTGAACTGCCAGCTGACGTTGCCCATGTAAGTCGGCGCGCCGAAAATGATCGCGTCGGCGGCATCGAGCGCGGCCCAGTTGGCCTCGGTGATGTCGCCTTCCGGGCTGATTTCGATCAGCTGGGCATCGGCCCCTTTAGCGACATGCTGCGCCACCACCTTGGTGTGGCCGTAGCCCGAATGCGCGATAACGACGGTCTTGGTCATGAGATGTGCCTTTCTGCAGCGATTGTCGGTAAGTGGTATCCAAAAGAAACCAGATGACGAATCGCTACATAGGGTCCATATGCTACCTGTGAAGAAGGCACTTTCGAGGAACAAGGTTACCATGGAGAAACTGGGCGAGACACCGCGTTGGACTTCGCAATGCGGCGCATTCAATGTCTACGATCAGGGCTGCCCGGCGCGACTGGTGCTCGATCACCTGGGCGATAAATGGGCACTGCTGGTGCTTGACCGGCTGCGCGACGGCCCGGTGCGGTTCAACGCGATCCGCCGCGATATCAAAGGCGTCTCGCAGAAAGTGCTGAGCCAAGTGCTCAAGCGGCTCGAACGCGACGGGATGGTTGCGCGCACTGCCTTTCCGACGGTGCCGGTAACGGTCGAATATGCGCTGACCGAACTCGGTCAGACCCTCACCGCAAGAGTCGGCCCGCTGCTGCACTGGGCGGAGGAAAACATGACCCAGATTCGCGCCGCGCAGGATGCCTACGACACGCGGCTGGAGGCAGCCTAGTCCCCAAACGCCTCGCGTCGGGCACCTTCGCGCGCGGGATCGAGCGACAGCACTGCCAGATCGTGCAGCGAACCGTCGGGCGCCTTGACCTGGTCCTTGAGCATCGCCTCGGCGCGGAAGCCGCATTCTTCGAACAAGGTGATCGCGCCGGCCTGATCGGGGGTCATCCGCGCGGTGAGCTTGCCCGCGCCCGCTGCAATCGCCTGATCGACAATTGCGCCGAGCATCTTGCGCCCCAGCCCCTTGCCGCGCGCAGCAGGGGCTACCAGCAGGCGGATATCCCAGACGTGCGGCGACCAGCTGAACCGGTCGGACAGCGCCGCGATGGTCGCCACCACTTCGCCGCCGTTCACCGCGACTAGGCTGGCGATGTGGCCTTCTTCTTGCGAGCGCAGCCAGGCCTCGAGAACCATGGGCTCGCGAATATCGCGGGCGAGGAACAGCAGGTCATGCTCGGGCATGGCAGAGGCGAACCGCGCCAGCGCATCGGCATCGCCCCGGCCCGGCGCGCGTACAGAAATATCTTCGCTCATCAGACGCTCTTCTCCGCCAGCCACATATCGAGTTTGGGCCACATCCGCTTGACCGCATTGGGTCCGGCGATGAGGCTGACGTGGCCGCCTTTCAGCACCACCTGCTCCTTGTCCTCGCTGCCGATCAGCCCGATCAGCGGGGCCGAGGCAGCGGTGGTGACGATGTGGTCGTGCTCGGCGGTGACGTGGAGGAACGGGGCCTTCACCTTGTCCAGTTCGACCGGCCGCCCGCCGACCTTCATCCGCCCTTCCATCAGGGCATTGTCCCAGACCAGCTGCTTGGTCGTTTCGCGGAAATATTCGCCGGCGAGCGGGAGCATGTCGTTGCTCCAGCGGTCAAACATGCGGTGGCCCTTGACGAATTCGTCGTTCCACAGGTTGTCGAGCAGCGCGAAATTGGCCGACACACGCCCCGCCGGGCGCAGCATGTCGAAGGCGGTAAGCAGCATTTCTGCGGGTGCGAGGCCGAGCGTATCGACCAGCCGGTCGACATCGAAATAGCGCTTGTCCGACCAGTTGGCGAACAAGGTCATCTGGCTGAAATCGACGGGCGTGGTGAACACCGCAAGGTTCTTCGGACCCTTGGCGTGGTTGAGCCCCGACCACAGCACCGACAGCACTCCGCCCATGCAATAACCGACCAGACTGACATCGTCCTCGCCGGTAATGCGCTGCACTTCGGCGATCGATCCGCCGACGAAGTCCTCGACGTAATCCTTCATCCCTAGCGCGCGGTCTTCGGGCCGGGGGGCTTCCCAATCGGCCATGAACACGTCGTAACCGCGCAGCAGCAGGAATTCGACCAGGCTCTGCCCCGGGACCATATCGAAGATGTAGCCGCGGTTTGTGGTCGCCATGACCAGCAGCACCGGCACGCGGTACACCTCATCGGTCATCGGGTGGTAGTGATAGAGCCGCAGCGGACCGCGGCTCAGCACCACGTCCTTGGGGCTCGCGCCGAGCACCGGGGCGGATGAGGCAAGGTAGCCAAGGCCCTTGAGGTTGCGCTGGATCGCCTGTTCGACCGGACCGGGGGCTGCAGCGCTCGCCATCAGGATTTGCTCGGCGGCTTGCGCGTGCGCGCCACGGGCGGGCGCGGCGGGGCGGTATCGGGTGCGACTGTCCGCAGGCTCGCCTCAATCCGCGCGAGGCTCGCCTCGATCATCCCAATCCGCGCGCCCAGCGCTTCGAAGTCTGCTCGGCTGGGGAGGTTGGCTGCGGCGAGCAGTTTAGCGCTGGCTTCCTGATTGGCCGCCTGCATCTGCATCGCCGCGCCGCTCATTGCCTGCATCGCCTGCGCGGTCTCGGGCTTGGCCAGCAGCTCGGTGCCGTGTTCGTTGACCAGCTTTTCCCACTGGCTCATCCAGCCGCGGGCCAGTCCGAACGGATCGAAGTCAGGTGTGTCGCTCATCGCCCGCGATCATTGGCTGGGTGCGGGCGAACGTCAAGTGCGGGGACAAGTGCGACAGTTTGTCACTTGTTCCCCGCCCGAACCCGCGCCAAGGACAGCCGCGATTAATCTGCGCGGGCCGAATAGAGCCCGCGAGTCGCTCCCTGAGGCCCCTTGCTCAAGCCATTTCGCGCCTTTGCCGATCCTGATTCCGCCGGCCTGCAGGGCAAGCCGCGCGACCGGCTGGCCGGCGCGGT
The DNA here is from genome assembly GCA_046063275.1 of Novosphingobium sp. Taxonomy (GTDB): domain Bacteria; phylum Pseudomonadota; class Alphaproteobacteria; order Sphingomonadales; family Sphingomonadaceae; genus Novosphingobium. Next base: position 1,925 of record JBJTLY010000024.1, on the reverse strand, counting down.
GCTGGCAATCATGGTCGAAGTGCTGCTCGTGCTGGCGGTGTTGTCGATCGGGACTGGCATCAATCCGCTCACGAAGGCGCGCGATGCGCTGGTCAGCATCAATGTGCAGGATGAGCACAAGAAGCCGCCCGAATTCCTCAAGGCCGCTCCGGGCCACGAGCACAAGGCGCTGGCATCGCTCCAGCCGCCGCCAGCCGCGGTGCAGCCTATTGCCGCCGCGCCAACCCTGCCGCTGCCCGCACCGAGCGCCGCCGCGATTATTCCGGCCACGCACGCTCCGATGCCGGTGCCTGAAGTGCAGCAGGCACCCAAGCCGGGCGCGATATTTGCCGTTCCCGGCAAGGGCCAATACGGCCCGACAGCCCCAGGCAATTCGGGCGATACCAAAAGCGTCGGCACCGCGCCCAACGGCCAGCCGCTTTACGCCGCGGCCTGGTATCGGGAACCGTCTCAAGACGAGCTTGCGGGCTACCTTTCGACTGCCGACGGCCCAGGCTGGGCGCTGATCGCTTGCCGCACCGTGCCCAATTTCCGGGTCGAGGACTGTGTCGGGATGGATGAATACCCCAACGGCTCGAACCTCGAACGCGCGGTGCTCGCCGCGGCCTGGCAGTTCCAGGTGCGCCCGCCGCGTCTCGGCGGGGTTTCCAAATACGGCGAATGGGTGCGTATTCGGATTGACTACGGAATTCGTCGCCACTGATCGTAATTTCAGATCAGACTGTCGACTTTAATCCAATGGGCCAATCTATCACAGCAGAGTAGCATCCTCGACAGAGAGACAGGGAACCGCGAGTCGATCCCGCGGTTCCCGCTGAAAAGGAGCCCTGCCATGAACGCTGAAACCAAATGCCCGATGGGTCACACCGACACCTCGGTCCGCGCCCTGCTGGGGCGGCAGAACCGCGATTGGTGGCCCGATGCGCTGGCGGTCGATATACTCAGCCCCAATGGCAGCAACGATCCGATGGGCCCCCAGTTCAGCTATGCCGAAGCGTTCAAGACGCTCGACTATGCCGCGCTCAAGGCCGATCTCACCGCGCTGATGACCGACAGCCAGCCGTGGTGGCCGGCCGATTATGGCCACTATGGCCCGTTCTTCATCCGCATGGCCTGGCACGCCGCCGGGACCTATCGCACCGGCGACGGGCGCGGCGGGGCCAATTCGGGGCAGCAGCGCTTTGCCCCGCTCAATTCGTGGCCCGATAACGGCAACCTCGACAAGGCCCGCCGCCTGCTCTGGCCGATCAAGCAGAAGTATGGCCAGACGATCAGCTGGGCCGACCTGTTCATCCTCGCCGGTAACGTCGCGATCGAATCGATGGGCGGCCCGGTGTTCGGCTTCGGCGGCGGCCGCGCCGATGTTTATGAGCCCGAGCGCGATATTTACTGGGGCGACGAGGACAAGTGGGTCAACGAAGGCGTCCAGACCCGGATCGATGAAGAACGCGGGCTGACCGACCTCGACGGGCCGCTCGCCGCGATCCAGATGGGACTGATCTACGTCAACCCTGAGGGCCCGGGCGGCAACCCCGATCCGCTGAAGTCCGCGCGCGACATCAAGGCGACCTTCGAACGCATGGCGATGAACCACGAGGAGACCGTGGCGCTCACCGCAGGCGGGCACACCTTCGGCAAGGCGCACGGCAATGGCGATGCCTCGCTGCTTGGCGCGGCACCTGCGGGCGGCGACATTTCCGCGCTGGGCTTCGGCTGGACCAGCAGCGCCGAACACGGCGGGATCGGTGAGCACACCGTGACCAGCGGGATCGAAGGTTCGTGGGTGAATACTCCCACCGAATGGTCGGCCAACTACTTCCGCCTGCTGCTCGATTACGATTACGAGCTGGTCCATTCGCCAGCCGGCGCGCAGCAGTGGCAGCCGGTGGGTCAGCGCGAGGAAGACATGGCCCCGGCGGCCTGGG
>JBJTLY010000311.1:0-3731 GCA_046063275.1 Novosphingobium sp. | reverse complement strand
TCTTGAAGCTGGCTTCGCCCTTGGCGACATCGGCCTTGGCAAGGAAGGCTTCGAACGGCTCTGTCGAGGCACCCGCCCCGCCTTCGCCGTCTTCGACCACGCCGGCGATGGTATAGCCCGGATGCTCGGGCTTTTCGAACTTGCCGGCTTCGAAATAATGGCCGGAAATGCTCGACAGGCCAAGCGCGACGATGCCTGAAAACAGCGTCCAGCCGGCGATGGTATTGAAGCGGTCTGCCATCCGAAAAGCCCCGTTGGGAAATGCACCTGTAGGTTCGCGCGCCGCTCTAGTCAGCGCGCGCGCGCGTTGCAAGGGGCATTGCGGCGCGCAGCAATGCCCTCTAGCCATTGCCCCCATGTTTTCCTCTCTCCTGATAGCCAACCGCGGCGAAATCGCCTGCCGGATCATCCGCACCGCCCGCGCGATGGGGATTCGCACCGTCGCGGTCTATTCCGATGCCGATGCCAAGGCGCTGCATGTGCGCCAGGCGGATGAGGCGGTGCATATCGGCCCCTCCCCGGCGCGCGAAAGCTATCTTGTCGGCGAAAAGATCATCGCTGCGGCCAAGGCGACCGGGGCCGAGGCGATCCATCCGGGTTACGGCTTCCTCTCCGAAAACGCCGAATTTGCGCAGGCAGTGATCGACGCCGGGCTGATCTGGGTCGGGCCCAAGCCCGCAAGCATTACTGCGATGGGGCTGAAGGACGCGGCCAAGCAATTGATGCAGGATGCGGGCGTGCCGGTGACTCCGGGCTACTTGGGCGCGAATCAGGACCCGGCGCATCTGGCACAGGAAGTGGCGAAGATCGGTTATCCGGTGCTGATCAAGGCCGTTGCCGGCGGCGGCGGCAAGGGGATGCGGCTGGTCGAGGCCGAAGGTGATTTCGCCGATGCCCTGCAATCGTGCCAGCGCGAGGCGGCCAGCTCGTTCGGCAACCAGCATGTGCTGATCGAGAAATACATCCAGCGTCCGCGCCATATCGAGGTGCAGGTGTTCGGCGATTCACACGGCAACGTCGTCCACCTGTTCGAACGCGATTGCAGCCTCCAGCGCCGCCACCAGAAAGTAATCGAGGAAGCCCCCGCCCCCGGCATGGACGAGGCGACCCGGGCTGACCTCTGCGCCGCCGCCGTCCGCGCGGCCAAGGCGGTCGACTACGAAAGCGCCGGCACGATCGAATTCATTGCGGACGCCTCGGAAGGGCTGCGGGCGGACCGCATCTGGTTCATGGAAATGAACACCCGCCTGCAGGTCGAACATCCGGTGACCGAGGAGATCACCGGGGTCGATCTGGTCGAGTGGCAGTTGCGCGTGGCTGCTGGGGAGGCGTTGCCGAAACGACAGGAGGAGCTGAGCATAAACGGTTGGGCGATGGAAGCGCGGTTATATGCCGAGGATCCGGCGAAGGGGTTTTTGCCTTCAACCGGTCGCCTCGGGACGTTCAGAATTCTGGCGCCGAATCGCACCGAAACCGGCGTCGAAGAAGGTGATGCCATTTCCCCGTTCTACGATCCGATGATCGCGAAAATCGTAGTGCACGGTATCAATCGCTACGAAGCGTGGAAGAGACTCCGCAAGGCGTGTCGCATGACACAAGTCTCGGGCGTCACTACCAATGCGGGCTTTCTTGAGCGGCTTCTGGGCCAGCCAGCGTTCATCAATGAAGACACCGACACCGGATTCATCGCCCGGCACATCGACGATCTGGAGGTGTCCGACAAGCTCCGCGAGGATTTGCTCAACGACGCGGCGACCATTCTGCTGGGAATGAGCTTGAACCCGAGCGCAAGTTGGCATCCGCCATCAATCGAGCATTCCTATTTCGCCAGATTCGAAGCCGATCCGTGGCGGCAGAACTACGGGTTCAGGCTGAACGCTAAATGGGATCACAGCATTGCGATGAACGTCGGGGGTGAAACGATCCACCACGAACTGCCTGACGACTATTTCCAGAGACGTGTCGAGGGTCGGCGACGCAGTGGCGGCGCGGTGGTCTTTAGGGGCGGAGAATCCCTTACCGTTCGGACCCGTTGGGAAGGCTCAGGCCACCACTCCGCTCACGACGGCGACATCCTCTCGCCCATGCCGGGCAAGATCATCGCGGTCGAGGTTAGCGCCGGGCAGGCGGTGGTGAAGGGGCAGAAGCTGCTCACGCTCGAGGCGATGAAGATGGAGCATAGTCTGGTCGCGCCGTTCGACGGGACGGTGGCGGAACTGAACGCGGAGGCCGGAGCGCAGGTGCAGGTCGAGGCCTTGCTGGCGCGGATCGAGGCGGGCGCGTGATCCTCCCCGGCACGGGGAGGGGGACCACCGCAGGTGGTGGAGGGGTACGCGCAGTGATCGCAACTCCTCGCCGTCGGGACCACTCGCCTGTACCCCTCCACCATGCTGCGCATGGTCCCCCTCCCCGTGCCGGGGAGGATTTATGACCTGGGCCAGGGAACTCGAAGAACTCCGCGCCCGCGAGGCGCTGGCCGAGGCGATGGGCGGCACGGACAAGGTGGCGCGGCAGCATGGGCGGGGGAAGATGGATGCCCGCGCGCGGCTCGCGGGGCTGGTCGATCCAGGCAGCTTCCGCGAGATCGGTAAGATCGCCGGCAAGGGCAGCTACGACGCCGAGGGGAACCTCTCCGGCGTGCTCCCCGCGCCGTTCCTGTTCGGCAAGGCCCTGATCAACGGCCGCCCAGTAGTGGCGACGGCGGACGATTTCACCATTCGCGGCGGCGCGGCGGATGCCGGGATCGGCCGCAAGATGGAGCAGGCCGAGAAGATGGCGCACGAGCTGCGCCTGCCGATTATCCGGATGATCGACGGCACCGGCGGCGGCGGCTCGGTCAAGACGCTCGAGATGATCGGCGCGACCTACATTCCTGCGGGGCACATGTGGGGCGAGGTGGTGAAGAACCTCGATACCGTGCCGGTGGTCGCCTTGGCGCTGGGGCCGACTGCCGGCCTTGGCGCGGCACGGATCGCGGCGAGCCACTATTCGGTGATGGTGCGCGGCCTCAGCCAGATTTTCGCTGCGGGCCCAGCGGTGGTCGATGCCATGGGCGCGGCGTGGAAGGATGGAGGCTCGGCCAACCACGAGGAGGCCAAGGAGGCGCTCGGCGGCAGCGACATCCACACCCGCAACGGGGTGGTTGACGACGAGGTTGCGAGCGAAGCCGAAGCCTTCGCCCGCGCGCGGCACTTCCTGTCGTTCATGCCCGAATATGTCGGCCAACCTGCGCGGCGTACCGGGTCGTCTGACAGTGTTACGCGGCGCGATGAAGCACTTCTTTCGCTGGTCCCGCGCAGCGACAAGCAGGTCTATTCGATGCGCCGCGCGATGGACATGCTGTTCGATAAGGGCACCGTGTTCGAGATCGGCCGCCAATGGGGCCGCGCCGCGATCACCGCACTGGCCCGGCTCGATGGCTGGCCGGTGATGGTGCTGGCCAGCGATCCCAGCTTCCTCGGCGGATCGTGGGACGCCAAGACCAGCGAGAAGGTCGAACGGTTCATCAAACTTGCTGACCTGTTCCGCCTGCCGGTGGTTCCCCTGGTCGACAACCCCGGCTTCATGATCGGGCGCGAGGCCGAAGTAGCGGGCACCATCCGCTACGGCGTGCAGGCGATGAACGCCGTCTACAAGGCGACCGTGCCGCTGGCCTCGATCGTCATGCGCCGGGCCTATGGCATTGCCGGCAGCGCGATGTCCAACGCCGACCGGTACCAGTACCGCTATTG
>JBJTLY010000310.1:0-8371 GCA_046063275.1 Novosphingobium sp. | reverse complement strand
GAGCCCACGCTCTCGCCGGTCATCTCGGGCGGCCAGCCCGCCCCGCACCCCATCCAGGGCATCGGCGCGGGCTTCATCCCCGGCAACCTCCACACTCAGTCGATCGACGGCGTGATCCAGGTCGATCCAGCCGATGCCAAGGAAATGGCCCGCCGCTGCGCCCGGGAAGAAGGCATGCTGGTAGGCATCAGTTCGGGCGCGACGCTCGCCGCGATCGCGCAGAAGCTGAAGGAACTTCCCGCCGGCTCGCGGGTGCTGGGCTTCAATTACGATACCGGCGAACGCTATCTCTCGGTGCCGGACTTCCTGCCCGAATGACCGCGCTCGAGCGGGTCGACTACGCCGACGGCGAAAGCGCCCTTACCGGATGGCTGGCCCGGCCAGCGGGCATTCCGCGTGCAGCCGTGCTGGTTTTCCCGACCATCATGAACGTGACGCCGTTCGTCGAGGCAAAAGCACAGGCGCTCACGGAACAGGGCTACCTTGCCCTGATCGCCGATTTCTATGGCACACCGGTTGCCGATTTTGCAGCGTCGATGGTCCTCGCAGGGGCCCTTCGCGCCGACGTTGATGGCTATAGGACGCGGCTTCGCGCTGGCCTGACGGCTTTGGCGAAACTTGTGCCGGACTTGCCGAAAGCTGCGATCGGTTTCTGTATGGGCGGACAGGCGGTGCTGGAGCTGGCGCGCGAAAATGCCGACATCGCACTTGCAGCCAGCTTTCACGGCATTCTTGAAACCTATCGTCCGGCACCTGTTGGCGGCCCGGTGAGCCCGCGCATCCTGATTTGCCACGGCGATGCCGATGCGCTGGTTCCGCGCTCGCAGGTGATAGCCTTCTGGGAAGAGATGGATCTGGCGAAGGCAAATTGGCACTTCCACAGTTATTCGGGCGTTGGCCACGGTTTCGCGAACCCCAATCCTTCCCCCGCCAACGGCTCGATCAGCTTCGATGCCAGCGCCGACCGGCAAAGCTGGACCGCCATGCTCAGCCTGTTTGACGAAGTGTTCGGTCAGGCTTCCAGATAGAGGTAATTGCGCGGCTCGAACCCCGCAGGCTGTCGCCGTTCATAGCCTGCTGTGGTCAGCAGCTTCTGGATCGGATCGAGCTGTGCGGCACCCCAGGCTTCCAGCAAAATAGCCGGATGATCGCGCGCCAGCAGCTCGGTAGCGCCTTGCAACACCGCCAGTTCCCCGCCTTCAACGTCGATTTTCAAAGCCGAAACTCTCGGTTTGCCAGCGGCCGCCCAGGCGATATCGACCGTAGTCAGCGGCACCTCGAACGAGCGCATCAGGTTGCGCGGCACTACGGTCGCTGAGCTCAGCGTCGCATCCGCGCTTTCGTTGAACGTCACGGTCCCCGCCGCTGCGCCGACTGCCGACTGGATAATTTCGACATTGCCGATACCATTGCGCTCAAGATTGGCGCGCAACCGGGCCGCCGTATCCGGGTGCGGTTCGAACGCGATGACCTTGCCCCCGGCCCCGGCACTACGCGCGAACTCAATCGCCGAAAGGCCGATGTTCGCACCAACATCGAGGACCGTTCCGCCTTCGGGAACGTACTTGCAAAGTTCGCCAATCTCGCGATCTTCGTAGCCACCGTGAAACAGCACTTGGGTGCCAAGATCCTCGCGATACCTCAGGTCGACTGTTTCTCCGTGGGGAAGACAGTACGTGAAGCTGGCCGGCTCGGGAGGGAGCGCCGGCAGGATCACATGGCGGAAAAGAACGCCTTTGCCGCGGTGGATCGGAAAGCTCGTGAACCAGGCGCGGATCGGCCAGAGCAGTGACCAGATAAGGTCATGATGACGTTCACGAAAGCTGGCTTGTGCTGACATCAGTGGCGCTTAGGTAAGGGCCCGGATGAGGTCAAGCAGTTGCAAATGCCTCGATCGGCAGTTCCATCATGCTGGCGCTGCCCGCCTCGATCTTGCGGCGCAAGGCCCCGGCATCGGGGGTGAAGCGTTCGCCAAAGTATCGCGCGGTTACCAGCTTGGCCTGATAGAAGGCCTGGTCACCAGTTCCGGCAGCCAGCTTTTCGATCGCCGCTTCGCCCATCCGCAGCCACATCAAGCACAGCGCGACAATACCCATGATGTGCATGTAGTGATGCGCCCCGGCCCCGGCGTTGTTGGGGTTGGTCATACCGTTCTGCATCAGCCACATGGTCGCCGCCTTAAGCTCGCCATTGGCTTTCTCGGTCCGCTCGGCCAGATCAGAAAGCTCGGGCTTGGCCTTCGCCGCCGCGCATTCGCCGTCGACCAGCGCGAAGAACGCCTGCACGCCCGCGCCGCCGCCCTGCCCCAGCTTGCGCCCGACCAGGTCCATCGCCTGCACCCCGTTCGCGCCCTCATAGATCTGGGTAATGCGGGCATCGCGGACGAACTGGCTCATCCCCCATTCCTCGATGTAGCCGTGGCCGCCGAACACCTGCTGCATCTGTACGCAAGTGTCGAAGCCCTTGTCGGTGCCGTACCCCTTGATCACCGGGGTGAGCAGGCTGATCAGCAAGTCAGCCCTGGCACGGTCTTCTTCGGATGCGGCTTTGTGAGTGAGATCGACCTGAAGAGCGCCCCACAGGCACAGGGCGCGCATACCTTCGGTGAAGGCCTTGGCATCCATCAGCATGCGCCGCACATCGGGGTGAACGAACAGCGTGTCGGCCTTTTCCTGGGGTTCGGCAGGGCCAGTCAACGCGCGGCCCTGGCGCCGCTCGTGCGCGTACTTGACCGCAGTCTGATAGGCGACCTCGGCCTGTCCGAGACCTTGCACGCCGACACCGAGCCGCGCCGCGTTCATCATCACGAACATTGCGGCCAGACCCTTGTTCTCCTCACCGACCATAAAGCCAGTCGCGCCATCGTAATTCATCACGCAAGTCGCGTTGCCGTGGATGCCCATCTTGTGCTCAAGGCTGCCGCACGAAACCGCATTTCGCGCGCCGAGCGAACCGTCGTCGTTGACCATGAACTTTGGCACGATGAACAGCGAAATGCCCTTGCTGCTTTCAGGAGCACCCGGAGTCTTGGCGAGGACGAGGTGGATGATGTTCTCGGTCAGGTCGTGCTCGCCCGCCGAGATGAAGATCTTGGTCCCGGTGATCGCGTAAGAGCCATCCAGGTTCGGCACCGCGCGAGTGCGGATCAGGCCCAGATCGGTGCCGCACTGCGGCTCGGTCAGGTTCATCGTGCCGAGCCATTCGTGGCTGATCATCTTGGGCAGATACTTGGCCTGCTGCTCGGGCGAACCCTTGGCGATGATCGCCGAGATCGCTCCGTCGGTGAGGCCGGGATACATCCCGAAGCCCTGGTTGGCGGTGGCAATGAATTCCTGCGTAACGAACCCGAGTACGTGCGGCAGCCCCTGCCCGCCGAATTCCTCTGGAGCCGAAAGCGTGCCCCAACCCGCCTCGCGGAAGGCATCGAACGCCGCCTTGAATCCGGTCGGCGTCGTTACCGAACCGTCAGCGTTGCGGGTGCAACCCTCGCGGTCACCCACGGCATTGAGCGGGGCTAGCACTTCGGAGACGAACTTGCCGAATTCTTCGACCACCGTATCGATCAGATCGGGTGTCGCAGCTTCAAAACCGGGCAAGTTGCCGTAGCTTTCCAGCTTGAGCACTTCGTTGATGACAAACCGGGTGTCGCGGGTCGGCGCTTGATAGACGGGCATGGGTTATTCCTGCTTTGCTGCGGCTCAGGCCTTGGCGGCCGGGCGATCGATGTTTTCGACGAGCTGGATGAATTGCGAAAGTTCGGTGATTGCGGCGTCGAGGTCATCGCGCTGCTGGCGCAGGCGTTCGGCCTTGGCACGGCAGCGTTCGATGGTCACCCGGCGCTGCTCGACCCGGCCATCGCCAAGGTCGTACAGGTCAATCATTTCCTTGATCTCGGTCAGGCTGAACCCGACATTCTTGGCGCGCAGGATCCAGGCAAGCCGCGCGCGGTCGCGCTTCGAATAGACGCGGGTCAGACCGATCCGCGCCGGTGCGATCAGGCCTTCGTCCTCGTAGAAGCGCAATGCCCGCGCAGTCACGTCGAATTCGGCGGTCAGGTCCGAAATCGCATACTGCTCACGCTGCAGGGCATCGGGCGTATCGAGATGCGCCCCATCGTGGCTTGAGGGTTGGCCGACATGGTTGTCCATGCGGCGATAGTAGCTTCCCTTTACGTAAGCGTCAATCTGAGACGCGCACCAGCGCCCCGCTCTCCAACCGCCGGTAGAAGCAACTGCGTGCACCGGTATGGCAAGCCGGCCCCGCAGGACGCACCGCCAAGACTAATGCATCCTGATCGCAATCGACCCGAATCTCCTCGACGTTGAGAACATGGCCGGAACTCTCGCCTTTCATCCACAAGCGTCCGCGCGATCGGGAGTGGAAATGAGCAAGGCCAGTCGCCAGAGTTTGATCGAGCGCTTCCCGGTCCATGAAGGCGACCATCAGCACTTCGCGGCTCCCCGCATCCACCACAACCGCGGTCAAAAGACCGGCCGAATCGAACTTCGGCAAGAACGACGCTCCCTGCTCGATCTCGTCCTTGTCGCTCATCGTCATCGCCGAACCTTGTTGCAAGATAACCACATGTCGGAATCAAAAATCGGCTGTGACACGCTTGGCACTTTCAATCGAGAGGCAATTCGGTGATTCAGGCTGCGCGGTCAGGCCAACGGCCCGGTTCAGGGAGAACCAACCGCATGAGGGATCGGGCGCGGCAGCCCAAAGGGGGAGCTGCCAAACCGCGCAAGCGGCGCCTGTTAGAGTTTCGTCACGAGGGCGCCCGGAACTTCGGTTCCGGGCGTTTTCGTTTGATCCCATGACGTCACGTCAGATGCAGCGCTTCGTCGAGCACGCGGGCAAAGCAGGCAACCACGACCTTTTCGGCCCCGCCGCGCTTGAGCGCGCGCACGCAAGCGTCGCTCGTCGCGCCGCTGGTCAACACATCATCGACCAGCAGGACCTTGGCCCCCGCCAACTGATTCAGCCGCGCCGGATTGACCCCGATCGCCCCGCTCAATGCGCGGGCGCGGGCATTCCGGCCAAGCCCGCCAAGCGTCGGGGTGCGCTTGGTCCGGACCAGGCCATCGACCAGCACGCTTGCCCCGGTCTTGTTCGCCAGCTCGTGCGCCAGCAAGGCCGACTGATTGAACCCGCGGCTCCACAGCCGCCAGCGGTGGAGCGGCACCGGGACCAACAGCCAACCCGGTCCCACCTCGCCGGGAAGCTGCGCCGCGATCATTCGCGCCAGCAGCGGTGCCAAGGCCATGCGGTGACCATGCTTGAGCGCGAGGACGAGGCGGCGCGAGGTGTCGTTGTACAGCGTTCCCGCCGCAATTCCGTCGTGCCGCGGCCGATTCGCCAGGCACGGCACGCAGAGGGTTCCTGCGTCTGCCCCGGCCTCGAGCGGGCGCTGGCACGCGGCACACGATGGATCTCCCGGTACCGCCAGCCCGCTCCAGCACTCCGCACACAGCCCGGTCTGCGCCGCCAGCCCCGCGCCGCACAACGGGCAGCGCGGCGGGAAGACCAGGTCGACTACAGGCGCGAGAAGCGGGTGAACCTCCATATGCACAACCCGTATCGCTTGCGCGGGGCGGCGTGACAAGGCAGGGCGAGGCCATGGCCCAGTCCGCGCCGCCGCTGATCTTCTCTCCCGCCCGCAGGCTTGCGGTGCGCCGCCGCATGCTGCGCGCCCAGCTCGATCCAATGGCTCCGCGCTACCTGCTCGACGACATGGTTGAGGACGTGACCGAGCGCTTGGCCTTCCTGCGCCACGAGCCGCGCCGCGTGCTGGCGATCGGCGATCTGGGCGAACTTGGAGCCGCCCTCGCCTCACCCCTCTGCGAAGTCACCGGGCTCGATCCCGCAGCCAGTTTCGACCAGGAGCTGCCCTACCCGGTCTCCGACTTCGACACGGTGGTCAGTCTTGGCACGCTCGACACCGCGAATGACCTGCCTGGGGCGTTGATCCATTTGCGTCAGGCTGCGGCACCGGACGGACTGCTGATGGCGAGCTTCTTGGCCGCCGGAAGCCTGGAGAACCTGCGCGCCGCGATGCTCGCTGCCGATGGCGATCGACCGGCGCCGCGGATGCACCCGATGGTTGACGTGCGCGCCGCCGGACAGCTGCTCCAGCGCGCGGGTTGGCGCGATCCGGTGGCCGATGTCCGCTCGCTCCAGGTACGCTTCTCGGGCCTTGCGAGCCTGGTTGCGGACTTGCGCGCACAGGGCCTGAGCAACGCATTGGATCGCCCAGGTCCGGTCCTGACCAGATCGCAATTTTCGGTTGTTAAAGAACAGTTTGGCAGCGGAACCGTAGAGAATTTCGAGATTCTGACCTTGACCGGTCGGCGCTAGGACAAGGCTGCCTGCGCCGCCGCCAAACGGGCGATCGGCACGCGGTAGGGCGAGGCGCTGACATAATCGAGGCCCTGCTTCTCGCAGAACGCGATGCTCGCGGGATCGCCGCCGTGTTCGCCGCAGATGCCCAGCTTGATGTCAGGCCGGGTGGCCCTGCCCCGCTCGGCCGCCAGCGCAACCAGCTGCCCGACACCCTCGATATCGAGGCTGACGAACGGATCGCGCGGGAAGATCCCCTGTTCGACATAGGCGCCGAGGAACTTGCCCGCGTCATCTCTCGAAAGTCCGAGAGTTGTCTGGGTCAAATCATTGGTGCCGAACGAAAAAAACTCGCCCACTTCGGCAATCTCGCCCGCGAGCAGCGCCGCGCGCGGCAATTCGATCATTGTGCCAACGTGGTAGGTGAGCGTGCGGCCCTTTTCGGCAAAGACCTCGGACGCAACCCGGTCAACAAGTGCCTTGAGGATTGCCAGTTCCTTGCGTGTGGCGACCAAAGGAATCATTACCTCGGGCACCGGGGCTTCGCCTCCGGCGGCAGCGACGTCGCATGCCGCCTCAAAGATCGCACGCGCCTGCATTTCGTAGATTTCCGGGAAGGTGATCCCCAGGCGGCAGCCGCGGTGGCCGAGCATCGGGTTGAATTCGTGCAGTTCGCTCGCCCGGCGCTTCAGTGTTTCGACACCGATCCCGATCGTTTCGCTGAGCTCGGCAAACTCCGCATCCTCGTGCGGCAGAAATTCGTGGAGGGGCGGATCGAGCAAGCGGATCGTCACCGGCAGGCCCGCCATCGCATCGAAGATACCGTGGAAATCGGCGCGCTGTTCGGGCAGCAGTTTGGCCAGCGCGGTGCGGCGGCCGGCTTCGTCCTCGGCGAGGATCATCTGCCGCACTGCGGCGATCCGGCTCGCATCGAAGAACATATGCTCCGTGCGGCACAAGCCAACGCCTTCCGCGCCGAACTGGCGCGCGGTGCGGCAATCGGCCGGGGTTTCGGCATTGGTGCGGACCTTCATCCGGCGGTGGGCATCGGCCCAGGCCATCAGGGTGCCGAAATCACCGACCAGCTCGGGCTCGATCGTCGCGACGTGTCCGGCCATGACTTCGCCGGTGGTGCCGTCGAGCGTGATCACATCGCCTTCCTTGAGCTCGCGCGTGCCGATCCGCAGCGTGCGGCTGGCCATGTCGATCGAGACTTGGCCGGCACCCGAAACGCAAGGCCGCCCCATCCCGCGCGCCACGACGGCGGCGTGTGACGTCATGCCGCCGCGCGCGGTAAGGATGCCGCGCGCTGCGTGCATGCCGTGGATGTCTTCCGGGCTGGTCTCGACCCGCACCAAGACCACCGCCTCGCCGCGTTCGGCGCGCTTTTCCGCGGTATCGGCATCAAGCACGATGGTGCCCGAGGCCGCACCGGGGCTCGCCGGCAGCCCGCGCGTCAGCACATCGCGCACCGCTTCGGGATCGAGTGTCGGGTGCAGCAGCTGATCGAGCGCCATCGGATCGACCCGCAAAATCGCGGTCTTCTGATCGATCAGCCCTTCGCCAACCATGTCGACCGCCATCTTGAGCGCGGCATTGGCGGTGCGCTTGCCGCTGCGGGTCTGGAGCATCCACAGGTGCCCGCGCTCGACGGTGAATTCGATGTCCTGCATGTCGCGGTAATGCGCTTCGAGCAGCTCGAACACCTCGGCGAGCTGGGTGTAGGCTGCCGGCATCGCCTCTTCCATCGACAGCGGCTTGGCCCCGGCGCGGGTCCGCGATGCTTTGGTCAGGTACTGCGGGGTGCGGATCCCGGCGACCACGTCTTCGCCCTGCGCGTTGACCAGCCATTCACCGTAATAGGCTTTTTCGCCCGTCGCGGGATCGCGCGTGAAGGCGACGCCAGTGGCGCTGGTATCGCCCATGTTGCCGAAGACCATGGCCTGGACGTTGACCGCCGTGCCCCAGTCACCGGGAATGTCGTTGAGCCGGCGATAGACCTTGGCGCGGTCCGAATCCCACGAATCGAACA
>JBJTLY010000309.1:0-15131 GCA_046063275.1 Novosphingobium sp. | reverse complement strand
TGAATATGCCGACATCGGCGGAGACCGCGACACGGTCGCCGTTCGCAACCAGGGGCATCACCGTATCGTGCTTCGCACCTATCAGGTCGGCGACCGAGACGAAGTGGTAGCCTTCGGCGCGCAGCCGGTCGATGATCTGGGGGAGCGCGGCAATGGTCTGCTCGCGGTCGCCCCCGCCATCGTGGAGCAGGACGATGTTGCCGCTGTGCTCGGTGGTCGAGGCATGTATCTGGGCGATGGTCCGCTCGACGATCGCCTGCACGCCGGGGCGTTGCCAGTCACCCGGATCGACGTGCAGCCCGACGATCGTATAGCCCAGGTTCTGGGCGATCGCCGCCGGTTGCAATTCGTCTGCGGTGATCGGCTCGGCGTCACCGAAATAGGGCGCGCGGAACAACCGCGTCGAACGGCCGGTATAGGCTTCGATCAGCAGCTGGGTGGCATTGAGTTCAAGCTGGGTGCCGAGCGGGGTGACCTGCGCGAGGTTCGGATGCGTGTAGCTGTGGTTGCCAAGTTCGAACCCGTCGGCGGCGATCCGGCGCAGGATTTGCGGATGCTCGAGCCCGTTCTCGCCGATCACGAAGAAGGCTGCCGGGGCATGCTTTGCCTCGAGGATGTCGAGGATTTTCGGGGTGACATCGGGGTCGGGGCCATCATCGAAGGTCAGCGCGATGCTGCTCGTATTGGCCGCGCCCGACCGCTGGATCTCGTAAGGCATCGGCAACTTGGTATAGGTCACGCCGGTGATCTGATGGCCGCTCCAGTTGAGCTGGCGCGCGCCGCTGGTCGGGCTGGCGGCGATGCGCAGCACTTCGCCGTTACCCTCGACATCCGCGCCCTTGGCCGGGGCGATTGCGGAAAGGTCAGGCAGGCGGCCCGAGCGGCTGGCTGACAAGGCCTCCCAGAAACCCGGGTCTTCGCTACCCAAGCGCCACAGAGCGACCCCGGCGACGCCGCGCAGCTGGCTGAGCTGGTTCCAGCTGGCCGCCGCATCGAGCATCCAGACGGTGTGCTTCGACCCGTTGTCCTCGAAGGCGAAGCCCGAATTGCCGCTCTGCGGATCGAATTGCGGCACGGCGGCGCTGTCGTGCGCGGCGAGCCAGGCTTCGTCGAGGGTCATCGATTCCGCTTTGCCGTCGTGCCAATCGTAGGCGTAGCTGCCGATCGAGACCACCAGCTTGCTCGCCGGAATCTTGGCGCGGGCATTGGCGAGCCGGTCGGCGAACCAGGCGTTGGAGGCGATCGGACCGGCTTCGCCGCCTTGCCAGTGCTCGTCATAGTCCATCAGGAAGACCGTGTCGGTGGCAGCGGCGAACTTGCCGAGGTCCCAGCCGGGATCGGCGGCAGGGGCAGTCAGGCCCAGACGCAGGCCGGCTTCGGTGAAGCGGTGGTGATTGCGCGCCAGCATGGCGAGGTATTGCGGTACGCTGGCTTGCGGCAGGTTTTCGATGTCGAACACCGCGCCATTCCAGCCGCCTTGCTTCGCCTGCGCGATCACCGCATCGACCAGCGCATCGCCGCGCGCGGGGCTGGCCAGCAATTGCGCCATGCCCGCGCCCGAAAAGGCGTCGTTCTCGATATTCTGGACCATCAGCAGCATCGCCGGGCGGTGCAATGAGGACCCGAGCTGGCTGTGCAACCGCACGTCGGGGTCGATGTTGAGCGAACTGCGTGCAGTGTTGATCGTGGCGTCGGCCGCGACAACCTCGTCGAGATCGTTCCAGTGATCGTGCAGCGAGGTCGCGCTTTCCTCGTCCCACGGCACGTAGAACCCGATCCGTTGCGGCAGCTCGCCAGACTTTACCGGGGTCAGCCG
Source organism: Novosphingobium sp. (assembly GCA_046063275.1). Lineage (GTDB taxonomy): Bacteria > Pseudomonadota > Alphaproteobacteria > Sphingomonadales > Sphingomonadaceae > Novosphingobium. Next base: position 13,315 of record JBJTLY010000309.1, on the reverse strand, counting down.
GGGGAGCTTGTGGCGCAGGTGCGCGATCCGTGTGATGAACGGCAGCGGCTGCTCGCGCTCATGGGCGAAGGCAAGCGCGGTTGCCGCAGGCACTTCGACCAGCGTTGCTGCAAAGCCGATCGCGGCGAGCAGGATCAAGGCCAGCAGGCTGAACGTGATCCGCCCGACCAGACGCCGACGGCGGCCGGTTTCGTCGAAGAAGATCGGTGAAGTCATGCCTCGGGCCCCTCACCAGCAACACGGCGCCAAGTAAAGTTACACTGCGGTCATCTGGCCGCAATCAGTACCACACCTGGGCGTAAAGCTCCATGATTTCATCGGCTTCGGGAACGCTTGGGTTGTTCGCGGGCGAGCCCGAGGCCAGCGCCTGCTGCGCCATCAACGGAGTGAGATCATCCCAGCGTTCACGCGCGATGCCAAATGCGCGGGGCGAGGGCACCTCAAGGTCGCCATTGATCCGGTGCAGCGCCTCAACCAGCGCGCCGACTGCTGACTGATCGCTCTCCTGCACGCTGACCAAAGCCATTGCCCGGGCGCAATCGGCATAGCGCGGCAGCGCGGCGGGGGCGGACCACTGAGTGATCGCGGGGAACAGCATCGCGTTGGAGAGGCCGTGACTGACATGGAAATGCGCGCCGATCGGGCGGCTCATCCCATGGACCAGCGCGACCGAGCTGTTCGAGAAAGCGATGCCGGCTTGCAGAGCGCCGAGCATCAACGCCTCGCGCGCGGCGCGGTCTTGCGGATCGGCGCAAGCGCGCGGCAGGTTGGGCCAGATCAGCCGCATTGCGGAAAGCGCCATCGAATCTGCGAACGGGTTGGCGCGCCGCGAGACATAAGCCTCGACCGCGTGGACCAGACTGTCGATCCCGGTGTCGACGGTGAGCCGCATCGGCTTGGTCAGGGTCAGTTCGTAATCGACCACGGCAATGGAGGGCAGGTAGGCGAGGCCGGCACAGAGCATCTTCTCGTCGGTTTCTGCATCGGTGATCACGGTGAAGCGCGTCGCCTCGCTGCCAGTCCCGGCGGTGGTGGGGATCGCGATAATCGGCAGGCCGGGCGCATCTTCCTGATGCGGCGCCTTCAGTTCAGGGATTGCGCGGTTCCGCCGCACCGCGATCATCTTGGCGCTGTCGATCGGGCTGCCGCCGCCGAGGCCGATCACGCAGTCGTGATCGCCGCCCGCAAGGAAATCGACGCCCGCATCGATCGAGGTCACGGTCGGGTCGGGCACCACCCCGGTGAACGCGCGCGAAGCGATGCCGGCTTTGCCCAGCAACGCCTCGACCCGCCCGAGCACGCCCGAGCTTTCCATCCACGCATCGGTCACGATCAGCGGACGCGAGAGGCCTGCCGCCGCAAGAACCTCGGGCAGTTCATCCAGCACCCCGCCGCCGATGCGGATCGTGCGCGGGAGGTGAATTGCAGCCATCAGTTCAGCAGATGTTCGATGCCATAGAACCGCGCGGCGTTACCGGCATAGAGCGCGGCCTTGTCTTCGGCTGACGCACTGCGGGTGAGGACCTTGAACGCGTTCCACAGCACCGCGTAGCTCGCGCCCCACTTGTCGACCGGGTAGTTGCTTTCGAACATGGCGCGTTTGGTTCCGAAGGCCTCGATGCAGGTTTCGATATAGGGCCGCCACATTGCCGCCAGCGTCTCGGAGCCGAGCCCTGCTGCAGGGCCGTGGTCGGGCATCCCGGCGAAGGACATCGCAAGGCCGCCCAGCTTGACCATGACGTTGGGGCACTGGCCGAGTTCCTTGATCATGCCGCGCCAGGTGTCGAAGCGTTCGGGCAGCTTGCCGTGATAGCTCGCCATGCCAAGCGGAGTGCCGCAGTGATCGAGCACGATCGGCTGATCCGGGAAGGCGCGGGCGAGGCTGAGCACATCGCCCAGTTGCGGTTCGAGCAGCCAGGCATCGAAGGTCAGCCCGCGCTTGCCGAGCTCGGCAAAACCTTCGCGGAACTTGGCGTCGAGATAGAGCCCCTGCGGCGCGTGGAACGGCGGGCCAAGCACCTCAGCGTCGGCGTCCCAGGCGGCGGCGTGGCGGATGCCCCTGAAGCGCGGGCTGGCCGCGCGCAATGCGTCGAGCACGTCACCCGCAGCGCTGCCTTGAGTCAGGTCGGCGTGGCCGATGATCGCCTCGCACAGCCGCGCCGGGCCGTAGAGCCCGCTGGCGCTTTGCGCGGCCACGCCGTTGACGAATTCGACCTCGCCGACAACCTTCAGCTCATCGCTCGCGCGCGAATCGTAAAACGCGCCGCATTCCATGAAGACCGTGCCGATTACGTTATGGCCGCAGCCGATCTCGGCCTGGATCTGGTCGAAGGTGTAATAGGGCGAAAGCGCGATCGAGGCGATGAACGGGTGGAGCGGTTCGGGGAAGGCGCCCATCAACGGGCGCAGGTCCCACAGGTGGTGGTGCGGATCAATGATCGGCAGGTCGGGTTCCAGGATCGCTTCGCTCATGTCGGGTCCTCTCGTTTGCAACGCAGCTTATGCCAGCCTTGGCGTTTGACAAGCGCGCGATGGAGGCACATTAACCGATCGATTAAAAATGTGGAGAGACAAATGGCGGGTGATACCGATTTCACCGGCAAGCGCGTGCTGGTGGTGGGCGGATCGAGCGGGATCGGCAACGGCATTGCGCATGGTTTCCGGATTCGCGGCGCTCAGGTTCACGTCTGGGGTACGCGCTCGACTGCGGCAGAATACGATCCGGCTGATGGCTCCGACCTGTCGGGCCTTGGCTACACCTGCGTCGATGTCGGCGATCCCGATGCCATCGATGCCGCGCCGCTGCCGTTTGACGGTCTCGATGTGCTGGTGCTGTGCCAGGGGACGGTGGTGTACCGGCGCGGCGAATTCGCGCGCGAAGGGTGGGACCGGGTAATGGCGGTCAACCTCGACAGCCTGATGCACTGCGCCAACAAGTTTCGCGATGATCTGGCCGCCGCCAAGGGCAGCGTGATCATCGTCAGCTCGATCTCGGGCTACAAGGCCAATATCGGCAACCCGGCCTACGCCGCGTCGAAAGCCGGGGCGATCAGCCTGACCAAAACGCTGGGACAGGCCTGGGCTCCGCTCGGTATCCGGGTCAACGGCCTCGCCCCGGGGCTGGTCGATACCAAGCTGACCAAGGTCACCACCGACAACCCCGAGCGCCTCGCCGGTGCGCTCGCCCGTATTCCAGACGGCCGCATGGGAACCCCTGATGACATGGCCGGCACTGCAATCTTCCTGGCGAGCCCGCTCGCTTCCTACGTCACCGGCCACACCGTAGTGGTCGATGGCGGCCTGTCTCTCTGAAAGGCGACACGATGAACTTCGAACATAGCGACAAGGTGAAGGCACTGCTGGCCCAGGTCAGCGCTTTCATGGACGCGCATATCTATCCCAACGAGGAAGCCTATCACGACTTCGTCACCGACCCCGCCAACCAGTGGCAGGAATGGCCGGGGATGGAGGCGCTGAAGGCCAAGGCCCGCTCGGAAGGGTTGTGGAACCTGTTCCTGCCGCACGAATACGGCCTCTTCTCGCCCGGTCTGACCAACCTCGAATATGCCCCGATTGCCGAGCTGCTTGGCCGGGTGCCATGGTCGAGCCAGGTGCTCAACTGCTCCGCGCCCGATACCGGAAACATGGAAGTGCTGGCCAAGTTCGGTTCGCCCGAACAACAGGAAAAATGGCTGAAGCCATTGCTCGATGGCACGATCCGCTCGGCCTATGTGATGACCGAGCCGCAGGTCGCCTCGTCCGATGCGACCAACCTTGAGCTGTCGATCACCCCAGACGGTGACGACTATGTGCTCAACGGGCGCAAGTGGTGGATCTCCAACGCGATGCACCCGCGCTGCGACATCTGGATCGTGATGGGCAAGACCGATTTCGACGCCCCACGCAACGCCCAGCATTCGCAAATCCTGATCGAGCCTGGCACCCCCGGCATCACCATCGTGCGGCACCTGACCGTATTCGGATCGCACAATTCGCCCGGCGGCGAGGTCGAGCTGCGGTTCGACAATGTCCGCGTGCCCAAGGGCAACCTGATCCTGGGCGAAGGTCGCGGGTTCGAGATTGCGCAGGGCCGGCTCGGGCCGGGCCGCATCCACCACTGCATGCGCTCGATCGGGCAGGCGCAGCGCGCGCTTGAGATCATGGCGCGCCGCGCCGATGGCCGCACTGCATTTGGCAAGAAGCTCGCCGACCAGTCGAGCATTCGCCAGGACATCGCGCGCAGCTTCTGCGAGATCGAGATGGCGCGGCTGCTCACACTGAAAGCAGCCGATGCGATGGACCGCTATGGCAACAAGGTCGCCAAGGACCTGATCGCCGCGATCAAGGTGGTCGCCCCGCAGATGGCACAGACTGTTTGCGACCGTGCGATCCAGGTCCACGGCGGGATGGGCGTTTCGGATGACACGCCAATTGCGCGGTTCTTCACGCTCAACCGCTTCGTGCGCATCGCCGATGGCCCGGACGAGGTCCACATGAGCCAGCTCGGCAAGTCGAAGATCAAGGAATATGTCGCGATGAACGAGCGGTAAGGCGATGAAAGCTCTGACATACCACGGCGCGCGCGATGTGCGTTATGAGAACATGGATGACCCCACGCCGCAGAGCGACCGCGATGCCGTGGTCAAGGTCACCGCCTGCTCGATCTGTGGGTCGGACCTCCACATCTACCATGGCCACGGTTTCTCGGAGGACGTCGGTTTCTGCGTTGGCCACGAGGCGGTGGGCGAGGTGGTCGAGGTCGGCCGCGCGGTCAGCCGGATCAAGGTCGGCGACAAAGTCATGCTGCCCGCGGCAGTGGGCTGCGGCGCATGCCGTTCGTGCCTGTCCGGAAATGTCGCCAATTGCGAGTTCGGGGCAGGGGCCTGCTATGGTCTTTCCGCGCGGTTGCAGGGCTCGCAAGCAGAGGCTGTGCGGGTTCCGGCGGCGGACATGAATGCGGTTGTGGTGCCCGATGGTATCTCGATGGATCAGGCGCTGATGATGACCGACGCGCTCGCCACCGCATGGTACGGCGCGCGGCGGGCCGATATCAAGCCGGGCAGCAGCGTGGCGATCATCGGGCTCGGGCCGATCGGGCTAATGGCGGTGGAAGCCGCCTTCGTGATGGGCGCGCACGTAGTTTACGCGATCGATCCAATCGCCGAGCGCCGCGCGCTGGCCGCCGAAACCGGCGCGATTGCGCTCCATCCGGCGGACGCACTTGAAACGATCCGCGAGGCCACACACGGCAAGAAGGTCGAATGCGTGGTCGAAGTTGTGGGCAGCGATGCTACGGTCGATCTCGCCCTGCGGCTGGTGGCGCGGCGCGGCACGGTCTCGGTAATCGGGGTGCAGCAATCGAAGCGCTATGCCTTCCCGCTTGAGCGCGCGTTCGGCGCAGGCCTGACCTTCCGCGCCGGGACGTGCTCGGTGCCCGAGGAGCTTCCGGCGCTGTTCCCGCTGGTACAATCGGGGCGGCTGCAGCCCGAGAAATACATCAGTCATCGTTTGCCGTTGAGCCAGGGTGCCGAGGCTTACCGCCTGTTCGAGGCACGTGAGGCAGGCGCGCTCAAGATGGTGCTGGCGCCCGACTAGCAGAGCCTGCTAATTCCCGCCGGGCATGGCGAGCGAATCCACCGAACAAGCTGCATCCCTCGAACGCGCCGCGCTGTCGCGCGCGCTGGTTCGCGTCGCCCGGCAAGACCGCGCCGCGCTGCAGGAAGTCTATCGCCGCACCTCGCGGAAGCTTTTTGGCATCTGCCTGCGTATCTTCGGTGAACGCGCCGATGCGGAGGACGCGATGCAGAACGTCTATATCACGATCTGGAACCGCGCCGGGAGTTTCGATCCCGCGCGCGGCAATCCGATCACCTGGCTCGCCACGCTCACGCGCAACCGGGCGATCGACCTGCTGCGCGCCTCAGGCCGCCGCCCGACCGCACCGATCGAACTGGCCGCCGAAGTTGCCGATGACCGCCCAGATGCCGAGGCGCAGCTGCTCGAAGCGGGGGAGGATGCGCGGATCAATCAGTGCATCGAGGGCCTCGCCAAAAGCGACGCGCAGATGATCCGCACCGCCTTTTTCGAAGGAACGACCTACGCCGATCTCGCCGCACGGGTCTCGTTGCCGCTGGGCACGGTGAAGAGCCGGATCCGCCGTGCGCTGCTCAAATTGCGGGAGTGCTTGTCATGACCGACGACGACGACCTGCTCGCCGCCGAACTGGCGCTTGGTTTGATCGATGATCCGGCGACGGCTGCACGTCGCAACTCGGATGCTGAATTCGGCGCGCGGGTCGCATGGTGGGAAGTGCACTTCGCCGGACTCGCCGCTCCGTCCGGAATGGAGCCATCAGCGCAGCTATGGCCGCGCATCGCTGCGCGCCTGCCGCAGAACGACAATTCGCCAACAAACGTCTTGTGGTGGAAACTGACCAGCGGCGCGCTGGCGGCGGTCGCCGCGCTATCGCTGTTCATGCTCGCCCAGCGGCCGCAGATCGAACTGCCGCCGCAGCCCGGCGCGCCTGCCATAGCAAGTCTGGCGGGCGAAACCGGCAGCGCGATGGCGATCAGTTATGACAGCGCGACGCGGCGCATGGCCATTGCTCCGATCGCGCTCGATCCGGGCAAGGGCGATGCCGAGCTGTGGGTGATCCCGGTCGGATCGACCCACGCGACCTCGCTGGGCGTGTTCGATGCGCACAAGCCCAGCTCGCACCAGCTCAATCCGGCGCAGGCGCGACTGGTCGCGGCCGGCGCGACCTTCGCGGTCTCGCTCGAACAGCGCGGCGGTTCGCCGACCGGGCAACATGTCGGTCCGATCGTCGCGAGCGGGAAACTGGTCGAGACCTGATTTTTTGATTGGGCATGCATCCACGCAGGATGCTGCGCCGTACCTTGAGTGCTGGAGCGACTGGACGCCCGGCACTCAAGGAGGATTACCCCGATGAACTTCAAGCTCACCCTGGCTGCCACTGCTATCGCTCTGGCCGTCGCCCCCGCTATCGCTGGCAACATGCACTACCCGATGGTTGGCGGTGCTGCGATGTACCCGACCAAGACCATCGTCGAAAACGCCGTCAATTCGAAGGATCACACCACGCTGGTCGCCGCCGTGAAGGCCGCGGGCCTGGTCGACACGCTGTCGAGCCCGGGTCCGTTCACCGTGTTCGCGCCGACCAACGCCGCCTTCGCCAAGCTCCCCGCCGGCACGGTCGACACTCTGCTCAAGCCTGAGAACAAGGGTACGCTGACTGCTGTGTTGACCTATCATGTGGTTGCTGGCCGCGTGACCAGCACCGATCTCGTCAAGATGATCGCCAAGGGCCATGGCAAAGCGGTTGTCACCACCGTCAACGGCGAGAAGCTGACCGCGCGCAAGATGGGCAGCACCGTGACCCTGACCGACGCCAAGGGCGGCGTTGCCAAGGTGACGCAAGCCAATGTCATGCAGTCAAATGGCGTGATCCACGTGATCGATCACGTGCTGCTGCCGTAATTCGTCTTGGCGTGCGCGGCCTTACCGCTGCGCGCGCCGGGCGGGCCTTGCCGGCGATCGGTTCCCCCCCGGTCGCCGGCGGGCTCGTCCCTAGTTTGCTACCGCATTGGCCGCGCTGAGCACCGCGCGGACGCTGGCAGTGGCGACGTCCTCGTCGATCCCGACGCCCCATACGGTCTTGCCGTCTGGCCCGGTGCATTCGACATAGGCCGCCGCGCGCGCGTCGGACCCTGCGGTCATCGCGTGCTCGGTATAATCCTTCACGTCGAGCTGCACGCCGAAGGTGTCCGCGATGGTCGCGACGACCGAGCTGATCAGCCCGTTGCCCCGGCCTGAAACCGACTGTTCGCGATCATCAACCGCGATCTTGCCCGCGAAGACCCGGGTGCCGTCTGGCGCGCGGCTCTCCTCGTAATCGACCAATTGGAAGTGCTGCGGCGTGTTCACGTGATAAACTCGCTGGAACACGTCCCAGATGTCCTCGGCGAACAGCTCGCGGCCCACCTGATCGGCCAATTCCTGCACGTGGCCCGAGAAATGCGCCTGCATCTTCTTGGGCAGCTTGAGGCCCTGGTCCTGTTCGAGCACCCAGGCGAACCCGCCTTTGCCGCTTTGCGAATTAACTCGGATCACCGCCTCGTAATCGCGGCCAAGGTCAGCCGGATCGATCGGCAGGTAGGGCATTTCCCAGGTTTCATCGTTCTGCTGCTCGCGCGCAGCGAAACCCTTCTTGATCGCGTCCTGATGGCTGCCCGAGAACGAGGTGTAGACCAGCTCACCCACATAAGGATGGCGCGGGTGGATCGGCAGCTGGTTGCAATAGGCGACCGTGGCGGCGATCTCATCGATGTTCGAGAAATCGAGGCCCGGATCAACGCCTTGGGTGTACATATTGAGAGCGACTGTGACCAAGTCGCAGTTGCCGGTGCGCTCGCCGTTGCCGAACAGGCAGCCCTCGACCCGGTCGGCCCCGGCCATCAGCCCGAGTTCGCAGGCGGCGATGCCGGTGCCGCGATCGTTGTGGGTGTGGAGCGAGATCACCACCGCCTCACGATTGGGAATCATCCGACCGAACAGTTCGATCTGGTCGGCATAGACGTTGGCGGTGGCGCATTCGACGGTTGCGGGCAGGTTGAAGATGATCGGCTTGTCCGCGGTCGGCTGCAGCACCTCCATCACCGCCGCGCAGACCTCGACCGAGTATTCGACTTCGGCGGTCGAAAACGTTTCGGGGCTGTATTCGAAGGTCCAGTCGGTCTGGTGGTACTTGGCCGCCTGATCGCGCAGGACCTTGGCACCCTCGATAGCGATCGCCTTGATCTCGTCCTTGCTCATCCCGAAGACGATCCGGCGCCATGCTGGCGACACCGCATTGTAGAGGTGGACGATGGCTTTGCTCGAACCTTCGAGGCTGGCGAACGAAGTCTCAATGAGATCGCGGCGTGACTGGGTCAGAACCTGGATGATCGTGTCATCCGGCACCTTGCCGTCCTTGACCAGGCCGGAGATGAAATCGAAATCGGTCGCGCCGCTTGCCGGGAAGCCGACCTCGATTTCCTTGCAGCCCACTTTGAGCAGCAGGTCGAAGAAGCGCATCTTCTTTTCGGCGCCCATCGGGTCGATCAGTGCCTGGTTGCCATCGCGCAGGTCGGTCGAAAGCCAGCGCGGGGCCTGGGTGATGACCTTCGACGGCCATTGACGGTCGGGCAAATTGATCGGCGGGAAAGCGCGGTACTTGGCCGCGGGATTTTTCAGCATGGTCATAGTCTGGATCTCTGGATTGGCAGTGCGATTACGGTGCGGAGGTTTCTCTCCCTTGGGTGCCGCCAGGTGCCGCCCAAGTGACACACCGGCTCACGCCCAAGGGCGGATAAGTCGCAGGGTAAGGCCAAGCAGGGACTTCATGGGGCATAGCCTATGCCGAGAGGCTCGCGGCTTGTAAAGCGGCACTTGCACCGCGCGCCGCGACCCGCCACAAGTTGTTTCAATCGACCGGTTAAACAGCAGGATTCAATTCATGGCCGACTATGCACGCACCCTGACGGGCTTCGACACGGCGCGGCTTGCGCGGATCGATTCGTTCGTGAAAGAAAATTACCTCGACAACGGCAAGCTGCCGCATGCGCAGGTGCTGGTCGCGCACCGGGGTGAGATCGCGCATTTCTCCTCGCAAGGACCGGCGCGAGAAGGCGGCAAGGCGATCGATGAAGCGTCGCTGTTCCGCATCGCCAGCATGACCAAGCCGGTCACTTCGATCGCTTTCATGATGCTGCTCGAAGAGGGCAAGGTCGCGCTTGATACCCCTGTGCACCGCGTACTCCCTGAATTCCGTGAGCTTGGCGTCTACAACGGCGGCGGAGGCGGGGTGCCGTTCGCAACCAAGCCGCTCAGCCGGCCGATGCTGATGCTCGACCTGCTGCGCCACACCTCGGGGTTGACTTACGGTTTCCAGAACCGCGGCAACATCGATCTCGCCATGCGCGAGGGCAAGCTGGAGAACTGGCACGGCAACCTTGACCTCGATGGCTTCATTGGCGCGTTGGGCAAGCTGCCGCTGGAATTTTCACCCGGGGACGAATGGAACTATTCGGTATCGACCGACGTGCTCGGTGCGGTGGTTGCGCGGCTTGAAGGCAAAACGCTCGACCAGGTCTTTGCCGACCGGATCTTCAAGCCGCTGGGGATGGACGACACCTTCTTCGCGGTGCCCGAAAGCAAGATCGACCGGCTGACCGATTGCTACACCTTCATCCCCGGCAAGGGCAAAGTGATGTACGATCGCGGCGCGGAAAGCGCGTGGAGCCGCATGCCCAAGCTGCTTTCGGGCGGCGGCGGGCTGGTTTCGACCGCGCTCGATTATCACAAGTTCTGTCGGATGCTGCTCAGCCATGGTGAGCTAGACGGGGTCCGCATCGTCGGGCGCAAGACGCTCGAACTGATGACGATGAACCATCTGCCCGGCGGATCGGATTTATCGACCATGTCCCGCTCGCTGTTCAGCGAGGCGGCCAATGCCGGGACCGGGTTCGGACTGGGCTTTGCGGTCAACCTCGATCCAGCGCGCTCGATGGTGCCGGGCTCGGCGGGCGAGTTCTACTGGGGCGGGATGTTCTCGACCGCGTTCTTCGTCGATCCGGTCGAAGAGGTGACGATGATCTTCATGACCCAGCTTTCGCCAAGCAGCACATACCCGATCCGCCGCGAGCTCAAGACATTGATCTATTCGGCGCTGGTATGAGCGGATTTACCCCGCCCAATTCGCTGTATGAGGAAATGGGTCTGGAGCGGATCGTCGAGATCGATCCGGCCGGCCGCGCAATCCTTGAATACCGCGCGACGCCTGAACAAAGCCATTCGGGCGGAGTGGTGCAGGGCGGCTTCGTCACCGGCTGGATCGACGCGGCGATGGCTCATGCGGTGATGGCGGTACCCGGCGATGAAATGGTGCCGATGACGTTGGAGATCAAAGTCAGCTTCTTCGCGCCGACCCGGCCAGGTCTGGTGCTGGCCGAAGCCTGGGTGGTGCAGGGCGGCCGGCGCACCGCATTCGTCGAAGGTACGCTCAAGGACGCGACGGGTACGCTGCTCGCCAAAGCCAGTTCGACCATTACGCTGGTCAGCCGGGCCAAGATCGAAGCCGCCTCGAAGGCCGCGCTGGAGGAAGCCCAATGACCGAAGTGCGGCCCTTTGTTCTCGATGTTCCCGAAGCAGCGCTGGATGATCTGCGCGCAAGGCTGGCGAACACCCGCTGGCCCAACAAGGAGCCGGTGAACGACTGGAGCCAGGGTACCCCGCTCGCGGAACTGCAGGCGCTGTGTGACTATTGGCGCAATGGCTACGACTGGCGGCGCTGCGAGGCGCGGCTCAATTCCCTGGGACAATACCAGACCGAGCTGCAGGGGCTCGACATCCATTTCCTCCACGTTCGCTCGCCGCGCGCGGACGCGGTGCCACTGCTGCTGACTCACGGCTGGCCCGGTTCGGTGATCGAATTCATGGGGGTGATCGACCACCTGACCAACCCGCCGCCGGGCGAGATGGCGTTCCATGTGGTCGCGCCATCGCTTCCGGGTTTCGGGTTCTCCGGCAAGCCCGCCGAAATCGGCTGGGGCATCCCGAAGATCGCCTTTTGCTGGATCGAGCTGATGAGCCGGCTGGGTCACGAGCGCTGGGTCGCGCAGGGCGGTGACTGGGGCGCGATCGTCACCACCGCAATCGGCATGATCAATCCGCCGGGCTGCCTTGGCATCCATCTCAACATGCCCTTTGCCCGGCCCCTGCCTGAAGATCTGGAAGCGCCCAGTCCTGCCGAGCAGAAGGCGCTGGCGGCGCTCAAGCACTATCAGGACTGGGATTCGGGCTATTCGAAGCAGCAAAGCACCCGACCGCAGTCGCTGGGTTACGGGCTGGTCGATAGCCCGGCCGGGCTCGCGGGCTGGATCTACGAGAAGATGGGGGCCTGGACCGACAACGATGGTTCGCCGCTTTCCGCGCTGAACATGGATCAGATCCTCGACAACGTAATGCTCTACTGGTTGCCAGCCACCGGTGCCTCATCGGCGCGGCTCTATTGGGAAAGCTTCAACGCCACCGGTGACATTTTGGTCGAAGTGCCCACCGCAGTGAGCGCGTTTCCCAAGGAAATCCTGCCGACACCGCGCAAATGGGCGGAGCGGACCTATCGCAACATCGTTCACTGGGGCGATATGGAAAAGGGCGGTCACTTCGCTGCGTGGGAGCAGCCCGAAGCCTTCGTGCAGGAACTCAGGACAGCCTTCGCGCTGATGACCTGATCACTTGTGCACGAAAGTGGCGCTGATCGTCAGCGTCACCGGATCGCCGACCAGGCCCATATCCGCAACCAGCCCGAAATCGCTGCGCTTGATCTCGGCCGTGCCTTCGAAGCCGACGTTGATCGCGCTGCCCAGCAGACCCTTGCCTGCACCGGTGAAACGGGTCGCGATGGTGACGGGCCGGATTACGCCGTTCAAGGTGAGGTTGCCGGTCACCGCCGCGCTCATCCCATCTGCGCCCGGGACCACCTTGGTCGAGACGAAGGTCGCGTCGGCTGGCTTGGAGCCGAAATAGTCTGGTTTCCCGCTCAATCCGGGCATCAGCAAATGACCGGTCAGGCCCTCGCTCGAAGTCTGGATCTTGCGCACAGGGATTCGCACCGCGACCTGCGCCTGATCGAGATGCGCAGGATCGATTGTTAGCGTGCCCGTGATCGAACCAAACAGGCCGAACACGTCGGTAAAGCCCATGTGGTTGATCCGGAAGCCTACCATCGTATGCGCGGCATCGGCGGCATAAGTACCGGCGGTGACGCGCGACGGATCAGGTTTGCCGGGAAGGTCGGCTGTCGCGGCCGCAGGCAGCAGAGCGGCAAGAATAAGCAGGCGGCGCATGGTGTTCTCCCGTAGTCGAGCCGTCATGCGCCGCATGTGCCGCAGCGGTCAACGCCGCTGCGGCGGTCTGCGTCAGTTCTTCGCCTGATCGACCAGCTTGTTGGCGCCGATCCACGGCATCATCGCGCGCAGTTGGGCACCGGTCTTCTCGATCGGGTGAGCCTCGGCCGCCTTGCGCGCGGCCTTGAGTTCGGGCTGGCCGGCGCGGTTGTCGAGCACGAAGTTCTTCACGAACCGGCCTGACTGGATGTCGGCCAGCACGCGCTTCATTTCGGCCTTGGTTTCGGCGGTAATGATCCGCGGGCCGGTGGTGATGTCGCCGTACTCGGCAGTGTTGCTGATCGAATAGCGCATGTTGGCGATGCCGCCTTCATAGAGCAGGTCGACGATCAGCTTGGTTTCGTGGAGGC
>JBJTLY010000308.1:0-7261 GCA_046063275.1 Novosphingobium sp. | reverse complement strand
TTGGCGTCGTTGTGCTCGCGACCGAGCGCCGCCGTCTCCTCCGACATCATGAAGATCTGGCAGCCCGGATCGGCTCGATCCACGAACCCTACCACAGCTGCCTCTCAGCCACCCTTGCCCAGCTGCGGGACCGCTGGGGTGCGGCCATGCTGATCGATCTGCATTCGATGCCGCCGCTCGGCTTTCGCGGAGGCCAGCCTGCACCTGACTTTGTGCTGGGTGACCGGTTTGGCGCATCGTGCAGCGGGGCGCTGGTAGGAAGCTGCTTCGGCTATTTTGCGGAAATGCGGCGCGGCGCAGCACACAATCGGCCTTATGCCGGCGGCTATGTTCTGGAGCGCCATGCCAATCCCGAAGGCGGCATCCACGCGCTTCAGCTTGAGGTCGACCGGTCGAGCTATCTCGATGCTGGGCTGGTTGAGCCGGGCCAGGGCTTTGCCGCAATGGGCGGCCTGCTCACGGGCCTGATCCGCCGCCTTGCCGGTGAAGTGGCCGAACTTGGCCAGCTGCGCGGCGGAACCTGGGCCAACGCTGCTGAATGACCTAAAAAACCACCTCGTGCAGATGCACGAGGTGGCCGAGGTTCAGGGAGGAGGTGCACCGAGGTGCACCAAGCCTAGCCACGCCATGAGGGCAGCATGACCAGACCCGTCAAAGATAAGCCTGCTGTTCCTACGATGCAAGCAATCTAAACTCGTAGTCAAACGAATGGCGCGATTCCGGGATTCCGGAACCACGCCATTCAGTTACTTTGAAGGTGCGAATCAGTTCGGCAGCGCGGGGACCGGGCCCTTGCCCTGCTGCACCTGGCGAGCGAAGACCTCGCTCATGTGCTCAAGGCTGAACAGGTGTGCGAAAATCAGGGCAAGCATGCCGTTCTGGTTCATCGTGCGCAGCACATCACCGCGCAGGTCGCGCAGCTTTTCCTGATCGATCATCTTGAAACCGCGGTAGATGAACGGCTGATCATTGCCGGCCTGCTGGATCGCGACTTCGCCGTCCATCAGCAGGTCGTGCTTCATCAGCTCTTCGACAAACGAAGTGGTGCGGAAGCCGGCTTCTTCGAAGTTGCGGCAGAAGTCGAGGGTAGCCTGGCACGATTCGCTCGGCTGTTCACCGGTGAACAGCTTGTGGCCTTCGTCAAATTCGCCAACCAGGTTGCTGGTCGGGTCAAAGCACAAGGAAAGCTCGTCGCTTTCGGGGGTGAGCTTGGCCAGTAGGAACGGATAACGGCGCGCGTATGCGGGCACGTAAGCGTTCTCAAGCAGCTTGCCTTCGTTGTCGAAGAAGGTGTTGACCCCTTCGTTGAGCCCCATCAGCGCCAATGGCACCGGAGTATCGGCGATCGAGAAGACGATTGGATAGTTGCGCGATGCGTGGACGAATTCCTCTGCGGTCAGCGGAATGGCATGCTGCCCAACAATCCAGGTCGCATTTTCGGTCGAACGCGCGCTCCAGCTCGCATGGTCGCGGCTGTTGAGCGGCATCAGGTCGTTGTAAAACATCGGCAAATTGGCGGCTTGCGGCGCGCTGGCCATGGTAACTCTCCGGGTTATGAATTCTGTTGAAGCCGGGCGGTACCGGCGCGAACCCGCGCCTTTAAGCGTTGGAGCCGCGCGGCGCAAGCAGCTTGCCGGGATTGAGCAATCCTGCGGGATCAAGCGCAGTTTTGATGCGGTGCATGAGGTCCAGCGCGACCGGATCGCCGAGCCGCGCCAGTTCGTCTCGCTTCATTTGGCCGATCCCGTGTTCGGCCGAGATCGAACCATGCCACTGCGTCACCAGGTCATGGACGAAGCGGCTGACTGCCTTGCCCTTGCTGGCTTCCCATTCACCGCGAACCGAGCCCGGCGGGGCAGTCACGTGAAAATGCACGTTGCCATCGCCAAGATGCCCGAAGGCAAAAGCGCCGCACCCGGGCCAGGCTCGCTCTACTTCCGGAATAGCAAAGGCAACGAAATCGGCCATCCGCGCCACTGGAACCGAGATATCATGCTGCACCGCCGCACCTTTCGCGCGCAGTGCGCCCGAAATCGATTCGCGCAGCAGCCAGAAGGCTTCAGCCTGACTTTCGGATGTGGCGATCACTGCGTCCTCGATCGTCCCACGGTCGAGTGCCGCGGCGAGAACCCCTTCGAGCAGGCCCTGCAGGTTTGCGCCCGGGTCCGAACTCACGATTTCGACCAGCGCGTGCCACGCGTGCTGCCCGACCAGTGGCGCGCGCCCCGATGGGTTGGCGGCGAGCACGGCATCGAGGCAGTTTTGCGGCAGCACCTCGAAACCTTCCAGCGCATCGCCCAGGGCAAGTTCGGACTGGAGGAGCAATTCCCGCGCTGCGCCGATGCCGGACAGGCCGACCCAGGCCACCCGGCGCTGAGCCACTGCCGGCTCCAGCTTGAGCGTGGCCGCGGTGATGATGCCCAAGGTGCCTTCGCTGCCGATGAACAACTGCTTCAAGTCGAAACCGCGGTTGTCCTTCTTGAGCGGGGTGAGCGAAGACCATATCTCGCCATTTGCGGTGACCGCTTCGAGGCCCAGAACCTGCGCCCGCATCGAGCCATGTTGCAGCACCTGGCTGCCTCCGGCATTGGTCGAGATCAAGCCGCCGATCGTTGCCGAGCCTTTGCCACCCAGAGTGAGCGGAAAGCGCAGTCCCGCTTGGTCCGCTGCTTCGTGCAGGGTCTGCAGCACCACCCCAGCGCCACAAGTCACCTGCCGGGCCGACTGGTCGATCTTACCAATGCGGCTTAGGCGCCGCAGCGAGAGCAACACGGCATTTCCACTTTGGTCGGGCGTCGCGCCGCCGGACATCCCACTGTTACCGCCCTGCGCCACAATCGGCACGCGGTGGTCGGCGCACAGGTGGACCAAGGCTGCTACCTCCTGCGTATCGGCGGGGGAGGCCAGGCCGCAGGCCTGTCCCGTGTAACGCCCGCGCCAGTCGGTCAACCAGGGCGCCATCAACTGCGGATCGACTGTCCAGCCGCGCGATCCGAGCAGCACCGCTGCGGCTTGCATGAATATGGGGTCGGGCGCAGTCATCGCTGCGGCTATGGCACAGGCACTGCGCCGGAAGCCAGCCCCGCCGGCTACTTTCCAAGCCCGTAAAGCCGGGTTAAGCGGTGGTTCAAAGATCGGGGCTATTCAACACCGTCATGAATCCTGTCGCGCAACTCATGGCCCCCTTGGCCCTGCTGTTCCCCGCTGCCGTGGTGGTAGACCAACGGCAGCCGGTCGAGCGTGCGCCGCTGCCGGTGGCGGAACCGGCCGAGCAAGTCAGCATCGAGCAGCGGGTGACCATCCGGATCAATCCGCGACCCGCGCCGATGCCCAACATCGCCAATTTCGTGACCGAGAGCGCTGATGTGGACGGCGAGCCGCACTTCATCGAGCGCAAAGCGGGCAAGTGTCTGCAACTGGGCGCGATTGCCGGAGTTCAGCCGCTCGACAGCGACCGTCTGCTGCTGATCCTGCGCGATAACCGGCTGTTCACAGCCAAGCTTTCGAAAGGCTGCCAAGCGCGCGAATTCTATTCAGGCTTCATCGTCAAGCGCAACGCCGATGGGCAGGTCTGCGTCAGCCGCGACGAGCTGCTTTCGCGCAGCGGGACAAGCTGCCAGGTCAGCGGCTTCCGCCAATTGGTCGATTCAAGCGACTAATCCGCTCGTTTCCTTGACTCTTGCGGTGGAATGCGCCTAGGGCGCGGCGGTTCGGTACCAGCTTTGAGCGGGTGCCGCGAAACGCGTTCTCTCATCATCGAAGAAGCTTATGAAATTCGCCGATCTCGGCCTGTCCGACGAACTGTTAGCTGCGGTCACCGCCAAGGGGTATGACACGCCCACGCCGATCCAGGCGCAGGCCATCCCCAGCGTTCTAATGATGCGCGACATCATCGGTGTGGCGCAAACCGGCACCGGCAAGACTGCCAGCTTCGTGCTGCCGATGATCGACGTGCTCTCGCACGGCCGGCGCCGCGCGCTGATGCCGCGCAGCCTGATCCTTGAGCCGACCCGTGAATTGGCCGCCCAGGTGGCAGACGAATTCACAAAGTACGGCGTGAACCATGATCTCAAGATGGCGCTGCTGATCGGCGGGGTGCAGATGGGCGATCAGGTCAAGGCGCTGAAGGATGGCGTCGATGTGCTGATCGCCACCCCGGGCCGCCTGATGGACTTGTTCGAACGCGGCAAAATCCTGCTTACCGGCTGCGATCTGCTGGTGATCGATGAAGCCGATCGGATGCTCGATATGGGCTTCATTCCGGACATCGAGACGATTTGTTCGAAGCTTCCCGCGACGCGGCAAACGCTGCTGTTCAGCGCGACGATGCCGCCGCCGATCAAGAAGCTCGCGGACAAGTTTCTCAGCAACCCGAAATATATCGAAGTTGCGCGGCCCGCATCTGCCAACCTCAACATCGCCCAGCACAAGGTGATGGTCAGTTCGAGCCGGGCCAAGCGTGACGTGTTAATCGACCTTTTGCGCGAAGACAACGTGACCAACGCGATGATCTTCTGCAACCGCAAAACCACGGTGCGCGATCTTGCCAAGGCGCTCAAGCAGAAGGGCTTCGCTGCCGGTGAAATCCACGGCGACATGGACCAAAGCGCGCGGATTGCCGAGCTTGACCGGTTCAAGGCCGGCACCGTCACCATCCTGTGCTGCTCCGACGTCGCCGCCCGCGGGATCGACGTGAAGGGCGTGAGCCATGTGTTCAACTACGACACGCCGTGGCACCCCGACGATTACGTTCACCGCATCGGCCGCACCGGCCGCGCCGGGGCTACGGGCAAGGCCTTCACCCTGGTCGCCCCCGAAGACGCAGAGGCGATCGGCAACGTTGAAAAGCTGACCGGGATGCAGATCCCGGTTTACGAGATTGGCGGAAAGAGCGCGAAGGCTGAACCCGCGTCGGCGCCGCGTGAGGACAAGCCTGCCCGCGCCGCCAAGCCGCCCCGCGCCGAACGCACGCCGCGCGCCGCCAAGGTCGAGCCAGAACCCGAAGTGGTGGAAGCGGCATCTGAGCCGGCCGCCGAAGCCTCGCCGCGTGCCGACCGGCCCAAGCGTGACGGCACCAAACCGCCCAAGAGTGAACCCCGCCGCGCCGCCAAGCGCGACGCTGTGGAAGAAGGGGATGCGGACGTGTGGAACGGCCCGGTGCCGAGCTTCCTGGGCGTTTCGGCGCTGTAAATCCTCCCCGAAACGGGGAGGGGGACCATCCGCAAAGCGGATGGTGGAGGGGTACGCGCAGTGATTACGGCGCTGGCGAGACGCGCCCCTCGCAAACTTCGACTATGCGCGCGACAGCCACCGCAATTTCTTCCAGCACAACCTTTGCAGGAACCCTCAGGGTCGCGATCTGTTGCGAGCGCAAAAATGCTGAACGGGCTTCGTCCTTCTTGCGAGCGTCAGCACTGTTATGGCCCCAGCCATCGACTTCAATCGCGAGACGCGCGGCTGCGCAATAGAAGTCCAGGATAAAGCGGCCGGCCGGATGCTGCCTGCGGAACTTCAGGCCGCCTGGCCGCTTGCGCAATTCCTTCCAGAGGATGACCTCGGGAAGGCTCATTGTTGCCCGTAATTCGCGAGCGCGGATCAGCGTGTCTTTAGGTGCTGCGATCACTGCATGTACCCCTCCACCATGCTGCGCATGGTCCCCCTCCCCCGAGGGGGAGGATTAATCCGCCAGCTTTACGAAGCTGTCGATTACCCGCTTCGCACCAGCGTTCTCGAACTCGATCTCGAGCTTGTTGCCTTCCTGCGCGGTGACGGTGCCGTAACCGAACTTCTCGTGAAACACTCGCGCGCCGAGTGCGATGTCGCCGCGTGGTTTGGCAGCGAAGCTCGCGGCGCTGCGGGTGTTTTCGGTGATGCGGCGCGGGGAGGGATCATAGCTCTGTGCGGCGGCGCGTTGCCAGCCGGGGCCGCGAGTCATGGTCCGGCTCGGCTGTGCGGCGGCGACATGCGCGAACGGGTCGGAATGCTCCGAGAATTGAGCGCGCCACAGCGAAGCACCGCCGCTCATGGTGTTTTCCTGCGCGATGTGAGCTGCAGGGAGTTCGGCAATAAAGCGGCTCGGGATAGAGCTGGTCCATTGGCCGTAGATGCGGCGGTTGGCGGCGTGGAAAATCGTGCACTGCCGCCGCGCGCGGGTGATCGCGACGTAAGCCAGGCGGCGCTCTTCCTCCAATGCGGCGAGCCCGCCTTCGTCCATCGCGCGCTGCGAGGGGAACACGCCTTCCTCCCACCCGACCAGGTAGAGGTAATCGAATTCGAGCCCCTTGGCGGCGTGGATCGTCATGATCGTCAGCTTCTCGGCATCGTCGGCCTTGTCGTTGTCCATGACCAGGCTGACGTGCTCGAGGAAATCGCCGAGCGTTTCGTATTCCTCCATTGCACGGGCGAGTTCGGCAAGATTTTCGAGGCGGCCAGCGCTTTCGGCGCTGCGTTCGGCCTGCAAGGCGTCGGTGTAACCACTCTCATCGAGGAGGATGCGCACCAGTTCCGCTGGCGATAGTGTGGCCGAAGCCTCGCGCCAGTGCGCGAAATTGCGCATCAGGCCGAGCAGCGTGTTGCGCGCACGCGCGGGCAGCTCGTCGCTGTCGACCATTTCGAGTGCGGCCACCGCCAAGGGCACATTGCGCGCGCGAGCGTGGCGGTGGAGCTTCTCGAGCGTTTTGTCGCCAAGCCCGCGCTTGGGGGTGTTGTAGATCCGCTCGAACGCGAGGTCGTCGCTCGGCTGTGCAATCAGCCGCAAGTAGGCGAGAGCGTCGCGGATTTCAGCACGCTCGTAGAAGCGGAAGCCGCCGACGATCTTGTAGTTGAGCCCGATCGCGATGAACCGGTCCTCGAATTCGCGGGTCTGGAACTGCGCGCGCACGAGGATCGCGAGCTGCGCCAGCGATGCCCCCTCGCGCTCGAGCCGTTCGGCGTCTTCGCCCACGCGGCGGGCTTCTTCTGGGCCGTCCCAGACCCCGATCACTCGGACCTTGTCACCGCCGTTTTTCTCGGTCCACAAGGTCTTGCCGAGCCGCTGCGAGTTGGCGTCGATCAGGCCTGAAGCGACGGCGAGGATATCGGGGGTGGAGCGATAGTTCTGCTCCAGCTTGATCACCTTGGCGCCGGGAAAATCCTTTTCGAACCGCAGGATATTGGTCACTTCTGCGCCGCGCCATGAATAGATCGACTGGTCGTCGTCCCCCACCACACAGATGTTGCGGTGGCCCTGCGCAAGCAGTCTCAGCCATAGGTATTGGACTTG
>JBJTLY010000023.1:0-4122 GCA_046063275.1 Novosphingobium sp. | reverse complement strand
TCCTTTTCCGGCCGCGGTCGAAGCGACCTGCTGACTGCGTTGCCGCTCGCTGCATCTGCGGTTCGCCAGATTCCGCCCGAAGGCTTCCTGAGGCGTGTTTTCCAACACTGCTGCGGGCATCGCTGCCAGATCGTGAGGCTTGTGTTTTCCCTTTCCGTTTCAGCGGTTTCCCGCCGGAACTTCAAGTGCGGTTCCACGCTCTCGACACCTGAAAGCTGCGCCTCGAAAGTGAGTCGCGCAAGGGAAATCGTACGGCGATTGTGACGATTTTGTGGACAAGTCCGGGGATGGTCTTGTGCGCAACTGAATCGGCATTCGAGGCGCAATTCGAGTCTCTTGGAACGACAGAAAAATTTCGCGCAGAGACACGAAGACTCCGAGACGTACCCCCAGCGCCAAAGGCGCAATCCCGACCGGCTGTGTTTGCCAAAAGGGCCACAGCCTAAGCGATCTTCTGACCTCTTCGGTTCTTCGGGTGGGTCATGCCCAGAGTTTCACCCGAAGCACCGAAGCGGTGGTGATTCAATCTAGTGCCGCGCTTTCTAGGCGGCCTGAAGATCGGCGCGGCTACGCCGCAAGCACTCCCCTCTGCGCCTCCGCGTGCGAACCCTTACCGGTCCCGCTGCGCGAGCAGGCGCAACCGGAGCGCATTGAGCTTGATGAAGCCCTGGGCGTCCTTCTGGTCATAGGCGCCGGCATCGTCCTCGAAGGTGACGTGGCGTTCCGAGTAGAGCGAGTCGGGGCTCTTGCGCCCGACGACCGAGGCCATGCCCTTGTAGAGCTTGAGCCGGACGGTGCCATTGACCCGCGCCTGCGAGTGATCGATCGCCGCCTGGAGCATCTCGCGCTCGGGCGCGAACCAGAAGCCGTTGTAGATCAGCTCGGCATATTTCGGCATCAGCTCGTCCTTGAGGTGCGCCGCGCCGCGATCGAGCGTGATCTGTTCGATCCCGCGGTGGGCGCGGGCATAGATCTCGCCGCCAGGGGTCTCATACATCCCGCGGCTCTTCATGCCGACGAAGCGGTTCTCGACCAGGTCGAGCCGGCCGATGCCGTGCTTGCGGCCGAGATCGTTGAGCGCGGTGAGCAGCGTCGCCGGGCTCATCGCCGTGCCGTTGAGGGCAACGCCGTCGCCCTTCTCGAAGTCGATGGTGATGTATTCGGGCGCATCGGGCGCGTCCTCGGGGTTGACCGTGCGCGAATAGACATAGTCCGGGGTCTCCTCCCACGGGTCCTCCAGAACCTTTCCTTCGGACGAGGTGTGGAGCAGGTTGGCGTCGGTGGAAAACGGGCTTTCGCCGCGCTTGTCCTTGGGCACCGGGATCTGGTGCGCTTCGGCCCAGGCGATCAGCGCGGTGCGGCTGGTCAGGTCCCATTCGCGCCACGGGGCGATCACCTTGATATTGGGATCGAGGGCATAGGCCGACAGTTCGAAGCGGACCTGGTCGTTGCCCTTGCCGGTGGCGCCATGGGCGATCGCATCGGCGCCGGTTTCATGCGCGATCTCGACC
Source organism: Novosphingobium sp. (assembly GCA_046063275.1). Lineage (GTDB taxonomy): Bacteria > Pseudomonadota > Alphaproteobacteria > Sphingomonadales > Sphingomonadaceae > Novosphingobium. The sequence goes on along the minus strand of JBJTLY010000023.1, from coordinate 2,611 downwards.
AGCCGCTTGGAAATCAGCGGGCGCGCGATCGACGTGCCGAGCAGGTAGTCGCCCTCATACCGGGCATTGGCGCGCATCATCGGGAAAACGAAGTCGCGGACGAATTCCTCGCGGACGTCGTCGATATAGATGTTGGCGTCGGGCAGGCCCATCAGCTTGGCCTTGGCCCGCGCCGGTTCCAGCTCCTCGCCCTGGCCGAGGTCGGCGGTGAAGGTCACCACCTCGCAGCCATAGGTGACCTGCAGCCACTTGAGGATGACCGACGTGTCGAGACCGCCGGAATAGGCCAGGACGACTTTCTTGATATCGGACATGGGTCTGTGATCCATTGCGTTGGTTCGGGAGTTGCGCGCGCCCTAGGCGAAGGAACGGTCGCAAACAAGATCGCCCATTCACTACATTCACCGGTGCATCACTGCCGGCCGAATCGCGCGACTTGATCCTGCGGGGATTGACAGCACCACGGCACCATGCGAACTTTTGATCGCAGCAGGTGCGATTTCCATTCGTGTCGATGGCTGCCCTTTTCGTTGGCCATTTTGCTTCTCCGGTCGGGTTCGCTGAGGAGAACGGCCATGAAGAAATCGGACTTTGAATCAGCTCTGGTGCAGGTTCGCCGCTTACGCGAACAATTGGGATTTGCCGACAGTGGAGCGGCACGCCCCGAAAATCGCTCACCAAGGTCGCGGTTGAAGGCTGCTCCGCCGCCTGCGGTACGGCCTCACAATCGGGGTGAGTTGGTTGCGCAGTCGCAGCTGAAAGATCTTACCGTCGTCGCCAAGCCGGGGTTCGGAGAGAGGCCGGGCGATGGTGTACCTGGAGAACTGCTGGACGCGGCGATCGGCGCCTATCGCCAGAATCCTTCACACGCGACCGCGGCACGGCTGGAAATGGCGATGAACCGGGTTGGCGCTCTTTCCAGTCCGGAGGACAAGGCCGTCAAGCTGATGCAGAAGGCCGCGGAGGCTCTGGCCGAACCGGTCAGCGGTGAAACCAACGACGGCTATCAGGGCGACAACATCGCCGTCAGGCTTTATCAGCATTCCCAGTTTGCGGGTGTCAGCATCTACGGCAGCCTTTCTTACGGCGGCTTGCTGACCGGCTGGATCAATCTGTCGCAGTACGGCTTCAACGACCGTATTTCATCCTTGAGCCTGACCGCGAGTGCGGACGAGATCGGCGGTCGTGTGGTCCTGTTCCAGGACCATCATTGCCGGGGCCGCTTCGCCCGCTACAACGTGGCCGGTGGTGGATCGAACCGGCCCGGCTACGTGGGCAATTACATCAATGACCGCACTTCATCGGTGCTGCTTTATCGCCAGTTTCCCGATGAACGGCTTTCCAACCTCGGAAGCTTCGTGACGCCGCCCGCAATCAAGGCTTTCGTGGATGCAACACCGGGCGTTTCTTCGCGGGGAGATCCTGTACTGACATGGGATGTGTTCCCCGATGGCAGCGACGGGCATCCCTATGAGCCGTCGAAGATGTATGTCTACGTCCGCATTCCGGTAACGGTAGAGATCGACAACTGGTTCGATTACGATGCGGAGATCCGCTATTGGATCATGATCTACCCTGACAGCGCCGGCAACCTGCTGGCCTTTGTCGAGTATTACGGCGCATGGGTCGAAGGCGGAATTCTGACCGACCATGTACTGGACGGGTTGATGGCGCCGGACGGGATTCCCTCAACTCTTGGCAGAGTGGCCGGCCTGTTGTCGGGAGTGACAACCCTGGCCAATCTCGATGGACCATATTCAAGCGCGTTCCTCTTGCCTGGTCGCTTCGGCCCGACCGGAACGACCGATGAAGACGTAACTGTCGTACTGGTACCAGGGACACCGGCACCGCCTGGACCGATCCTGTGATCGATCTTATCGCTTGCGCTTGCTGAATCGGGGGCGGGCCTTGTCAGGCCCGCTACTCCGCCGCCTGCCGATCGAGATGCCACTCCGGCGCGATTTCCAGTGCCGACAGCCGCGCCGCCTCCGCGCTGATATAGTCGCGGGTCATCGGCAATGCGGTGCGGTTCTTGACGCTCTGGATGTGGAAATTGACCATCGAGCCCGAGCGGAAGCTCTGCTCCGCCCCGGCCAGGTAGAACTGCCACATCCGGAACAGGCGCGCATCGTAGAGCGCGGTGATCTCGGCCTCGTGGCGGGTGGTGCGGTTGTACCATTCGTGCAGGGTGTGGGCGTAGTGATAGCGCAGCACCTCGATGTCGGCGACTTCCCAGCCGGTCCCTTCCAGCGCGGTGACCAGCTCGCTCATCGCCGGGATGTAGCCGCCGGGGAAGATGTATTTGCGGGTCCACTTGTCGGTGGTGCCGGGGCCGCGTGCCCGGCCGATGGTGTGGGTCAGCATGATCCCGTCATCGGCCAGCAGATCGTTGGTCTTGGCGAAGTATTCGCGGAAATGGGCCGCGCCGACGTGCTCGATCATGCCGACGCTGGTGATCCGGTCGAATTTCTCGGTCACGTCACGGTAGTCGGTGAGGCGGAACTGGACCTTGTCGGCCACGCCCGCCGCCTCGGCCCGTTCCTGCGCGAATTTCACCTGATCGGGCGCCAAGCTGACGCCGAGCACCTCAACCCCGAACCACTTGTTGAGG
>JBJTLY010000307.1:0-6934 GCA_046063275.1 Novosphingobium sp. | reverse complement strand
GCAGGGGGAGCGGGCCGGTGTTGCATAGCTTTTCGCGGAGGCGAAAAGCGCACCCAACCAAACGCAAAAGGCCGGCGACCCTTGCGGGGCGCCGGCCTCTCGCCGTTCAAAGAACTGGCGCGGACTATTCCGGGGTCTTGTCCTTCTTGTCCGCGTTGTTTTCCATCTTGTCGGCCTTGGCGTCGGCGTTGTCGCGGGTCGCCTCGGCCTTGTTCTTCATCGCATCGACCTTGGCTTCAGGAGCGCCCGAAGCATCGGCAGCAGCTGCCTGGGCATCCATGCCGGCGGCAGTCGCTTCGCCCGATTCGCGCACCGCGTTGGCGGTGGCTTCGTCGGCATTTTCCTTCTTGCTGTCGCAAGCGGCCAGACCCATCGCGAGGGTCGAGGCCAGAAGGACGGTCTTGAGAATGGATTTCATGGAGTGTTCCCCGTCATTGATGGCGCACTCACAGAGTGCGGCAATTTGACACCGCTCCGCAGTGGTTCGGCTGACGATACAATGCTTTGCGCGGATTTTGGTTCCGCGAAGGGTCAGCGCGTCAAGAAGAACAGCGCTGCCGCGCCGGCAAGGATGCGATAGAGCGCGAAGGGTGTAAAACCCGAACGGCTGACATAAGCAACGAAGGCCCGGATCACCGCAAGGGCAACCACAAACGAGACCAGAAAGCCCACCGCGATGTGGCTCCAGCCAACCGGGCCGGTTCCCGTAGCGAGTTCGGCGCGGTTCTGCCACAGCTCGAGCGTCGAGGCGCCGAGCATGGTCGGGATGGCCAGAAAGAAGCTGAACTCGGCAGCGGTGCGGCGTTCGATCCCCATCGCCAGCGCGCCCATGATGGTCGCGCCGGAGCGACTGACCCCGGGAATCATGGCGAGGCATTGCAGCAGTCCGACACCAAGGGCTTGCCGCACTGGCAATTGCCCCAGACCCGAATAGCCGCCCTGCTTCGACCAGCGCTCGACAGCAAGGATGGCGAAACCGCCTGCAATCAGCGCCCAGGCGACAATCGTCGGACTGCCGAGCATGGCGTCGATCTGATGCTTCAGCAGCAGGCCCAGCACGGCTGCGGGAATGAAGGCGACGATCAGGTTGATGACGAACCGGATCGCCAACGGCTCGCGCCGCAGCAGGCCCACGCCGATCGCCCAGAAGGTGCGCCAATACTGCACCACCACCGCCAGGATCGCGCCCAGCTGGATCACCACGTTGAACACCGCCCAGGTCTTGGCGTCATAACCGAAGATCTCGGTGGCGAGGATCAGGTGCCCGGTCGAGGAGACCGGAATGAATTCGGTCAGGCCCTCGACAATGCCGAGCAGGACAGCGGTCAGCATCAGGTCCATCAATCGACTCCCGCTGCGGCCAGCTTCTTGTCGTCGAATTGCAACGAGGCGAGCCGGGCGTAGAGCCCCTTGGCCATGACCAGCTGGTCATGCGTCCCGCTTTCGACCATTCGGCCACCATCGAGCACGACGATCCGGTCAGCAGCGCGCACGGTGGCGAGGCGATGCGCAATGACCAGTGTGGTCCGGCCCTGCATCAGTTTGTCGAGCGCGTCCTGCACCAGTCGCTCGCTTTCCGCATCGAGCGCCGAAGTGGCTTCGTCGAGCAGCAGGATCGGTGCCGCGCGCAGCACCGCACGGGCGATCGCGACGCGCTGGCGCTGCCCGCCCGAAAGCCGCGCGCCGCCTTCGCCAAGGAAGGTATCGAGCCCCTCGGGCAGCGCGCGCAGGAAGGCATCGGCATTGGCCGCACGGGCCGCCTCCCAGATTGCCTCGTCGCTCGCATCCCAGTTGCCGTAGCGCAGGTTATCGCGCGCCGAGGCCGCGAACAGCTGGCCCTCCTGCGGAACAAGCGCCATGCGGCGGCGCACGTCGGCCGGATCAACCGAAGTGAGCGGCACGCCGTCAAGCTTGATCGTTCCGGCTTGCGGATCGTAGAACCGCTCGGCGAGCTGGAACAGTGTCGATTTTCCCGCGCCCGAAGGCCCGACGATCGCTACGGTTTCGCCCGGTTCGACCGTGAGCGAAAAATCGGCCAGCGCGGGCACTTCCAACCGGGTCGGATAACGGAAGGTCACCGCCTCGAACGCAAGCTTGCCCCGCGCCGGGCTGGGCAGCGCAAGCGGGCGAGCCGGCGCTGCAATCGCAGGCTTTTCATCTAGCAATTCAGCGAGGCGGCTGGCCGCCCCGGCCCCGCGCAGCAGATCGCCATAAACTTCGCTGAGCGAACCCAGCGATCCCGCAACCAGTCCGGCAACCAGAACGATCTGCAGGATCGTGCCCCCAGTCATCGAGCCTCCGGCAACCTGGTTCGCACCCGCCCAGACCAGCATCACAATGCTGCCGAAGATCGCGCAGATCGCCAGCGCCGAGATTATCGCGCGCATCAGGATGCGCCGCTTCGCTGTGGCGAAGGTCAGTTCGACGCTGGTAGCGAAACGGGCACCTTCCCGCGCTTCCTGATTGAAAGCCTGGACGATCTTCATCGCCCCCAAAGTCTCGGCGATCATCGCGCCGATATCGGCCACCCGGTCCTGGCTGGTGCGCGAAATGGTACGGATTCGGCGGCCGAACCACAGCAGCGGGGTCATCACCATGACGATCCCGATGAGCAGGCCTGCAGTCAGTTTCGGGGCAAGCGCGAACAGGATGATGACCCCGCCGATACCCATGATGGCATTGCGCAATGCCATCGAAACGGTGGTTCCCACCACCTGTTCGATCAGCGCGGTATCCGAGGTCATCCGCGAGGAGATTTCGTTCGGGCTATTGGCCTCGAAGAAGGCGGGAGACATGCGCAGCAAATTTTCCTGCACCTTGAGCCGGATATCCGCGACCACGCGTTCGCCCAGCCACGAGACGAAATAGAAACGCAAGGCCGTGCCGAGCCCCAGCACCGCGACGATAAGCAGCAGATAGCGAAACCACCGGGCAATATTGGCCGCATCACCGCCGCTGCCGAACCCACGGTCAATCACCAGGCGGAAACCCGCCGGGATCGCCAGCGTCGCCGCCGCCGTGACCGTCAAGGCAAACAGCGCCAAGGCGATCTGACGGGGATATTTGGCGGTTTCGCGCGCAATCATCCGCAGCGGACCAAGGCTGCGGGCCGGTTTGGGCGGAGTGGCTTCGAGGTCGGTCTCGACCGGGGCAAAACTCATGGCGCAGCCCCTAGCACAAGTGCAAGGCGGCGTAAGTGAATAAGTGGCAATTTGCGCACTCGTGCTGCGCTGCGTCATTTTGTGCATTGCACAATGCGCAGATGCGGGCCACGTTGAGGTTTAACCGGCCAGTGAAGACCGGCGCAGGAGTAACAGGGACGTGCTTTACACCGCATACGAAATGCAGCGCTCGTGGATGAACATGGCCAGCACCTGGGCCTCGGTCGGGGCGGAGTGGCTCAACAATCCCATGCTGCCGTTCGGCTACACCGGAATGGGTCCGACCATGGCCTCGGCGCTCGAAGTCTTCGCGCATGCCAGCGCTGCTTACGGCAAGCCGGCCTTCGACATCGAGAGCGTTAGCGTTGACGGTACCGTTTATCCGGTGACCGAGGCGATCGTGTTGCACCGCCCGTTCGGCAACCTGCTGCGCTTTACGCATGCCGGCCTGCCGAAGGACGCACCGCGCCTGCTGATCGTCGCGCCGATGAGCGGACATTTCGCCACCTTGCTGCGCGGCACCGTGGCGAGGATGATCGAGAACTGCGAGGTCTACGTCACCGACTGGGCCGATGCGCGCGACGTGCCGCTGAGCGCAGGCGAGTTCGATCTCGATGACTACATCGATTACCTGACGCTGTTCCTCGAGCACATCGGCCCCGGTGCGCATATGCTGGCGGTATGCCAGCCCTCGGTCCCGGCCTTGGCGGTGACCGCGATCATGGCGGCTGACAAGCACCCCTGCCGCCCGCTCACCCTGACCATGATGGGCGGCCCGGTCGATACCCGCGAGGCACCGACCAGCGTAAATGACCTTGCCATGCAGCGCCCGATCGAGTGGTTCCGCCACACCGTGATCGCCACCGTACCGCTGCAGTATGCCGGCGCGGGACGCCGGGTCTATCCGGGGTTCCTGCAGCTCGCCGGGTTCATGAGCATGAACCTGGGCAATCACATGCAGAGCCACTATCACATGTTCAAGCACTTGGTCGCAGGCGACGGCGAGAGCGCGGACGCGAGCAAGGCGTTCTACGACGAATACCGCGCGGTCTGCGATCTCAACGCGGCCTATTACCTCCAGACGGTCGAGCACGTGTTCCAGAAGCATTCGCTGCCCAACGGCACCTTCGTCCACCGCGGCAAGCTGGTCGACCTCACCAGGATTCGCGATACCGCTATCCTGGCGATCGAGGGCGAGCGCGACGATATTTCCGGGATCGGCCAGACCAAGGCTGCGCTGAAGCTGACCACCGGCCTTGCCGCGTCGCGCAAGCAATACCTGCTCGCGCCCGAGGTCGGCCATTACGGCATCTTCAACGGCACCCGCTGGCGCGAACAGATCGCTCCGGTGGTCGAGGGCTGGATTGGCAAGTTCGACCGGGCACAGTTGAAGGTTGTTGCCTGACCCTATTCAGGCGGCAGTTCGCCCGGTGCCGGACGCGGCACGGCCCATGGCTGAGAGCGTGCCCACAATGCCTTGATCACACGCCGTGCCAGCAGCAGCAGGGCGATTGCCAGGATCAGCAGGAGGATTGCCACGCCTCCCGCCAGCGCCGGATGCGCATAGGCAAGGTACAGCAGCCCGGTCGTTGCGGCATCCTCGGCGGTTGAGACGATCACATTGCTGAACGGTTCGGGGCTGGCGTTGACCACCGCCCGAGCTCCGGCCTTGCCGCTATGCGCCAGCAGCGATGCCCCGCCGCCGAGGATGAAGGCGATCGCCTGTGCCGCAGGATCGGACGGATCGACGATCGCCAGCGAGAGCAGCGCCCCGCCGACCGGGCGGATCAGGGTGTGGACGGTGTCCCACAGGCTATCGAGCCACGGCACTTTGTCGGCGAAGAATTCCATGAAGGCCGCCGCACCTGCGGCGCCCATCACCCACGGACTCGCCAGTACGCGCAGTTGCGCAAGATGCTCGGGCAGCGGCAGCGCGCCGAAATGCATCGCGAGGCCGGTGGCAAGCACGCACAAGTAAAGCCGCCAGCCCGAGAGCAGGCTGACGCTGGCTGCAACGCCAAGAATCTGAACTATGCCGAGATGCTCGTTCAATGCCCGTCTCCCCGCAATGTGCGGGTCGCATCATGCACCTGCTGGCGTGGGGCGGCAAGCGGGCCTTCAGCCGATAGAGATGCCGAGGCCCCCGTCGATCGGCAGGATGGCGCCGGTGATGAACTTGGCCTCATCCGAGGCGAGGAACAGCACCGCATTGGCCACGTCCCACGCGCTGCCCATCCCGCCCTTCAAAGGCACCATCGCATTGCGCACCGCGCGCTGATCGTCGAGCGTGCGGCCATCGCGTTCGGCAGTTCCGCCCAGCCCCATCGGGGTATCGATCAGCCCAGGCATCACCGCATTGCAGCGTACGCCTTTGCTGGCTGATCCTTGCGCAGTGGCAGTGGTCAGCCGGTTAAGCGCGGCCTTCGATATCTCGTAAGCGATCATGTTCGCTCCGGCGATCGCCGCGAGCGATGAGACATTGACGATCGCCCCGCTACCAGCGGCCCGCATCGGTTCAAGCACTGCACGCGTCAGGCGCCGCGCGCCAGTGAAGTTGACCGCGAAGACCGTTTCGAAAGCTTCATCAGTACAACGCTGCGCCGGACCGTCACCAGTGTGGCCGATGCCGACATTGTTGACCAGCACGTCGATCCGGCCCCAACGCGCCATGGCTGCCGCGACAATTGCCTCGGTATCGGTCACGACATCGGCGGCGAGCGCGAAGGCCACGCCGCCGCTCAGTTCGATTTCCTGCACCACGCTTTCGGCGCGGTCCGCATCACGATCCACGCACAGCACTTCGGCACCTTCACGGGCAAAGGTCAGTGCAATGGCACGGCCGTTGCCGATCCTGTCCCCCGGCTGCTGCCCCGCACCGATCACCAGGGCGATCTTGCCGGTCAGCCGTCCCATGTCAGCGCCGGTCCAGCGCCGGGTCGAGCTCCTGGCCCGGATCGAGCTGCACACCCAATGAATTGAGGATCATCGACACCTGGGTGTACTGCCCGACTGTGAAGACCAGATCGGCCCGCCCGATATCGCCAAGCTCAGCCAGTTCCTGCCACGTCGCGTCGGTGATGAAGTGGTCGCGGACCAGTTCGTCGCTGGCCTTCAGGATCGCGCGGTCGAGCGGCGACCAGTCGGGCGCAGTAGCGCCGGCCTTGATCCGCTCGACTTCCTCGACCGTCAGCCCGGCGTCGAGGCCGATCGGCACGTGCTGGGTCCATTCGTAGCCCGCGCCGCACAGATAGCCGACCCGCAGGATCGCCAGCTCGCGTTCGCGCGGAGGCAGGCTGTTGCGGCGCGAGAGGACGTAACCGCCCCAGCCGAGGAACGCGGTCAATGCCTTGGGCAACCGTGCCATGGTGCGGAAAATGTTGAGCACCCGGCCCTGGACCAGAAACGGTTCCAGGGCCGCGCGCTGCTCATCGCTCAGCCGCTCGAGATCGACCGGCGCGATGCGAGGGGCCGAAAGGCGCACTTACAGGACTTCGAACAGCCCTGCCGCGCCCTGCCCGCCGCCGATGCACATGGTGACGACGACATACTTCACGCCGCGGCGCTTGCCTTCGATCAGCGCGTGGCCGGTGCAGCGTGCGCCAGTCATGCCGAACGGGTGGCCGATCGAGATCGAGCCGCCGTTAACGTTGAGCAGCTCGTCAGGGATGCCCAGCTTGTCGCGGCAGTAGAGTACCTGGACCGCGAAGGCTTCGTTGAGCTCCCACAGGCCGATGTCATCCATCTTGAGGCCGTTGCGCTCGAGCAACTTGGGG
>JBJTLY010000306.1:0-2687 GCA_046063275.1 Novosphingobium sp. | reverse complement strand
GGCGTCCTCCAGCGCGGCGGTGCGTAATGAGGGATCGACCGGGTCGCTCGCCAGCCGCTGCAAGGCGCTCTCGAAGCCGACGATCGCCGGGTAAAGCCCCGATTGCTCGACCGCGCTCTCGACATTTTCGAGCCCCGCGAGCTCGGCCCCGGCGCGCGCGGCATCGCTGCCGGTGCGGCGCACTTCGGCCTGGCGGAACATGTCGGCGTTGCGCACCATCCGCTCGAGCCGCGCGCCCGAGAGCGACAGGTCGTTGGTCCGGCCAAAGCTTCCCGCACCCGCCACTTCGCTCAGCGCGACCGAGCGGCGGACATAGCCGGTGCTCGACGCATTGGCGATGTTCTGCGCAGTCACCTCGAGTGCGATCCGCGCCACCTGCGCGCCGCTGCGGGCGATCGAGAGGAGATCGGAGGCCATTGTTACGCGCCCCTCGCTTGTGCGGCGGGGCCTTCGACAGGCTCAGGCCGAACGGGAATGGAAACAGAACTCAATCCCAAATCCGTTCGTGCTGAGCTTGTCGAAGCACCTTGCGCCACAAACCGCGCCAGTTGCGCCTCAATCTGTTTCGCCAGCCCGAACGCACCGCTTTGCGCGGCGATCTCGGCAAAGCGATCATCCTGCATCTGGCGGAAGGTATCGAGACCCTGTCCGCCGAGCAGCGGCTCGCCGAAATCGGCCTTGCGCGCGGCGGCGAGCATCTGGCGCAGGAAGAACGCCTCGAAGCCCTTGGCGACTTCGGCAAGCCGCTCGCGGTCCGAGCCTTGCGTGGCGGGGAGGGCGGAGAGCGGCGCGATCATATCACCACCATCTCGGCCTTGAGCGAACCGGCCTGCTTCAGCGCCTCGAGGATCGCGACCAGGTCCGAAGGGCTGACGCCGAGCGTGTTGAGCGCGTCGACCAGCTTGGCAAGGCTCGCGCCGGGCTTGAACAGCACCACGTGATGCGCGTCCTCGTCGGCGGTCAGTTTGCTGTCCTGCTGCACCGCGGTTTGGCCGCGGCTGAGCGGCGCGGGCTGAACCACCGTGGGGCTCTCATCGATCCGCACGGTCAGCTTGCCGTGGCTGATCGCCGCCGGATAGAGCTTGACCGCGGAATTGATCACCACGGTGCCGGTGCGGCTGTTGACCACCACCTTGGCCGGGCTTTCGGCCGGAGACACCTCGATCATCTCGAGCTCGGCCATGCGGCTGGCGCGGTCGTTGGCGAGCGCGGGCAGACGCAGCGACAGCGTCATGCCGTCGTCGATCGTGGCGGTGCCGGGCCAGCGCTGGTTGATCGTGTCGCGGATCCGCGTCGCGGTGAGGAAGTCGGACTGGTAAAGGTTCCAGCGCAGCGTCTCGCCGCTGTCGAACCCGGTAGCGACGGTGCGCTCAACGCTCGCGCCATCGGCGATGCGGCCCACAGTGGGGACGTTGACGGTCAATTTGGATCCATCGGCGCCCGAGATGCCGAGCCCGCCGACTGCAAGGTTGCCTTGCGCCATCGCGTAAATCTGGCCATCTGCGCCAAAAAGCGGGGCCATGATCAAGGCGCCGCCGCGCAGGCTCTTGGCCTTGCCCAGCGCGGAGACGGTAACGTCGATACGTTGGCCGGGCTTGGCGAAAGCGGGAAGGTCCGCGGTGATGATCACCGCTGCGGCATTCTTGAGCGAAGGGTTGATCCCCGGCGGCAGCTGCACCCCGACCCGGCCCGACACGCCGTGCATCGCCTGGGTGACGTACTCAAGGCTGTCATCGCCGGTGCCCGAAAGGCCCACGACGACGCCATAGCCAGTGAGCTGGTTGGTGCGCACGCCCTGGAACTTGCCAAGGTCGCGCAGCCGTTCGGCTTGAGCGGGGACCGGCAGGATCAAAGCCAGTGCGCAGAGCAGCGAAGTGAGAAGGCGGATCATGGTATTCGCCTCCTCAAAACGGGTTGATGAAGTTGAAGAATTTCGACAACCAGCCCTCACGCGCGGCGCGGCTGGTGGGGCCGTTGCCGGCGTATTCGATATGCGCATCGGCCACGCGGGTTGAGAGGATACGGTTGTCCGCATCGAGATCGGCCAGACGGACGATCCCGGCGACTTGCACCCATTCCTCGCCCTGGCTCAGCAACAAGCGCTTTTCCCCTTTGACCAGCGCGGTGCCATTGGTGCGCACCTCGACAATGGTGACCGAAAGCTCACCGCCCAGCGTGCTCTGCTGCGCGGCGCTTCCGTCTCCCTTGAACGACGTGGTGCCGCTCATGTTAAGGCTGGTGGGCTTGATGAAACTCAATGGACCGGTGGTCGGAGGCGTGATCCCGAACCCGCCGCTCTTGGCGCTTTTCGAGCCCTGCGTTTTCGAGGTCGAGGTGTTTTCGACCAGCTGGATCGTGATCGGATCGCCGACTGCGCGGGCACGGTGCCCATCGGTCAGCGCGGCATAGCCATTGTCGGCGTTGAAAATGCCGCCGTCGGGTGCCTTGGACGGCGGGGCGGGGAGCGGCAATGCGGCTTCGAACCCGGGCTTGGGCTTGGGGCCGGCGTGGGCGGGGGTGGCGGCAACAATCAGGGTCGTCATTGCGAGCGCAGCGAAGCAATCCAGAGCCGCACTGCGCAGCTCTGGATTGCCGCGGGACCTGCGGTCCCTCGCAATGACGAAGATATGGGGTGATTTCATCTGGTCCCTCACAGCGTCTGGTTCGCGTTCTTGAGCATCTCGTCG
>JBJTLY010000305.1:0-19246 GCA_046063275.1 Novosphingobium sp. | reverse complement strand
AAGACCCCTACGCCCCCAAGGCAGAAGGCGGCGAAGGCGGTGAAGGCGCGGCCGAGGAGGTCGAGGGCGAAGGCGGAAGCGAATACAAGACGACCTATTTCCGCTTCTCGGAAGACTTCACGTCGAACCTCAAGAATTCGGCCGGACTGATGCAGATCAGCCTCGCCTGCTCCACCCGCCGCGACGGGCGGGTGCTGCAGTGGCTCAAGAAGCACGAGCTGGCGATCCGCAGCGAGATCCTGATCGTGCTCGCCGATACGCCCGAGGAAGATGCCTATTCCCCCGCCGGGAAGGAGCACCTGCAAGTGCGGCTGACCCAGGCGATCAACAAGGTGCTGATCCAGACCGAAGGTTTCGGCGGGGTCGACCGGGTCTATTTCAAGAGCTTCCTGGTCCAGTGAACACGGAACATTCCTTCGTTCCCGAACGCGCCGCCGCGCAGCACTGCGCCGAACTGCTGCGGCGCGGTGCCGAACCCGCTGACCAGATCGGCGGCCTCGCGAAACTCGGCACCCGGCTCGCGCCGCTGCTGGGCTCTGCACTCGCGCGGCTGGTCGGGGGCGAGGCACCGACGGTCACCCCGCTCGCCCCGCAGGAGCAGAGCGAGCACGAGCTCAACCAACAGGTCGGCCAACTCGCTGCCAATGCGCTCTATTCGACCGGCCTGCCCGGGGTCAGCCTGCTCGGCTCGGTCGCCGGAACGGCGGTGCTGCGGCTGGTCGACCGCGCCTATGGCGGCAGCGGCGAACATCACGGGGCTTTGCCCGAGAGCTTCCCCCTGTCCGCCGAGCTGCTGGTCCAGCGGCTTGAGAACGCGCTGGCCGAATGCCTCGGCGAAGCGCTCGGCGGCAGCGCGGTCGAGCCACTCAAGCGCTCGACCCGGCTCGCCGAATTCGCCCCCTTCCCGGCCGGCGCCAAGCTCGCGGTGCTGGGAATCGAGGTGATGGAAGGGACCAAGGCGCCGTGGCTGCTCACGCTCGCGCTGCCGCTCAGCACATTGCCGAAGCTGCTGAGCGCACTGGGCGACGGTCCCGCTGCCACGCCGCGCCGCACTGGCGCCGCCGATCCCGCCGCCGCGCCTTTCGCCGCGCTGCCGCTGGGGCTCACCGCCACACTGGTCGACATGCCGGTCAGCCTCGCCGTGCTTGCCGCTCTCGAGCCGGGCACGGTGCTGCCCGTCGCGGTGGCGCGCGCGGTGCCGCTGTCGATCGGCGGCCGCATGATCGCGAGCGGCACGATTGGCGCACAGGACGACCGTATCGCGCTGCGCCTGACGGCGATTGCGAACTAAGAATTTCAAGGGGAATACGATGACCATTCACACCCGCGGCTTCGATCTGATCAAGGCGGTCGATGTCACCTCTCGGTCGAGCTGGGCCGCACCCAGATGGCACTCAAAGACGTGCTCGCGCTGGGCGAAGACAGCGTCGTTATGCTCGACCGGCTAACCGACGAGCTGCTCGATGTACACGTCAACGGCACCCTGATCGCGCGCGGCGAAATCGTCGCGCAGGGCGGACGCTTCGGACTCAAGATCGTCGAGATGCTTGGGCAGGAAGGCGGGGCTGCGGCATGATCTGGTATCTGCTCAAGCTGCTGGTCCTGCTACCGCTGATCGCGGGGCTCGCCTGGGGCAGCCTCAAGCTCGCGCAGCGGATGCAGGCCAAGCTCGGCGGCCCGCAGGGCAATGCCAAGACGGTGCGGGTGATCGAGACGACGATGCTCTCGCCCACGCTCAAACTGGCGGTGATTGAGTTCCGCGGTCGCGAGATTCTGGTCTCGGCCTCGCGAACCGGACTTGTGCGACTGGCCGAGGCGCCGGCGCGGGAGGTGGGGGAGTGAAACGTCTTTTCGCGATTCCGGCTGTTCTAGCCGCGCTGACCCTGCCCGCTCTCGCTCACGCCCAGTCTGCCATCCCTGGCGCGCTTGACCGCGCGCTCGGCTCGGTCTCACCGGCACAGGGCGGCGGCGGGCTATCGCTGTCGCTGCAGCTGCTGCTGGTCATGGGGCTGCTCACGCTGCTCCCGGGCTTGCTGCTGATGATGACCAGCTTCACCCGGATCCTGGTGGTACTGTCGATCCTGCGCCAGGCACTGGGCCTGCAGCAGAGCCCGCCCAACCAGGTGCTGATCGGGCTGTCGCTGTTTCTGTCGCTGTTCGTGATGGCACCGACGCTCGACCGGCTCAACAATGAGGCAATCGCACCTTATGCCGCTGGCACAATCAACGCCGAGCAAGCCTTCAGCGCGGGCGGCGGCGCGTTTCATGCCTTCATGATCCGCCAGACCCGGCAGAAGGACCTCCAGATGTTTGCTGAAATGGCCAAGGCCCCGCGCTTCGCCAAGGCCGACGACTTGCCCTTTTCGATCCTGCTTCCCGCCTTCGTGACCAGCGAGCTCAAGACCGCATTCCAGATCGGGTTCATGCTCTACCTGCCGTTTCTCGTGATCGATCTCGTGGTCTCTTCGGTACTGATGAGCCTCGGCATGATGATGATGAGCCCGACGATCGTCTCTTTGCCCTTCAAGCTGCTGCTGTTCGTACTGGTCGATGGCTGGGCGATGCTGATGGGCAGCCTTGTGGCGAGTTTCGGGTGATGGACGACACCTCGCTCCTCGCGCTGGCCGACCGTATGCTGTGGGTCACCGCGCTGGTCGCCGCGCCGGTGCTGCTTGCCAGCCTCGCGGTGGGCCTCGTGGTCGGGATCATCCAGGCGGCGACTTCGGTCAACGAACAGACGCTGACCTTTTTCCCCAAGCTCGCGGTGATCGCATTGGTGCTGGTGCTGCTCGGCGCATCGATGATCACCTTGGTGGCCGATTTCATGACCGAGATCTTCGCGCAGATCGCGGCCATCAACCAGTGAACGGCTTTACCTTCGGATTCGGCGCGGTCGAGAGCGAGCTGTGGCGTCTGGTCTTCGTGATGATGCGCATCGGCGCAGCGCTGATGGCTGCGCCGTTCTTCAGTGCGGCGGCGGTGCCGGTGCAACTGCGTATCGCGATCAGCGGCGCGGTGGCGGTGCTGGTTTGCGCCTGGGTACCGGTTACCGTGCCGCCCGCGCTGCTCAGCCTGCCGGGCCTGCTGGTGGTCGCCAACGAAGCGCTGATCGGATTGGCGCTGGGCTTCGTGCTGCAGCTTTCGTTCGCCGCGCCGGTGATCGCTGCCGAACAGATCGGCGGGGCGATGGGGATGAGCATCGCCAGCGCCGCCGATCCGGTCAGCGGCACCCATTCGCCGGTGCTCGGCCAGTATTTCACCGTGCTGCTGACGATCGTGTTCCTCGGTATGGGCGCGCACCTCAACTGGTTGCGGCTAGTGGTGGAGAGCTACCGACTGCTGCCCCCCGGCAGCGGCTGGCTGGGCACCGCCGCGCTGGAGCGGGTAGCGGCATTGGGCAGCCGGATGTTCCTCGCCGGACTGGTGATCGCGCTGCCGGTGACCCTGCTGCTGCTGCTCGTCCAGCTTGCCGCGGGCGTGCTGAGCCGCTCAGCGCCATCGCTCAACCTGTTCGCGCTCGGGCTGCCGGCGGGTGTGCTCGCCGGCCTGGCCGCACTGATCGCTGCTGCGCCGCTGACCGCCGACCAGTTCTCCGCGCTCACCGACGAAGCGATCGAGAACGCCGCTGGATTGCTCCAGCAATGAGCGGCGAAAAGACCTTTGCCCCAACCGAAAAGCGCAAGAGCGATGCCGCCAAACGCGGCGACGTGCTGCGCTCGCGCGACATGGCAACCGCGGTGGCGATGCTGGTCGGCGCGGTCTGGCTCAAATTTGCCGGGCCGTGGCTGCTGGGCGCATTGATCGGCGGTGCGCGGGCCGGGCTCAGCTGGAACCGCGCCGCGATCGAACATTTCGAGCCAGGCAATGCCATCCTGTCACTTACCGGAGCAGTAATGCCTCCGCTGATCCTCCTTGCCGGATCGGTGATGCTTGCGGTTCTGGCAATCCAGCTTGGCCCCAGTCACGGCCGCTGGGTCGGCTGCAATGCCTTGCCCAAGGCTTCGCGGCTCAATCCGTTGTCGGGCCTCACCCGGATGTTCGGCGCGGCGGGCTGGATCGAGGCGGGCAAGGGGCTCGCCAAGGTCTTGGTGCTCGGCACGCTGGCCTTCGTCTGGGCGAAGAACCACGTCCCCGCGCTGCTTTCGATCGGCCGCCGGGCGGAACTCAGCGCGGCACTGGGCGAAGCGTGGGGTGCGCTCACCGGACTGCTCCTGCTGCTCTCGGTCGGCCTGCTGGCCATCGCCATGCTCGACTGGCCGATCCAGTGGCTGCGCCGCACCCGACGCCTGCGCATGAGCCAACAGGAGATCCGCGACGAGCACAAGGAGAGCGACGGCTCGCCTGAGCGCAAGGCTGCGCAGCGCCAGCGTGCGCGGCAATATGCCACCGGCGCGGTGGCCAAGGCGATGCAACAGGCGCAATTCGTGCTGACCAACCCGACGCATTTCGCGGTCGCCATGGCATATGATCCGCTCAAGGCCGGGGCGCCGATCGTGCTCGCCAAGGGCCGCGGCGAAAAGGCACTGGCGATGCGCGATCTGGCGGCCGAATTGGGGGTGCCAACGCTTGAATACCCCGCGCTGGCCCGCTCGGTCTATTTCACCACCCGCGAGAACCAAGTGATCCGCGAAGAGCTCTACGCCGCGGTCGCGGCGGTGCTGGCCTTCGTCTTCTCGCTACGCCGCGGCGAGGCCCCGCTGCGCCCCGCGATCGAGGTGCCGGTGACCATGCGGTTCGATGCAGAAGGTCGGTCGGAAGCGGCTTAATCGGGCGCTCCCTCCGCCGTTCTACCACTCATGCCAACAAGCTCGGTCACCAGTTCTATCGTCTCCTCGCTCGGCGGGGGCAGTGGCATCGACATGGCTGCTCTCGCCGAGAACCTGGCGGCCGCGCAGTTCGCCGCGCGGATCGATCGCAACGCCACGCAGGCCGATACCGTCGAGCGCCAGCTGTCCGCCGCGGGAACGCTCAAGAGCCAGTTCGCCCAGATCGTCAGCGGGGTGGCCGAGCGGGTGCGCACCGGCGACCTGTCGGTCCAGCCGCAGATCGCCAATGCTGCGGTCGCCACGGTCAGCCGCGGCACGGTGAACGGCAGCGGGAGCTATTCGCTCGAGGTCAGTGCACTCGCCGCCTCGCAAGTGCTCAAGAGCCCGCCGCTCGCCGGGGGCACCACCGTGGTGGGCGCAGGCAGTCTGACACTTCGCTTCGGGACGGTGGCCGGCGGCTCCTTCGCCGAGGACCCGGCGCGCACCGCGGCCAGCATCACCATTCCATCGGGCAGCACGCTGGCGCAGGTTGCGGCGGCAATTAACGGCGCGAACACCGGCGTCAGCGCCTATGTCCTCAATGGTAGCGATGGTGCGCACCTGATGCTCAAAGGCGCGAGCGGGGCAAGCAACGCCTTCGTGCTTGAGGCCAGCGAGACCCCGGGCGAGGAAGGCCTCGCCGCGCTCGCCTGGGACGGCGTGGATGCCAGCCGCCAACTCGCCGCCGCATCAAGCGCTTCGTTCAAGCTTGATGGGCTCGCCATGTCGAGCGCCTCGAAC
The DNA here is from genome assembly GCA_046063275.1 of Novosphingobium sp. GTDB lineage: Bacteria > Pseudomonadota > Alphaproteobacteria > Sphingomonadales > Sphingomonadaceae > Novosphingobium. The sequence continues at coordinate 13,700 of JBJTLY010000305.1, read as the reverse complement.
AGCATTACCGATCTGGTCCCCGGGCTCAGCCTGACCCTGACCGGAACCAACCCGGGCGCGCCCACCACCGTGCGCTTCAGCGATCCGGGCAGCGCGGTGACGTCGTTCATGACCGACCTCACCGGCGCGCTCAACGAATTTGCTGCCGAGCTCAGCAAGGATGTTGATGCACAGAACGGCGATCTGGCCCGCGATAGCGGCGCCCGGGCGCTGCGCCGGATGATGTCGAGCCTGGCGGGGACCATCGTGATGCCGGGTGCCGCAAGCGGCGAACCGCGCACGCTGGCAGATCTTGGCCTTGCGACCAATCGTGACGGGACCTTCCGGCTCGATACGGCGCGACTGGCGGCGACCAGCAAAGCCTCACCCGCAGGCGTATCGGCGATGCTCACCAACGGGATCTACGGGGTCTATGCCACGCTCGACAAGCTCGGGCGTACGGTGTCCTCGCCCACCGATCCGGGCACGCTGGCGGGGTCGCTGCGCAAGCTGACCGAGCAGAAAGCCAAGCTGGCGACCGAAAAGACCGATCTGGCCGCAGCGCAGGAGAAACTGCGCAGCCAGCTAGTCACAAGGTTCGCCGGTACCGACAGCCGGGTCGGCACATCGCGCGCGACGCTGTCGTTCCTGCAGAACCAGATCGCGGCGTGGAACGCGAAGGGTCAGTGATGTTGCCGCTGCGTTCGCCCCAGGAAGCCTATACCCGCGTCGAGTTCGACGCGCGGATCAGCGGTGCCGATCCGGCCGGGCTGGTGCTGGTCTGCTTCGAGCAATTCGATCGCGGCCTTGCCGCCGCGCTCGGTGCCGACCAGGTGGGCGACAACCAGCGCCGCAGCGCCGGTCTCACCGCCGCGCTCGCCGCGGTCACCGCGCTGCAGCTTGGAATTGACCGCAGCAGCAGCATGGCGGCGGCGCTCGATCACTATTACGGCGCGGCGCGCGGGACCTTGCTTGATTGCGTGCTCGACTTCCGGGCCGGAACGATTGCCGCGCTCAAGGCCGATTTCGCCGAGGTGGCCGGCGCCCTGGCTACATCTTGATAATCGATTGCATCCGATTTGGCGGAATCGCAACCGAGGAAATGCGCCATGGTTAGCGGCGAATTAAGTATAATCCCGCTGCCTTTCGCGTCGAATTCGAGCCATCCCGGCGCGCCTCGCGGCCCCGCCCGCGATAACCCTTAGGCGTTAATTGCTAGGGGAAAACAGCGATGACGGGGCACTCTATCGTATTGATCGACAGTAATTTTCGCCGACGCGCGGCGATTTCGCACAATCTTTCGGGGACCGACATCCACGTCGAGCCGTTCGAGAGCGTGGAAGAAATGAGCCGCCGCTGGCCGCATGGTGCGCTGATGCTGGTCGGCGATGAAGGTGACATGCTGCACGACCTGTTCGCGGCGATGAGCGAGAGCGGCCGCTGGCTGCCCGTTGTGGCCTATGCCGACCAGCCCTCGATCCCGCGCGTAGTTCGTGCGGTGCTGGCAGGCGCGCTCGATTATCTCGACTGGCCGTTTGGCGAGACCGAGGTTCGGGCATCGCTTTCGGTCGCGGAGATCGGCGGATCGGGGATTGGCAGCGCCAAGCTGCGCGAGGCCATGGCGCGCAGCCGGGTCCAGAAGCTGACCCGCCGCGAACGCGAGGTACTGGCCGGGGTGGCCGATGGCCTGTCCAACCGCCGCATCGGCGAGCGGCTCGAGATCAGCCCGCGCACGGTCGAGATTCACCGCGCCAACATGCTCAACAAGATGGGCGCGAGCCACACCTCCGAGGCGATCCGCATCGCGATCGAGGCGTCGTTGGTGGGCTAGGGCGAAGGCGATGAGCCCCGCCACCCAGGCGAGATTCAGCAAGGGGTTCTCGCAGAGAGCGCAGAGAAGAAAGTGGAGACGCAGAGGGGCGAAGCTCGCCGCGCAGCCGCACTCCGATTCAGGCGTCGCGATTTGCGGGCGCGGCGGATGACACGCAAGCCTTTGGCTTGAAGTGACAGTCTCTGCGCCTCCCTTTTCTTCTCTGCGTCCTCTGCGTGAACCCATTCTTGTTCCTTCACGTCAGCCGACAGCTCAAAGAAAAGGGGCCCCGGGATCGCTCCCGGGGCCCCAATCAAGCATCCCTCCCAGGAGTGCTTAGAACTTCAGACCCGCGGTCACGCCGTAACGGCGCGGTTCGAGGGTGAAGACGTTGGTGTAGAGACCCGACGACTGGTCGGTCACGTAGAGACCGGTGATCGCCGTATTGTTGGTCAGGTTCTGCACCCAGGCACGCGCAAACCACTTCTTGTCAGCACCATCGAGCTGGAGCTGAGCATTGACCTGGCTGAATGCCGGGACCTGGTTGACCGTGCTGTTGAACACGCTGCCCTGCGACTTGCCGGTGTAGATGTAGTCAACACGCGGGGTCAGGGTCATGTCCCCGATCGGTGCAGCGTACTGCATACCGGCCGAGAACTTGTAGTCCGGAGCGCCCGGCAGCTTGTTGCCGACCACGTTGCTCGGAATACCCGCCGCGAAGAAGTCGATCCCGCCGAACGCAGTACCAACCGTGGCAGCCTGCGCGCCGAGCACCGAGCAGATGCCGAAGGCCCCGGTCGAAGCAATGCCGCTACCCGAACCGAAGTTGTAGGTGGTCGTCTGCAGGCCTGCTCCCGGAGAAATCAGGAACTGCTTGAAGTGACCGACCGTGCCGCCAGTGGCGAGCGTATTGCCCGTCCACAGCGGATCGGCGATGCCGGCGTTGATCGCACCGTTGATGGCGCCAACGTAGCCATTCACCCCGGCAACGCTGCCGGTCTTGGACGCCACGGCGCAGTTCGCACCGTTGGTGATGTCCTTGATGATCACCGCATCCGAACGGCCACCACCGAAGTCACGCGGGTTGGCCAGCGGATTGGTGGTGCTGGTAACCTTGCTGTGAAGGTAGCTGGCGTTCATGTTGATGGTGAATTCGGGGATCGGACGGATCACCGCTTCGGCTTCAAGACCGTAGATCTGCGCGTTGACGTTATCGTTGACCGAAGTCCGCGAAACGATGCGCGACAGCTGCAGGCCCTTGTAATCGTAGAGGAAGCCGGTGACGTTGAGTGTCAGCTTGCCGCCCGCGAAGGTGTTCTTCGAACCGATTTCGTAAGCATTGACGAATTCGGGCTGGAAGGTTGTTGGCACTGCCGCAACCGGCGACAGCGGCGGGTTGATCCCGCCCGACTTGTATCCGCGCGAGTACGAGATGTAGATCAGGTTGTTGCGGGTAATCTGCCAGTCGAGCACCGCCCGGCCGGTAAACTTGCCAAAGCTGACGCTGGCATTGGCGAACAACTGATTGCCGGCGATGCTGGGGTCAGCATCGTAAGCCCCGACGAACGGCGAGGAGAAGGCCGTGGTCGAACCATAAGGAACCAGGAAACTGGCCAGCGTGGTCCGCGCCGAAACCGTCTTTTCGTCGTGGTTGTAACGAGCGCCGAGAGTCAGCTTCACGCTGTCGGTGAACTTGAAGTAAGCTTCACCGAACAGACCGTACGAGGTAATCCGGAGTTCGTCGGTGTTGTTGCGATAGGTCGGCGTGCCCAGATAGCTTGCCGTCAGTGGCGCAGGCACACCGGTTGCCGCATCCCGGTTACCGAGCGAGGTGAACGAGCCGAGCAGGCCGGTCACATAGTCGATCCCGAAGGCGTCAACGTAGTAGCTGTTTTCCTTGAGGTGGAACTTGCTGTAGATGCCGCCGAGCAGGAAGTTGAACTTGCCATCCCACTTGGACGACAGGATCCCTTCGGCCGACCAGCTGGTCTGGTACTGGTTCGAGCGATCGAAGTCCTGTGGCGTGGTTGAACAGGTTTTGTGGCCGCCATATGCACCCGTCCCGGTTTCTTCAGGCAGCGAGGTGCAGAGCAGACCGGTCGGACCACCCGGAATGAGCGCAGCCGCTACCGGCGAGAAGTACGATGCCGGAATTCCGGGGATCGACCCAGCGGCCGCAGCCGCAAGAGCATTCAGACCGGTCCCGAACGGAGCGGTCGCCGAAGGTGCGCCCGCAAACAACGCCCGGTTCTGCACCGAGTTGTTGTAATCCTGTGAGGAATCGACCGCAACGTTCTGGTAGTTGCCTTCAATCTTGAAGTCGAGACCGCCGCCCAGTTCCTGGTCGAGCGAACCCTGCAGGATGGTTTCACGGGTGTAGTACGACGGATTGGTATCTGTGGTGACCGTGCGATAATCGGCCGGATTGATCACCCCGGCATAAGGATCGGCACCAGGAACCGGCACAGCCGGGGTGCTGGTCGGACCATAGAGGCTGCCCAGCCCGAAGAAGCCCGGAATACCCTGTGATGTCAGGAACTCTTTCGAACTCAGCACACCAACAAAACTGGTGTTGGCATTGGTGGTTTCGAAGTTGCGCGAGGCGTTGAGGCAGCCCAGTACGCCGGTCGGGTCGCGCTGGCACAGCTGCTTCTGGATGCGCATGCGACTGTCTTTTTCATGGAAATACTGGCCCATGAAATCGATCGTGGTGCCCGAGGAAGGCTGGATCCGGATCGAACCACGAATGCCGTACATGTCACGGTCGTCAATCTTGGTGTTGTTGAAGGTGTTCTTGGTATAACCGTCACGGTTCAGGTAGAAGCCGGCAACACGGACCGCGGCGATATCGCCGAGCGGAATGTTGAGCATGCCCTTGGTCTTCACGGAGTTATAGTTGCCGTATTCCGCTTCGACGCTGCCTTCGGTCTGGCCGAGTTTGGGCTTCGCAGTACGGAAGTTGACCACGCCCGAGGTCGCGTTGCGGCCATACAGGGTGCCCTGCGGACCACGCAGAACTTCGATCTGCGCCAGATCGTAGAATTCACCTTCGAACAGGCGCGTGCCGAACAGCGGCGCGTCGTTGTAGTGAATCGCGGTCGCGCTGTCGCAGGTGGTGCCCACGCAAAGATCGCCGATGCCGCGGATGGTGAAGCTCGACGAGGTGAAGTTCGTCTTGGTGAAAGTGATGTTGGGCAGGGTCAGCTGCAGATCCGAGGTGTTCTTGATCTGCTGGCGTTCGAGCGCTTCGGTATTGAAGGCGCTGACCGCGATCGGAACGTTCTGCAGCTTTTCACTGGTACGCTGTGCGGTAACCACGATTTCGGTCGAATCGACCGGCGCGGCATCGGCAGGCGGCGGCGTGGTCTGTGCGTAAGCCGGAAATGCAATCGCTCCGGCGCATACGCCCGCAAGCAAGGTAAGTTTACCCCTCATCAGCCCTCTCTCCTATCAAGCCCGTCCTTGTGTCGGGCGGTTGTGCATACGAATAGACCACCGTCTGCAGCGCATTACAACCCGTTTTAATCGCTTGGTTAGAACTTCTCGAAACCGTAGCGTCTGTGCCACAGTCAGGAGATTGCGTCGGAGCGGGACAGCGCGACTCAAAAGCTGCGGAAGCGCTGTTGCATTGCCCGCCGGACTGCGTCAGTCTTCGGCCTCGCCTTGGGGGGCATGATGGACGAAGCAGGGGTCGGCACTTCGCCCGCGCAGTATCGGGCATTCATCAGCTACAGCCATGCCGACAGCCGCTTCGCCGTGTGGCTGCACCGCAGGCTTGAAGGCTGGACCGTACCCGGCGAGGGCCGGCTGGCACCGATCTTCATCGACCGCGCCGAACTCGCCGCAGGGCCCGACCTCTCGGCCCAGGTGCGCGAGGCGCTGGCCGGTTCGGCGGCGCTGATCGTGATCGCCAGCCCGGCCGCTCGCGCAAGCCGCTGGGTAAGCCAGGAAATCACCCTGTTCCGCGAGCTCCACTCCGATGCGCCGGTGCTGGCGGCGCTGATCGAGGGCGAACCGGACGAAGCCTTTCCCGAGATTCTCCTTTCCCACCGCGGCACCGCGATCGAACCGCTCGCCGCTGATTTCCGCGAAGGCCGCGACGGCAAGCGGCTCGGACTGCTCAAGATCATCGCCGGGCTCACCGGACAGCGGCTTGACCGGCTGGTCCAGCGCGATGCCCAAGCCCGCCAGCGCCGCGTGATGTGGATCACGGCGGGGGCGCTGCTGCTCAGCCTAGTGCTCGCTGCATTGCTGGTGATCGCGCTGCGCGCCCGGTCCGAAGCCGAACGACAACGCGCCGAAGCCGAGGGAATGGTGGAATTCATGCTGACCGACCTGCGCGACAAGTTGAAAGGGGTTGGCCGGCTCGACGTGATGGATGCGGTTAACGAGCGGGCGATGAAGCATTATGCGGGTGAAGACATCTCGTCGCTCGACGACCAAAGCCTTGATCGCCGGGCAAGGCTCTTGCGCGCTATGGGTGAGGACGACCTCAATCTCGGCAACTCGGCTCAGGCCTTGCCAAAATTTACGGAAGCTGCTCGCATTACCAAACTGCTTCAAGATCGCTTGCCGCAGGATGGACAGCGAATTTACGAGCATGCGCAAAGCGAATTTTGGTTAGGAAATCAAGCGTTCTTGCTTGGCGACAAACAACACGCCTTGCCGCATTGGCTGCGCTACAAGGAATTGTCGCAGCAGCTTGTCGCGTTGCAGCCCAAGCGGCTCGATTGGCAGCGCGAATATGGTTACGCCGAGGCTAATCTATGCGCTTTGGCTCTCGCCCCGCCGGCCAACTCGAGCGAGGCGCTGGCGTCGTGCAATTCGGCCGTCAAGGTTGCTGAAAAGGTTGCCGACCTTGAGCCCGACAAATTGCAGAACCAGCTCGATTTGACCACCAACCTTGCCTGGCAGGCAGACGCCAAGGCGAGCGCGGGTGATAAAGCTGGGGCAGTTCAGCTGCGTTTACGTCAAAAACGACTGGCTGACTTGCTTGCGCAACACTTTCCCCAAGATGCCCGCGCGATGCAGGCTCGGATGGTCGCAGAGATCGGACTGGGTAACGCTTTCGCTGCAGCAGGAAATGCGCCTGAAGCGAAGGCTGCCGCAGCACGCGCTACGGTGCTAGCCGAAGCACTTGCGCAGAAGGACCCGGCCAATTTCCGCTGGCGCGACTGGCGCAAGCAAATTCTGCGGATCAGCCAATAGTTTCCCATTTTGCTCTGCCGCCAAACATAGAAAGGAAATGCAAATGTCTACTGCAGCAACCGACGAATTCACCGTGATGCTCTCAATGATGGCCACCCCTGATGACCCGAAAGCAAAGCATCGCAAACTCAGCTTCACTTTGCAGGACAAAACGCCGAATCCGGCAATGGATGCGCAGGGGAAAAAAAAGGTTGTGGTGGGCAATAAGGAGGACAAAACTGCGACCCTGACGATCGCGCCCGGCGAGGAACGCTACATCAACGTCAGGCTTTCCGACATGTGGAGCTGGACCTTCGCTGATGAGCCGCTCAGCGTGCAGCTGGGCGATGCGCGCAACTACGTCGTCGTCAGCAAATCCAAATCGGAAATCAGGATCTGGTGCAAGCCGACCCACGCTGACCCAATGGTTGGGCAGGACGACAAGCTCGATTTTTCGGTTCTGCTAGACCAGCACGAAGGGCGCAGCGTTCTGGTCACGATCGACCCGGTGACCGAAAATCCGCCGCCAACCCATGGCGATATCGGTGATGCCGATACGAGCGGCATGCCGCTTCCCATCGCCTAGCCAGGTCGAATTCGTCGATCTATGGTCACGGAACGAAGAACTTAAGACGGGTGACGGTGGCAATAGCATGACTCAAACCACCCTCCCCCAACTCACCGCGCTCGCCAAGGCGGGCGCGGTGGGGCGGGCTTGGGCATTGTTCGAGGATGCCGGCTTTGCCACGCGCACCGCCGATCCCGCCGCACTGGCGGTCAAGGGCCGCTTGCTCAAGGGGCGGGCGCGGCTGGCGGCAGGGGAGGAGCGGCGTTCGCTTTATCACGCGGCGGCGGAGGCTTACGGCGCAGCCAACCTTCTGGCACCGGCGCCTTATCTGGCGATCAACGCCGCGTCGTTGCACCTGCTGGCGGGAGACGCCGAAGGGGCCGAAGCGGGTGCGGCAGCGGTGCTCGCGCAACTTGAACGCGCTGCGCTCGACACCCCCTACTTCCTCGCCGCGACCCGCGCCGAGGCGCAGCTGCTGCTCGGCAATCGCGCCGAGGCCGAAGCTGCGATGGCCGATGCGGCCAGTGCCGATCCCGATGGCTGGGCCGACCGTGCCGCAACGATCGCCCAGTTGCGCGAGATTGCCGTAGCGCAGGGCAGCGCTGCGGCATGGATCGACAAGTTCGCCCCGCCCGCTAGCCTGCATTTCGCCGGCCACATGGGTGTGGAAGCGGGCGGTTCGTCCGAGGCACGGCTCAGGGCAGACCTTGCCGCGCACTTTGCCGCACATCCGGTCGGCTTCGCCTGGGGCGCGCTGGCTGCGGGGGCTGACATCGTTATCGCGGAAGCGCTTCTGGCTTCGGGCGCCGCGCTGCATGTGGTGCTGCCCTGCCCCGCTGCACAGTTTGAAGCCCAGTCGGTCGCCCCGGCGGGGCCCGACTGGAGCCGCCGCTTTGCCCGGTTGATGGATGCGGCGGCAACCGTCCGGATCGCAGCGGACAGCGCGACGTCGGTCCACGACCCGCTGGCCACTGCCCTTGCAGGCGATCTCGCGATCGGGGGCGCGCTGTGCAATGCCGCGCAGCTAGCCAGCAGCGCTGCACAACTGATCGTCTGCGACGAAGCCGGCGGCGGCACCAATACCGCGCGCCAGGCCGAGCGCTGGCGCGCTGCCAGTGGCCCGCAATACCGCCTGACCGTGCCGCGCGATCTGGCGGTGGAAGCGCTGTTCCCGCCCGAGCAGCCCGATCCGGCGCGGCAGCTTGCGGTGCATCTCTCGATCCTGCACGATGACCTGCTCGACGGCGATCGACTGAGCGGCGCGCAGCTTGGCGCAATTGCCGCGCCGGTGGCCCAGGCGCTCGCGGGTCTGCCCCAAGGTTCAGTGCGTCCGGCACCCGGCGGCTGGGAGGCGGCGGTCACCGATCTGCCCGCTGCGCTCACCGCGGTGCACAAGCTTGCCGAGCTTGGCACGGTTGCGGTCGGCGCGCATCTGGCGATTTCGCCCTTGTTCAATGATCCCGCGAGCGGCGCCCTGGTTCCCTTCGGTCCGGCCCCCGGTCTTGCCCGCCGCCTCGCCGCGCTTGCCCAGACCGGGACCGTGCTGGCCAGTGACGCATTGGCTGTGGTGCTTGCCGCGCGCGGCGAAGCGCCCTGCCGCGCTGAACTATACTATCCGTGGGAAGATGAGCTGGGCGGTCCGGTCCACGTGCTGATCGGTCAGTAAACCAGCTCTTCCAGCCGGTGCGGCGCGACCACGGCAAGGCCGTCCGCAGTCCGGTTCACGATCCCGCGCTTTTCAAGACCCGACACAGTGCGTGACACCGTCTCGCGGGTCGACTGGACGATCACCGCGAGCTCGGACCAGACCGGCAGCGGACGGATCACCCCGTCATCAGTCGCGCGTGAGCGGCGCAGCAATTCGGCGGCGACGCGTCCGGTGGCGGAAAGCAGCGCGGTTTCGAGCATCCGCTGGCGCATCGCCGCAATCCGCGCCGACAGGTGCCGCGCCATGGCCAGCGCGACCAGCGGATAGCTTTCCATCAGGCGTACTATTGCGCTCGAGGCAAAATGCATCGCGGTGCCGTCGGACAGCGCCTCAACCCGGGTTTCGCCCTGCGCGCCCGAACCGACGATCTCACCGAAGAACTCGCCCTCAGCCAGCGCATGCAGCACCAGAACCGCACCGTCGCGGCCATAGGCCAGCTCGGCTGCGCGTCCCAGCGTCAGCAACCCCGCCGCACCAGCTTCTTCCCCGCGCGGCCAGAGCACCGCGCCGCGCTCATGTCCGCCGCTGCGGCCGAGCGCCGCGATCGTATCGGCCAGCGCCGCACCGCAGCCGAAGGCCTGGCGCAGCGCCGCCTGTTCCTGAGAAATGCCCCCCGTTTCGCTCACCCCGTCAATCCATCATTGCCAGCAGGTCCTTGATCGAGGTCGAGGCGAAGCCGACCGCGCTGTCCGAGATACCATAGGGGATCAGCAATGCATCCCCAACCTTCATCGCGCCGCAGGTGTAGATCACGTTGGGGACATAGCCCGACCGGTCGGCATCCTCGGCGGTGAGCAGCGGCTCCTTGCTGCGCGCCAGCACCTTGCCCGGATCGTGCAGATCGAGCAGTGCGCAGCCCAGCGCATACTTGCGCATCGCGCCGACGCCGTGGGTCAGCACCAGCCAGCCCGCGTCGGTCTTGATCGGGCTGCCGCAGTTGCCGATCTGGATGAACTCCCACGGATACTTCGGCCCCATCAGGAAGGTGCCTTCATCGTCCCAGCAATCGATGCTGTCCGAGCGCAGCAGAAACAGGTTCTTGCCATCCTGCCGCCCGATCATCGCATAGTCACCGCCGACCCGTTCGGGGAACAGCGCCATGCCCTTGTTGCGCCCCGCCGCGCCCTGGATCGGTTCGAGCTGGAAGCTGCGGAAATCGCGGGTGCGCAGCAGTTCTGAGCGGATCGAGCTGCCTGAATAGGCGGTGTAGGTGCCGATCCATTCGCGGCTGCCGTCGACGTGGGTGTATTCGACCAGCCGCAAGTCTTCGAGCCCGCCGCGTTGCTGTTCGGTGATCGGGAAGATCACGGTATTGGACAGGTTGCTCTCGGCATGGCGGTGGACCATCACCGCGTCGTCGGCATCGGTCAGTGAGGCGTCGTCGATCAGCGCGGCGGTGGCAAAGTGATCCTGCGGCCACAGCTGGAACGAGCCGTCCTTGTGCGCGATGCCTTCGCGGAACGCGATCGAGGAGATGTGCCCCTCCCCCACCGCGCGCAGCGACATGACGAAGCGTTTGGAACCCTTGGTCATGCCCGACTGATCGGGATGCGGCACGATCGAGGGGTTCATCAAGGCGGCCGCAGCATAAGTGTATTCGTGGCAGAAGTAGGCCCCGATCAGCTGCTTGCGCGCTTCGGAATAGCTGGCGTCGTCAAACCCCAGGTTGTCCTTCACCTCCACGTAGCGTTCGGAGAACAGCAGCTCGGTCTGCCAGTGGCGCTGGGCGAAATCGCGCAGCACGCGCTCGTGCTCGACCGCGACTTCGTCCTCGCTCAGCGCGGCGACGTCGGCAACGAGCTGCAAGGCCCGGTCGCTCGGCGCCGAAACTGACTGCCAACCGAGGTGGAAGGGCCGAAGGACTACGCGCGAAGGATCGGCGTGCAGCCTGAGATCATGGATGCGCAACTGCGCTGCCGGTCGGTCCGTCAATTGCAGCAAGCTCATTCCTCACATCGCGAAGTGTCGACGGCGCATCCCGGCCAAAGCCGAGACGCTTCATCGTAGCGTGCGAAAGCTGCAGCGCCAGGATCGACTCGGCTCCGCAATTTCCGTTTGCACCACGGGGAGTTACCCCGTCACGGCAGCGACCGGTAGTGATATCGGCAAGTAATGCCCCGCGGTCATTCGCGCCGAAGAACCAGGCATAGGCGGCGCGGGCATGGGCCAGCCAGCGGGGCGACGGATCGACCGCGTAGGCAGCGGCGCAGGCCTCGATCGCGGCCTGGGCTTCGAGCGGCTGCTGATCGAACGGGCGCTGGTCGTGGCGGAGGCCGAAGCTTTCCGATCCGACCGGGCGGAACAGTCCGTGCGGGCTGGTCTGCCGCTCGGCGATCCAGTCCAAGGTCGCCAGACCGTCGCCCAGCCAGTCCAGCCGGCCCAGCATCGATCCCGCGGCGATCAGCGCTTGCGGCAAGCGCGGGTTATCATAGCCGAGCACCGCCTCGAACCACGCCCAGTCGGGCCGACGTGAGGCGGCGAGCAAGCGGTGCAGCAGATCGCCGCCGCGCTGGAGCAAGGCTTCGGCCCCGGCGTGATGTCCGCCCTTGAGCACCAGCGCCGCGCCGAGCATCCCGAAGGCCAGCGCGCGCGGGCTGTCGGTGGTGTCGAGCGTATGCAGCGTGACATCGAACCATTCGAGCGCCCAGCTCTGCAGATCGGGGAACGGCGAATGGGCATGGGTATCGCCCAGCACCCACAGCGCGCGGCCGTTCGAATCGTCCGAGCCCTTGTCCTCGAGCCAGGTCCGCTCGAAGCTCATGAAGTTGCGGAAGTGGCCGCCGTCCTGGTTCCAGGCATGCTGGACGAAGCTCGCAAAGGTGCTGCTCCACTGCAGCTGGTCCGAGCGGTCCATGCCGCCCACGTGGTTCATCAGCATCAGCGCGCGGGCGTTGTCGTCAAGGCAATAGCCGTGGCGCCGGTCGGGCACGATGCCGATCGCGTGCTGCATGATCCCGGTGCCGTCGCACATGGCGAGGAACCCAGAGAGCCCCGGCGTCGCGGTCAGCGGCAAGTCCGCCACGGGGCGCACCACCGCGCGGCGCAGCATGGCGGCAGTGGCGCGGGCGAATTCGGGCCAGATCGTCTCGCGCCCGGCGGCATAGGCGCGTGCTTTCGTCGCCGCCATCCGCGCCGGATCGCCGAGCAAGCCCAGCACCGCCGCCGCAATCGCCTCGCTCGACCCCGGCGCAACCAGCACGCCGACATCGCCGGCCAGCAGCTCGCGCGCGTGGACGTAAGGCGTGGAAACCACCGCCTTGCCCAGCGCCACGGCATAGCTCAGCGTCCCCGATGTCGCCTGCTGCAGCCCGGGATAGGGGGTGAGGTAAATGTCACAGGCTTCGAGCTGATCGAGCAGCTCTTCGGTGTCGAGGAAGCGGTTGTCCCACACGATATGGTCCGCCACCCCCAGCGCCTCGGCCAAGGCCAACAGCCCTTCGCGGTAGCTCTCGCCATCGCGCGCCACCAGCGTGGGATGCGTCGCGCCGACGATGCGGTAAACCAGGTCCGGATAGTGCGAAACCACCGCAGGCAGCGCCGCGATCACCTGCTCCAGCCCCTTGCCCGGGCCGAGCAGCCCGAAGGTCATCAGCACGTGCCGCCCACTGTGCCCGAGCAGCGCCTTGAACATATCCTCGCGCCCGAACGGACGGTCCGGCGCGCCGTGCGGGATCACCTCGATCAGCGCCGGCGGTGCCTTGTAGCGCTCCACGAGCAGGTCCCGCCCGTGGCGCGACATCACCATCACCCGGCTCGCGCGGCTGAGCAGATGCTCGACCACGCGGCGCTGGTTGCCCGAAGGTTCACTCAACACGGTGTGGAAGGTGACCACCAAGGGCGCGGCGACCGCATCGACCAGATCGAGCACCAGTTCGCCATCGGCCCCGCCGAAGATCCCGAATTCGTGCTGCAGCCACAGCGCATCGGCGCCGCTCTCGTTGATCCGCCGCGCCGCCGCCAGATAGGCCTCGCGGCTGTCCGGATCGATCAAGGCCACGCCCGCGGGATAGTCCCCTGCGCGCGCCGGCGCATCCAGCGCATAGACCGAAGCCTCGACCTCCGCCTCATGCGCGCTTAGCTGATTGACCACGTCAGAGGTAAAGGTCGCGATCCCGCACTTGCGCGGAACATAGGTCCCGACCAGCGACACCCGCAGCCTCGCCGCACCCGGCGCGCCCAGCGGAGCGCGGGGCGAGAACAGCGGAATGACGGAGGCCGAAGCCTCCTTCACGGGAGCGAAAGTCAGATTGCAGTCCTGGTACATCGGCTACCCCGAAAGTGCGGCACTGCTCCTCCAATGCGGAGAGTGACACATCGTTCCGCAGTTGCACACAGGAATCGGTGAAGTGAGGGAATAGGGAGACAAGGGAGGGGGTTGGGAGTGCTGCGGTGCAGCATTTTGGGGCGTGTGGGGGGTGAAAGGACGGCGACTCGTCAGAATTCCCTGG
>JBJTLY010000304.1:0-3274 GCA_046063275.1 Novosphingobium sp. | reverse complement strand
CGCGATACCAAGATTGCGGCCGTAATCCTCAAGCGCTCGCTCCTCGGCCTCGGGTCGTTCGGCAACCACTGCGGCGATGCGCGTGGCGGCGGCGAACAATGCAGCAGTCTTCGCGCCAATTATCGAAAGATAGCGCTCTTCGCTGGTCTCGATCTGGCGCTGCGCGGTGAGCTGATCGACCTCGCCTTCCGAGATCACCGAGCTGGCGTTCGAAAGAATCTTGAGCACCTTCAGGCTGCCGTCCTCGACCATCAGTTCGAAACTGCGGGTAAATAGGAAGTCGCCGACCAAGACGGTTGCCGGATTACCGAAGATGAGGTTGGCCGCAGCCTTGCCGCGGCGCAGCTCGCTGCCATCGACCACGTCGTCGTGCAGCAAGGTCGCGGTGTGGATGAATTCCACCGCCGCAGCGAGCTTGTGATGGCGGTTGCCCTGATAATCGACCAGCGCAGCACCGGCGAGGGTCAGCATCGGCCGCATCCGCTTGCCGCCACCCGCGATCAGATGTCCGGCCAGCGTCGGGATCAGCGGAATTTCGCTCTGCATCCGGTCAAGGATCACCGCGTTGACGGCGTTCATGCCGGGCGCGGTCAGCGCCATGATCGGGGCGAGCGAAGGTTCGCTGGCGCGCGGTTTCAAGGGGATCACGTTAGCGCTCATAACTCAGCCGCATAGCCACCGCATTGCTGTCTGCGCAAGTGCAAAGCTGGCAATGGTATTGCGCAAAATGTCATGCTAGCGACCGGTTCATGTCCGAGACCGCCCCAACCCCCGCAATCGATCCAACGCTCGCCAGCTTCCGCGCCAGCATCGACAATATCGATGCCGCGCTGATCCACATCCTGGCGGAACGGTTTCGCATCACCAAGGCGGTCGGTACCTACAAGGCGCAAAACGCCCTGCCCCCTTCCGATCCCGGACGCGAAGAGCGTCAGATCGCGCGGCTGCGCAAGCTGGCTGAGGAAGCCCAGCTCGATCCTGAATTTTCCGAGAAGTTCCTGCGCTTCATCATCGACGAAGTGATCAGGCATCACGAACAGGCGGCGGCCCGCTAAAAGCAAAACACCCTCCCCCGGAAAACCGAGGGAGGGTGCTCGTTCGGCACTTGGTTAGCGACCCGCCGAACCGATGATCAACCCGATTACGCCGCCGGCAATTGCCGCCAGAACGATGTCACCGTTGTTATCGCGGTAATAACGATAGCCGCGGCGCGGGGCCGGCAGGCCGTAATAGTCGTAGTCGCTCACGACGTAGGCCTGGTTGTTGTAATAAGGGAACCGCTGACCGACGCGCCAGCGGCCGTCGTAGCCATCGTAGCCATAGTTGCCGCCGTAATAGGCCCAGTTGCGGCCGCGATGATCGCGCCAGCCATTGTGGCGGCCACGATCATGGCGATCGTCGCGATCCCAGCGTCCGTCGCGATCATGACCGCGGTGCCACTGGCCCCGTTCATCGCCATCACGATCGTGGTCACGAGCCATTGCGGGCATCGCAGTCGCCACGGTGCTAAGCGCGGTCAGCGCGGCAACGGCGGCGGTCAAAGACTTTCTCATGGTCTGTCTCCTTAGGGTTGCGGCAGGCCAAAGCCGTCCGCGACAGACCAGAAACGAGCGCGCAAGCGCGGGGTTGCATGAACCTCAAACAACGGGCCGAAGCGTTTTCCACCGTCGATAAAATGTTGACCGTCAGATGATCACGCGCGGCAAGCGAAGTTTGACAAGCAGTCCGCCGAGGTCCTCGCTTTCGGCAAGCTCGACGCTGCCGCCGTAAATCTCCGCAACATCGCGGACGATGGCGAGGCCAAGGCCGGTGCCGGGCTTGCCGGTATCGAGCCGTGCGCCGCGATCGAAAATGCGGGTCCGTTCTTCTTCCGGAATGCCAGTCCCATCATCTTCGACCCAGATTTCGCACTGCTCGGAATTGGGGACCGCGTCGATTGTGACGAAGACGCTGCCGCCGCCATATTTGGCTGCGTTCTCGATCATGTTGCCAAGCACCTCGTCGAGATCCTGCTTCTCGATCGCCACCAGCGTGCCGCGATTGCCATCAAGGTCGAAGCGGGTCTTTTCATAGAGCCGGGTTACTGCGCGAAGCACCGCCTCGACGCTTTCGCTGACATTGGCCCGCGCCTGCCCCACCGCACGTCGGCCGACAGCGCGGGCGCGGGCGAGATGGTGGTCGACCTGACGGCGCATCACGGCAGCCTCGCGGATTACCGTCTCGGGCAAATCGGGTGCGTGTGCCGTCGCAGCGTTCATCACTACGGTCAGCGGAGTCTTGAGTGCATGGGCCAGATTGCCGGCATGAGTGCGCGCTTCTTCGGCTTGCCGCTCGGTATGCGCCAGCAGCGCATTCAATTCCTGCACCAGCGGCTGGACTTCGAGCGGAAGCGGCTCGGTAACGCGGTTGGTCCCTTTGGTCCGCATCCGCTGAATTGCGCGGCGCACTCCGCGCAAGGGCCCAAGGCCGTACCATGTCTGCAAGGCGGCCATCACCAGCAGGCCAAGCCCGAGCACGGCGAAGCTGCGATAAAGGATGCGGCGCACTCGGCTGGTCTGCTCATCGAGGTCGCTCTTGCGCTCGGCGACGGTGAACCACCATACCGTCTGGCTGCCCGGAAGCGTGACCGAACGCTCGATCACCCGCAATGGCTCGCTGGGGAACTGGTTCGAATCGTAAGCGTGGGCGTCCTTGTCGATGTGGTTGGAGCGCACATCGAGGCTGCGGTCCCACAGCGAGCGCGAGGGGAAATCGTCATGCCCCTGACCGCGAATCTGCCAGTAGAGTCCGCTGTTGGGTTCGAGCAGCCGCTGGTCGCCCAGCGCGCGGTTGAAGTAGACCTCGCCGTCGCTGCCGACTTCGGCGGAGGCGATCATCCCGTTGAGCAGGTAAGACAGCTGGCCATCGAAATTGCGGGTGATCAGGCCGGTCAGCGTCTGGTCGAGCGCGATCCCGCCGCCGAGCAGCAGGACGAGGATCCACCCGGTGGCAATCAGCATCATCCGGCGCGCGAGCGACCCGGTGTGCGGGATGCTCGCAGGCGCCTCGGATGCCATCAGTGCCCCTAGCCGCGCGAACCCGAAGCCGGATCGTCAAGGCTGTAGCCGAGCCCGCGGATCGTGGTGATCACGTCGGCGCCAAGCTTCTTGCGAATGCGGGTGACGAAGACCTCGATCGTGTTCGAATCGCGGTCGAAGTCCTGATCGTAGATATGTTCGATCAGCTCGGTGCGGCTGACCACCTTGCCCTTGTGGTGGAGCAGGTAGGAGAGCAG
>JBJTLY010000303.1:0-9069 GCA_046063275.1 Novosphingobium sp. | reverse complement strand
TGCGCGGGTTCGGTGAGGACATGGTCAAGATCATGACCGGCAAGTCCGACCTGGCTCCAGACGCCAAGGACAAGCGGTTCAAGGATCCGGCCTGGCAATACAACCCCTTCTTCCGCGCCGGCGCGCAATATTACCTGGCGGTGCAGAAGGGGATGAAAGGTTGGCTTGAAGACCTTGAGCTCGACGAGCTTGAGCGCGACCGGGCCAATTTCATCTCGCAGATCATCATCGACAGCCTCTCCCCGACCAACAGCCTGATCGGCAACCCGACCGCACAGAAGCGACTGATCGACAGCGGCGGGCTTAGTCTGATCAAGGGGCTGAAAAACGCATACAACGACATGGTCCACAACCACGGCATGGTCTCGATGGTGGACAAGACCCCGTTCAAGCTTGGCGAGAATGTCGCCGCCTCCAAAGGCAGCGTGGTTTACCGAGACGAGATGATGGAGGTGATCCAGTATGCCCCCACCACCGACCAGGTTTATGCCATTCCGCAGCTGACAATTCCGCCGCAAATCAACAAGATGTACATCAACGACCTCTCGCCGGAGAAGTCGGTGGTGAAGTACCAGCTCGACAATGGAATCCAGCCCTTCGTGATCAGCTGGAAAAACCCAACGAAAGACCAGGGTCACTGGGGCATGGACGAATACATCGCCTCGTGCATCAAGGCGCTCGACGTCGTTTGTGCGATTACCGGATCGGACAAGGTCAACGTCTCGTCGGCCTGTTCGGGCGGGCAGACCGGCGCGATCCTCGCGAGCAAACTGGCCAAGCAGGGCGACACGCGGATCGGCGCGATGACCTTCATGGTCACCGTGCTGCATCCCAAGCAGAACGACATCGAAGCCGGCGCATTGATGTCCGCCAACGGACTTGAACTCGCCAAGCGCCGCGCCGCCAAGAAGGGCATCGTCAAGGGCAACGATCTAGCCCGCGGCTTTGCTTGGCTGCGGCCGAACGATCTCATCTGGAACTATGTGATCAACAATTACCTGATGGGTGACGATCCGCCTGGCTTCGACGTGCTGTTCTGGAACGCAGATGCGACCAACCTCTCGGCCAGTATGATGGGGGATTTCCTGACGCTGTTCGAAACGCTCGCCTTCACCAAGCGCGGCGAGGTCGAGATGGCGGGCCACAAGATTGATCTCAGCAAGGTGACCAACGACCTGTTCATCCTGGGCGGGACCACCGACCACATCACTCCGTGGCGCGCGTGCTATCGCTCGACCCAGCTGTTCGGATCGAAGGACGTGACCTTCGTGCTCAGCCAATCGGGCCACATGCAGGCGATCCTCAACCCGCCGGGCAACCCCAAGGCCAAATATTTTGTGTCGAAAAACCCCGGCCATCCGCCTGCGGACGTTGACGATTGGCTGGCAGGGGCGGAGGAAGTGCCGGGATCATGGTGGCCGATGTGGATGGACTGGTTGCAGAAACGCTCGGGCAAGAAAGTCGCCGCGCCGAAAGCGGTAGGTAGCAAGAAGCATCCGCCGCTGGAGGCGGCACCGGGCCTCTACGTGCTCGAACAGGCCTGAAGGGATGAGGATTTGAACGAGGAATTGACTGCCGAATTTTCAATCGAAGAAGTCGGCGGGCGCACCTTGCGGGTTGCGCGCTGGCGTTGGGACATGGCGAGCGATCACCCGCCGATTCTGTTCTTCAACGGCATCGGCGCGAATATCGAAGCGGTCGCCCCATTGGCCGAGGCGCTGACTGAACGCCGGTTCATCATGTTCGACATGCCGGGTGTTGGTGGCTCACCCGAACCGACCGTGCCCTACAACCCTTTCACCATGAGCTGGTGCGCCAAGGAGTTGCTGAAGCGCTTCGACGCCGGCGTTGTCGACGTAATGGGTGTGTCATGGGGCGGCGCGATGGCGCAGCATTTCACCTTACAGCACGGCAGCCACGTGCGCCGCCTCATCCTCGCCGCGACCACCGCGGGCATGATCATGCTGCCGGGCAACCCCGGCGCGCTGAGCAAGATGATCGACCCGCGGCGCTATGTCGACGCGGCGTTCATGGAGAAGCACTTCAAGACGCTCTACGGCGGCCTGACTGGCGGCAAGAATGAGCATATCAGTCGGCTCACCCCGCCAAGCCCGCGCGGCTACGTCTACCAGCTGATGTGCATGATGGGCTGGACCAGCGTCCCCGCGCTGCCGTTCCTGCGCAAACCCGTGCTGATCATGATGGGCGAGGATGACAATATCGTGCCGCTTGCCAATGGCCGGTTCCTCGAGATGCTGATCCCTGACAGCCGGCTCGAGATCTTCGAGCAAGGCGGGCACCTGTTCATGCTCACCCACCGCGAGCAAACGCTGTCGAGCCTGCGCGGGTTCCTCGACGCGCCCGACCAACCAAAAAGGAAAGCGGCATAACGGAATGCGCCATATCGCGATCATCGGTTCGGGGCCCGCGGGGTACTACACGGCCGAGGCCGCGCAGAAGCAATGGGGCGAAGAGGTCCGGGTCGACCTGTTCGACATGCTGCCGGTGCCTTATGGTCTGATCCGCACCGGGGTCGCCCCCGATCACCAGTCGATCAAGGGCGTATCCAAGCGTTACGAGGGCACCAACAGCCTCGAAAACGTGCGCTTCGTTGGCAATGTGATGATCGGCGAGGACGTGACGATTGCCGAACTGCAGGAGCTGTACGACGCGGTGGTGCTTGCAACCGGCGCGCCGAATGACAAGCCGGCGGGGATTCCCGGCGAAGGGCTGGACAACGTGTTCGGCAGCGCGGCCTTCGTCGGTTGGTACAACGGCCATCCGCAGTTCGCGAAGCTCAACCCGGAACTTTCCGGGGGGCATGCGGTAGTGATCGGCAACGGCAATGTCGCGCTCGATGTGGCGCGGATTCTCGCCAAGACTGAGGGTGAGTTCACTGGATCCGACATCGTCGGCCACGCACTCCACGCGCTGCAGAAGTCGAATATCGAGCACGTCACGATCCTCGGCCGCCGCGGCCCGCACCAGATTGCGATGACCCCCAAGGAACTGGGCGAGCTCGGCCACCTTGAACGCGCTTGCCCGCGGGTCGATCCGGCCGACCTCCCCGCCGAAGGTGAAGACCTGTTCCTCGAACCTGGTCAGCGCAAATCGGTTGGCCACCTGCGCGGCTTTGCCGCAATCCCCGAGGCATTCCGCGCCGACAAGCCTGTCGAGATCGAGTTCGACTTCTTCGCCAGCCCCAAGGCGATCCTGGGCGATGGTCAGGTCACCGGGGTCGAGGTCGAGCGCACCCAGCTTGACAGCGAAGGCCGCGCGCATGGGACCGGCGAGACCTATGTCGTCCCCGCCAGCCTGGTGATCACCTGCATCGGCTACAAGTCGAGCCCGATTCCCGGGGTCCCGTTCGAGGAAAGCGCGGGCCGCTTCGCCAACGACGAGGGCCGCATTCTGCCCGGGCTGTACTGCGTCGGCTGGGCGCGGCGCGGACCTTCGGGCACGATCGGCACCAACCGCCCAGACGGCTTTGGCGTGGTTGAGAAAATCGGCGAGGATATCGGCGCCGGCGCCGGCAAGGCCGGCCGCGCCGGTTTCGATAAGCTCGCTGAGCAGCGCAAGCTCGACGTGGTCACCTTCCGCGATTGGAAGAAGATCGAAGAGGCCGAAACCGCCCGCGCCCGCGATGGCTCGCCGCGAGAGAAATTCGTCGACGTCGGTGAGATGATCAAGGCGCGCGGAAGCTAGGCAGCGTTAGCGGCAGGCGTAGATAACTTCGTCGCGGGGAACCGCGCGCGGCTCGTAATAGCTGCCTTGCCATACAACCCTGCAATCGCCCGCAAGATACCCGTCGATCACCTCGATGCGGCCATTGGTCGGGCGCAGGACATAGGCCTTGGGGACCACCAGCACGCTGGGCCGCTCGGCGATCATCCGTTCTATCTCGGGCTTGGTGCGGATCGGACTGACATCGGTTTCGAGCTGGTTGACCAGGTGTTCGGGGAACACCAGCGGCGACATCGGCGTGCTGCCGGTGTCAGTATAAAGCAGCGGCGGGCCATAAAGGACCAGCATGGGCCGAGCCCCGCGATAGCGCGTGATCGTTGCCGCCATCTCCTCGTAGGCCTGGCGCGAGGCTTGGTGCGTCTTGAAATCGAAAGCCATGCCGAGGATGACAGCGACAAGCAGGTTCATGACGAAGAACACGGGTCCGAGCAGCTGGCGATTGAAGCCCAGCGCGGCCAGCGGGGTCAGTGGAACGAGCACCGGCAATGCATAGTGCGAGAAAAAGTTCGGCACGGCGACCAGCGACAGGATCGCCACCGCAAGCCACAGCAGCATCAAGGCGCGGTACGGCGCAAAAGCACCGCTCCGCCACTGTGCCACGAGGCCGAACAGACCGATCCCGGCGAAGACCCCCATCAGCCGTGTCAGCGCGATCAGGTTATGTTGCAGTGCGTCGCCCCCGATCCCCTCGCGCTTCATGTTCGAAGTGACCATGGCGTGGTACCAATCGGCCCACCAGCCGTGGCCGGCGTACCAGAGCGCGATCAGCGCGGTCGGGAGGACTGCAAGGAAGATTGCAACCGCTGCGTGACGCGAAATCGCCCCTGCACTCTGCCCGCGGCGCCAAAGCCAGACCAGCCCGGCAAGGCCGAACAGCACGCCCTCAAACAGCGTTGTCTGCTTGATCGTCAGCGCGACACCGCACAGCGCCATCGCCGCCAGATGCGCGCGGCGGAATCGCTGCGGTTCGGATCTGGCCCAGTTGGCGAGGACCAGCCAGGCCGCCAGTGCAATCAGGAAATTGTAGAAGACCGGGCTCTGCCCACCCATGCCGTCGAACACGTTGAGCATGGCGATGTAGCTGATCCCGGCCATCAGCGCGGCCGCGCCGCCGGTCCACAGCCGCGCGATGCGAGCCAGAACCCAGGCCGTTGCCACCGCGAAGCCCAGCGCAACCAGCTGATAGAACCAGGGATTGGTCGATATCGCCGCAATTGCCCAGTAAATCAGGAATATGCCGAGCGGCTTGCGGTCCCAGATGTCGATATAGGGCACCGCGCCGTGGTGCATCGCCGCGCCGACCATCAGGTAGAAATTCTCGTCGAGATGGACGATCGGATCGCCCAGCGTGGCCGCCCGCAGAATCAGCGCCGAAACCAGCAACACGGCGAAGCTGAACCAGCCGCTCCCGGAAATGCGTCGTATCACAAGTTGCATTCATCCCACCCGGCAGCTGGTTCGCTCTCAGGCCCTAGGCGAACATGGTTAATTTTCTCTCGCCGCTGCTCGGTCGGCCCGAATGGAAAAGAACCTTGCCTCAGCCTCCAACCTCTGATTTAATCGAACGGTTAAAACGTAAACCCCAACTGCGCTGGGCAGGAGAGAAGCCATGGCAACCTATGACCTGATTATCCGCAATGGTACCATCGTCGATGGCACCGGAAGCCCGCGCTTCACCGGCGATGTGGCGGTCAAGGACGGGCTGATTGCCGCGGTCGGCACGGTTCATGGCGATGCTACCAAGGAAATCGATGCAGGCGGCAAAGTCGTCACCCCCGGCTTCGTCGATGTCCACACCCATTACGATGGCCAGGCGACCTGGGACCAGGAAATGGCCCCGTCGAGCTGGCACGGCGTCACCACTGTGGTCATGGGCAACTGCGGAGTTGGCTTTGCCCCCGCCGCGCCCGACCGGCACAAGTGGCTGATCGAGCTGATGGAAGGGGTGGAAGACATCCCCGGCACCGCGCTCGCCGAGGGCATGAAATGGAACTGGGAAACCTTCCCCGAATACCTCGATGCGCTCGAAGAACTTCCGCGCACGGTCGACGTTGGCACCCATGTGCCGCATGGCGCGGTGCGCGCCTATGTGCTGGGTGACCGCGAGCGCCCCGGCGCGGTCCCGACCGAAGACGATATCGCCAAGATGTCCGCCATCGTCGAAGACGGCGTCCGCGCTGGTGCGCTCGGTTTCTCCACCAGTCGCACAGTGCTGCACCGCTCGATCGACGGTGAGGTGGTTCCCGGTACCACCGCGACCAAGGAAGAATTGATCGGGATCGGCCGCGCGATGGGCCGCGCCGGTCACGGGGTGTTCGAAATGGCCAGCGACATGCGCCGCGAATGGGACGAATTCGGTTGGATGGGCCAATTGAGCCGCGAGACCGGCCTGCCCTGCACTTATGCCGCGCTGCAGTCGATCGCCAAGGAAATGCCGCTGGAGGAACAGATCGCGGCGATGCGCGCCGAGAATGACAACGGCGCCAATATCGTCGCGCAGATCGCGCTGCGCGGCAACGGCATCGTGATGGCTTGGCAGGGCACGGTCCACCCGTTCCGCCTCCGCCCGAGCTGGAAGGCAATCGAAGCACTGCCGTGGGACGAGCAGAAGGCCAAGCTGTTCGATCCTGCGTTCAAGGCGCAGCTGCTCAGCGAAGCGCCGGATTACAGCGAAGTGCCGCAGGACATCGTCGGGCTGATCATGGTGGTCAGCGCCGGTTGGACCATGCAGTACCAGATGGACGACGATTTCGACTACGAACCGCAGGCCGATGCCAGCATCGCCGCACGCGCCGAAGCCGCCGGCAAGGTGCCCGACGAATATGCCTACGACCTGCTGTGCGAAGGTGACGGGACCGGGTTCATCTACCTGCCGATCCTCAATTATGCCGACGGCAACCTCGATTTCCTCGAGGCGCTGCAGAACAGCGACGACTGCGTCAACTCGCTCTCCGACGGCGGCGCGCACTGCGGCACGATCTGCGACGCGGCATCGCCCACCTTCATGCTCCAGCACTGGGTCCGCGACCGCAAGCGCGGCGGCAAGATCACCCTCGAGAATGCAGTAAAGCGTCAGTGCTACGATACCGCGCGGCTTTATGGCCTCGACGATCGCGGCATTATCGCTCCGGGCTACCTCGCCGATCTCAACGTGATTGACATGGACGCGGTCAAACTGGGCAAGCCGTGGCTCGCGTTCGACCTTCCGGCGGGCGGCAAGCGCCTGCTGCAGAAGGCCGATGGCTATGTCTGCACGATCAAGACCGGCGTGGTCACCTTCAAGGACGGCACCTGGACCGGGGAAACCCCTGGCGGCCTGATCCGCGGGCCCCAGCGTGCGGCGATGCTCGAAGCGGCTGAGTAACTACCTACCCTGTCCCATTCCGTTCGTGCTGAGCGAAGTCGAAGCACCCGTCGAGCGCAGCCGAGACGGCCAGTCTATCGTTTGGCCAAGCGGTCGCAGGTTCTCGGCTTCGCTTGAACCATCCTTCGACTTCGCTCAGGGCGAACGGTTTTTAATTGGAAGATTTGACTATGACCATCGCCGCCGTCCGCACGGGTTCGCCCGCTACTCTCGACAACCTGCTGCCCACCACGGTCGAGGATCCCGGCCAGCCCGGCCCCGGCCAGATCCGCGTCAAGTTGGCAGCCTCTTCGCTCAACTACCATGACTTCGCGGTGGTCAGCGGGATGATCCCCGCCGCCGCCGGGCGCATCCCGATGTCTGATGGCGCAGGCACGATCGAAGCGGTGGGTGACGGCGTCAGCCAGTTCAAGCCCGGTGATCTGGTGGTCTCCACCTTCTTCCCCGAATGGCTCGACGGCACACCGCCCGCCACCGCCTTCCGCGGCGTCCCGGGCGACGGAATCGATGGCTACGCGCGTGAATTGGTGGTCACGCCGGAGCATTGGTTCACGCGCGTCCCCGCCGGCTACAACGCCGCCGAAGCTGCGACGCTGACATGCGCGGGCCTCACCGCGTGGCGCGCGCTGTTTGTCGACAACGCCATCCGCCCCGGCTCGACCGTGCTGATCCAGGGCAGCGGCGGAGTTTCGATCTTCGCGCTGCAATTCGCCAAGGCCGCTGGCGCGACGGTGATCGCGACCTCTTCATCGGATGACAAGCTGGCGAAGCTCAAGGCGCTCGGTGCGGATCACCTGATCAATTACAAGGAAACCCCGGCCTGGGCGATGAAGGCTCTTGAGATCACCGGCGGCAGCGGGGTCGATTGCGTGGTCGAGATCGGCGGCGCAGGCACGCTCGACCAGTCGATGATGGCGACGCGCGTCGGCGGCCACGTCGCACTGATTGGGGTACTCGCGGGCTTTGCCGGGCCGGTGCAGACCGCACTGCTGATGGCCAAGAACCTGCGCGTTCAGGGCCTCACCGTGGGCAGCCGCAAGCAGCAGCTCGACATGATCGCGGGGATCGAAGTCAACGGGATCAAGCCGGTGACCAGCGATCACTTCCCGCTCACCCAGCTCGCCGATGCCTTCCGCCATCAGGCGGCGAACAAGCACTTCGGCAAGATCGCGGTGGATATTTAGGGCTCTTCCGGCAGGCGAAACAGACCGTTGCTCGCTTCCGCAATCCGCCGCGCGGCCCTCCCGCTGATGCTCAACGGACCGAGCGGCGGATTGCCAAAGGACAAGCGATATCGGCGGGCGAAGGTGAATGGCAGACTGAAGATCGGGCGCTTTTCGACTGAAATAGCGTCCCACGGCACCAGGCATGGCGCAGAGAACGGCGCGAATAGGCGCCAGATTCTGATCCGTAAACCGGCTGGGCAGACATCGAACCGCAAGCAGCTCCCGTAGTTGACACCGGTCACCATGAACCGGCCGATCTGTCCTGACTGGAATCGCAATGTTCGCCACGGCTGCTGCTCCGGGCGGTCCGGATAGCGCCGGGCAAGCTCACCGATCCCGCTAAACGCGGCCATAAACGCGGTCACGCTCAGCCACATCCCAATGAACAGGAAGTGAAATATCGCGAGGAAGGCGTTTTCGTTCACGGACTGAGCCTTAAGGCCGGATCACGATGCCGATTGCGGGATCGGCCTCGCCTTTGACCGTCGCAGCGAAGGCTTCGACCGCGGCCTCCAGCCCCTTGCGTTCGTCAATCTGCACAGCGCCGCCCGCTTCATCGATGAAGCGCAGCCAGCTCGCCGCCACCGATTCCCCGAAAGCCTTGGGCCCAAGCTCCTTGATCGCCGCGACGGCATGGTCGGGCGCGAAGAACATTACCGGCTTTGGCCCAGGCAGCGGCCCGTTGTCCTGCCCGAACCCGGCGCCGACATGCGTCGCGCCGACGGTGCACGAATA
>JBJTLY010000302.1:0-9687 GCA_046063275.1 Novosphingobium sp. | reverse complement strand
CGATCGACCGCCGGATCGCCCGGCGCGCCGACAATATCCGCGTAGAAAGTAGTCGCGGCGAAGCTTGCGCCCTTCTGGTAGCTTTCCAGCTTGGTCATGTTGACCCCGTTGGTGGCGAACCCGCCCATCGCCTTGTACAGCGCGGCGGGGATGTTCTTCACCTCGAACACGAAAGTGGTCATCATCGGGCCGGTGCCGAGGCTGGCAGGATCGAGCGCTTCGGCTGCAAGAACTACGAAGCGGGTCATGTTGTCCGCCGCATCCTCGACGTTGTCCTCGATCACCTTGAGGCCATAGAGTTCGGCGGCGATCTTGGGCGCGATTGCCGCAAGGGCCGGATCGCCCTGCTCGGCGACGTATGCCGCAGCGCCTGCGGTGTCGGCGTAGGACAGCGGCACAATGCCGCGTTCGCGCAGGAAGAAGCGCGACTGGCCGAGTGCCTGCGGGTGCGAATAGGCTGCGGTGAAGGGGCCATCGCCCAGCGCCATCAACGAATGGTTGATCGGCATGAAATGCTCGCCAACGATGCGCAGATCGCTCTCGGGCAGCAGGAAATGGATGTCAGCCACCCGGCCGTGCTGCGAATTCTCGATCGGGATAATCGCGCGGCCGGCGCGGCCATCCTTCACCGCCTCCAGCGCGTCCTCAAAGCTGAAGCATGGCAGCGGCAGGCAGGCCGGGTCCCATTCCATCGCCGCACGGTGGCCGTTGCACCCAGGCGCGCCCTGGAACGAAACCGCGCGCGCCGGATCGGCACTGGCGGCCTGGGCCATTTCTTCGACGCGGGTGAGGGCGGGGGCGGGATAGCTCTGCATGCGCGCGGCCCTAGGGGCCGTTGCCCGCCCGATCAATAGCCCTGCGCATTCCCCATCGGCAGCCGCGGGTCGATCGCGCCGAAATAGCGAGCGTGGTTGCCGGTTGCGGCGTTGGGCTTGATCTTGAGCGAGGGCCCGCCAACCAGGATCGCGGCGATCTGGTTCCAGTAATCCATCTGTTCCAGCTTATGGCCCTTGGCGGCCAGCACGGCCATGGTGTCGGCGCTGAGCGAATCTTTCTCGTAGAAGATCACGTCGGGGAGCCACTGCGCGTGGATGCGCGGCGCGTCGACCGCTTCGGTCAGCGTCATGTCGTAATCGATGACGTTCATCATCACCTGCAGCACGCCGGTGGGGATATGGCTGCCGCCGGGGGTGCCGATCACCATCGCGAGCTTGCTGTCTCGGGTGACGATGGTCGGGGTCATCGAGGACAAGGGCCGCTTGCCCGGCGCAATCGCGTTGTTGGTCCCCTCGACCAGCCCGTACATGTTGGGTGAACCCGGCTTGGCCGAAAAATCGTCCATCTCGTCGTTGAGCAGGATGCCAGTGCCATCGGCAGTGACCCGCGCGCCGAACCAGTCGTTGAGCGTGTAGGTCAGCGAGACCGCGTTGCCCATGGAGTCGACCACCGAGAAGTGCGTGGTGCTCTGCCCTTCCTTGCCCTGCCCCGGTCCGGGCAGGCTGGACGACGGTGTGGCCTTGTCCGGCGAAATGCCGCTGCGCAGTTCGGCAGTATAGGCCGGGCTGATCAGCCGCGCGGTATCGGCTTTCACGAAGTCCGGATCGCCCAGCTGCAGGTTGCGATCATGGAAAGCGCGGCGCAGCGCTTCGGCGGTGTAGTGCACGCCCTGCGCCGAATGGAAGCCTAAGCTGCCCAGCGGATAGCCTTCGAGGATGCCGAGCGTCTCGCAGATTACTACCCCGCCGGAGCTCGGCGGCGGCGCGGAGATGACGTGGAAGCCGCGGTAATCGCATTCGATCGGCTTGCGCTCGACCGCCTTGTAGGCCGCCATGTCGGCGGCGGTGATGATCCCGCCATGGCGCTGGCTCGATGCTGCGATCTTCAAGGCGATCGGGCCGCGATAGAAGGCGTCAGAGCCCCCGATGGCAATTGCCTGGAGCGTCCTGCCGAGGTCGGCCTGCACCCAGCGCTGCCCGGCCTGCCACGGCTTGCCATGATTGAGGAACACCGCCGCGCTGGCCGGGTCCTTGGCGAAATCGGCGCCGCCTTCGGCGAGCATATCGGCATCGCCCTGATCGAGTACGAAGCCCTTGGCGGACAGCGCGATCGCCGCTGCCATCAGCGGTGCGCGGCCGCGCGTGCCATACTTGGTCCGCGCCAGTTCAAGCCCGGCGACGGTGCCGGGAATCCCCACCGCCAGATGCCCGCGGGTGGAGAGCAGCGGGATGACGTTGCCGGCCTGGTCCTGGTACATCGTCGCGCTGGCCTTGCCGGGGGCCATTTCGCGGAAATCGACGAAGCTGGTGCGGCCATCGGCCATGCGGATCGTCATGAACCCGCCGCCGCCCACATTGCCTGCCTCGGGGAAGGTCACTGCCAGCGCATAGGCCACTGCCACCGCCGCATCGACCGCGTTGCCGCCGCGCCTCAGCACGTCGATCCCGGCCTGGCTGGCGAGCCGATGCGCCGAGACGACCATGCCGTGCTCCGCCGCAACCGGGGCGGGGGCTGCAGCCTGAACCTGCGACGCGGCCAGCGCCAGCGAAACCAGCGTAGCCGTGACAACTTTCAATGCGCGCATGAAATCATTCTCCCTTGGCGAACGACCTGCCACAAAAGGAAAGGGCGGGGAAGCCGAAGCTCCCCCGCCCAATTCCTTGGTCCTTGCGGACGCCGTCAGATCAATACTTGATCCGCAGACGCGCGTAGTAGAACCCGCCGTTGATCCCGAACGGACCGCCCGAACGCGGATAGACCGAGCCATTCTGGGTGGCGTTGGTCAGCGTGTAGATCGGGTTGTCAATTGAGGCCTTAATCCGGTCCGGATAAGTGTTGAACAGGTTGTTGGCACCCAGCGTCAGCGTGAAGTGATCCGCGAAGGTATAGCTCACGTCGAGATCGGTGATCCACTTCGCACCAAAGTGCTGGCCATCGATGATCGAGCACGGCGTGGTAGTATCGCCGACCGCAGGTGATACCCCGCCTGGGCAAGTGACGTTGCCCACGCGGATCGGGTAGTCGTTCGAATCGCGCCATTCACCGTAATAGGCTTCGCGCAGGTTGAGCTGGAAATCGCCCATTTGCCAGTTGGCCGAGAAGTTGGCGCGGTTGGCCGGCGCAAGGTACTTGATATCGATAACTTGCGTCTGCCCGATCACGCCGGGATCGAAGCGGGTTACCTTGCTCTGGTTGTAGTTGTAGGCAGCGGTCAGGTTGAGCTTGCCGCCGGCAAGTTCGGTCCGGTAGCTGGCAACAACGTCGATCCCCTTGGTCGAGGTATCGAAACCGTTGGTAAAGTACTGCACCGAGCCGCCGAGACCGACGTTGGCGAGCGCGGGCAGCGCCACCAGGTCAGATGCGATCACATTGAAGGTTTTCGACAGACCGATGCGGTTGCGCACCTTGATCGAATAGGCGTCGATCGTGAGGTTGAGACCGCCACCAGGCGTGATGACGATGCCCGCGCCATAATTGGTCGAACGTTCCGGACCCAGCGGCTTGGCGCCATAGTACTGAGCAATCGAGCTGGTCACCGGATAAGTGCCGACTTGCACCTGGCTACCCGCGACAAAGGTGGTGGTCAGGATTTGCACGTTGTTCTGGCCCGGCGAGGGGGCGTGGAAACCAGTGCCGACGGTCCCGCGCAGTGCGATCGCATCGTTGATGTGCCACAGGCCATTGAGCTTGGTGACGAAAGCGTCGCCAAAGGTGTTGTAGTGTTCATAACGAGCGGCGATGCCCATGCTGAACTTCTTGGTCAGATCGCCTTCAAGCCCCGCATAGGCGGCGAAGTTGTTCTGGCTGTGACTGCCGGCAAAGGTCGGGCTGGTGCCGCCGTAACCGCTTGCGCCTGGGGGCATGGTGACGGTCGAGTTGAAGGCGTAAACGCCCGGAGCAGTTTCGCGATACAGGTTCTGTACGGCATAGGGACCGCCGCTGTACGACTGCGGATCACCCTGGGTCGCCTCGTAAGTTTCCTTGCGATATTCGAGCCCGCCCGACAGCGTCAGCGGGCTGGAGAAACCAGCGTCGAATTCGTGGCTGAGATCCAGGTTGAGGTTGATTTCACGCTGGATCAGTTTGCCGAACTTGAAGCTGGTCTGCGTCGTCGGCCCGAACGATGGGCTCAGCGAGCTGTACATCGACAGGTCGAGCGTCTGCCGGCTGGCCGAGGCTGAAATATCGTAGTGGATCTTGCTGGCATCGCCGCCGCGCAGGCCCAGAACGCCGAACAGCTGATCGTTCACACCGACAAAGCGCGGCGTGAAGCCGGCCGGATAGAGCGTCGAGAAGTTGTAGGTCTGCTGCGTATTGGCGAGGTTCGAGAAGACGAAACCGCCGGTCGGGCAAGTCGCATTGCCGGCGGGGCAGGCGGTCAGATAGATCGGGTGCCGGAATGCCGCGTTCGCACTGTCAGTCGTGGTGGTGCTAGCGGTGCCAGTGTTGATGGCGAGACCGGCCTGCGCCTGCGAAAGACGGAAGTTGAAGCTTTGATCCGCCTTCGAATGCGCAAGGTTGCCGAAGAAATAGAGCTGCATGTTGTCGCTAACATCGAATTCGCTGTTGACGACGAACTTGTAGCCCCAGTTCGGCGAGCTGCCCCAGATCTGGGCCGGCCCCGGATAGTTGGGAAGCTGCGATGCGAGGCCTGGGTTGGCTGTGGCGAACTGCGCTGCCGAGGCGCGGGTTTGGCCGCGGCTGGTGCCGCGCGAATCCGAATATTCGCCTGCAACGTTGATGAAGCCGCTGTCGCCCAGCTTGAACCCGGCATCGCCCGAGATCTGGTAAGTGCGGCCGTTATTGCCAAACGGGGTCTTGGGGCCATAGCTGTCGTAATACTGACCATAAAGGCCCTGAAGTTCGAACCCGCTGTCCTTGCGCAGGCCGTAGTTGAGCACGCCGCCGATGGCGTCCGAGCCGTACTGGGCGGTTGCACCGTCGCGCAGGATCTGCAGGTTGCCCACCGCGATCGAGGGGATCGACGAAATGTCAGCGCCCTGCGAACCGAACGAAAGCGCGGTGTCACCGCCGGTGTAGACCTGGACCAGCGGCGAGCGGTTGAAGCGCTTGCCGTTGAGCATGACGAGGATGTTGTCGGCCGGCAGGCCGCGCAGCGAAGGCGCGCGGACGA
Source organism: Novosphingobium sp. (assembly GCA_046063275.1). Classification (GTDB taxonomy): domain Bacteria; phylum Pseudomonadota; class Alphaproteobacteria; order Sphingomonadales; family Sphingomonadaceae; genus Novosphingobium. Next base: position 4,556 of record JBJTLY010000302.1, on the reverse strand, counting down.
AGGTCGAGGCATCCGAAATGGTGTTCTGCGGCACGAAGAACGAAGGAACCAGGTTCTTCACCGCATCGAGCATATTCGGCGTCGGCTGCGAGCCAAGCTCTTGCGCGCCGATCACATCGACCGGCGAAGCGCTGTCGGTGACGGTGCGGTCGGTCCGGCGAGTACCGATGACCACGATCGACTGTGCGTCGCTGGCGGTGGTATCGTCGGCGGCCTGCGGCTGAGTCTGCGCGAATGCCGGATCGGCAAGGAAAATCGCGATGGTTGCCGCGGTTGCGGCAAGTGCGGCCTTTCGGCTTGCGTTAAATCGCATGGAGAACTCCGTGTTTGGTTACCCCCCCAGCTCCCGTTTGCGGATATGCTGCGGTAGCCAATGGCTATGCCAAGCCTGACTCAAGTCAACGATTGCAGAGCAGATTGTAACGAATTGTTACAAACGTGTGGCTTTGGTGGCACTATCCGGAAGGGTGCATCCAGCTTAGAGTTCCGAAGATTTCATCGCGAAAATAGGCGTATTCGGCTCGTGCGAGCCATCCGGGCGAGCAGAAGGTCAAGCTCGTTTTCGGCGATGATGATCCCCTGGTGCATGGTCCGGAAGACGCCGACCGCGATCATGTGGCTGTTGAAGGCGGCCTAGGCGGCCCGGCGCATTTGCCCTGCCACAAAAAGGTAAGGGCGGGAGAGCCGAAGCTCCCCCGCCCGATTCATTGGTCCTTGCGGACGCGTTCAGATCAATACCGGACCTTGACACGGACGTACCAGAGCCCGCCGTTCATGCCGAAAGGTCCGCCGTTACGGGCATAGACCTGACCGTCAGCCGAACCGCCAACCACCGGATAGAGCTTGATCGAGTTGTTGTTCAGCTTGTCCGGGAAGGTGTTGAACAGGTTGTTCGCACCCAGGGTGATCGCCAGTTCCTTCGACACATCATAAGTCACGTCGAGGTCAGTGGTCGCCTTGCCGCCGAAGTGCTGCAACGCTCCGCCATTAGCCCCGGCTGTGCCTGCCGAATTGCCGTAGTCAGCGGCGTTGACCCACGAACCGTAATAATTCTCACGCGCGGTCAGGCTGAAGCCGCCGTGCGAATAGTTCATGGTGAAGTGCGCCACGTCATGCGGAGCGAGATTGACGATATTGGCAATCTGCGCGCCGTTGATCACGTTGTTGTTGAACCGCAGCACCTTGTTGGCATTGTGGTTATACGCCAGCGAAAGGTTGAGCTTGCCGCCCATCGCCTCGGTATTGTAGCTCGCCACCACATCGACCCCGCGCGTCAGCGTGGAGAGGCCGTTGGTGAAGTAGCTGACGTCGCCGCCGGGGGTGCCGCCAAAGATCGTGTTCAGCGCCGAGCTCGCGATGAGATCCGCCGCCGTAACCCTGAAGGGCTGGGTAACGAAGATCTTATCCCGGACCTTGATGTTGTAGTAATCAACCGTGAAGGTCAGGCCATGCACTGGCTCAGCGGTGAAACCGACGCCGAAGTTGGTCGACTTTTCCGGAGTCAGGGCCTTGGCACCGTAATACAGCGAGGCAGCGCTATCGACCGGGAACGTGCCGGTCTGGATCGAGTTGCCGGCGACGAAATTGGTGGTCAACGTCGAGTTATGCTGCTGCCCCGGCGACGGTGCATGGAAGCCGGTGCCGAAGGTGGCGCGGATCGCATAACCCGGGGCGAATTCGAACCGGGTATTGATCTTGCCGACCGTGGCCGAGCCAAAGGTATTGTAGTGCTCATAGCGGCCCGCAATGCCGACCGTCCAGTTCGACAGGATATCGGTCTCCGCGCCGGCATAGAAGGCAACGTTGCTCTGGCTCCAGGTACCTGCCTGGCTGGGGCTGACCCCGCCGTAGCCCGAAGCGCCACCCTGGGCATAGCCCTGGAAGTCCGACACGGTGAGCTGGTAGGTTTCCTTGCGGTATTCAAACCCGCCCGACAGCGTGATCGGCTTAGCAAAGCCGACTTCGACCGGATAGGTCAGGTCGATGTTGCCATCGAGTTCCTTCTGTGCCTGGCGGCCGAAGTTGAAGCTCGTCTGGGTTGCCGTGTTGTACGGAGCCGCCGAAGCCGGGTTGTTCGGGCTGAAGGCGGTGTTAAGCGAGTTGTACATCGCGAGGTCGAGCGAGTTCTTGCTGCCCGAAACCGAAACGTCGTAGGTGCCAGCGCCCAGCGATCCCTTGATCCCGGCGACGCCCCACAGCTGGTTCACGACGCCGACAAAGATCGGGGTGAAGCCAGCAGGATAGAGGTTGTGGAAATAGGGATCGCTCGTCGCACCGCATTGCTGAGCCGCAGGGTAAGCCGTGGTCAGCGGGTCAACACCGGAGGCTTGATAGTTGAGGAAGCCGCGCCCGCACAGCACGATGTCCCCCGCCGCCAGGAGCTGCGCCGAAGTCATACCAGTCGTATTGATCAGACGGCTGCCGGTCGCGTCGAGAACCGCGTCGGTCGAGGCGCGGTAGTTGAAGCTTTCCGACGCCTTGCTGTTTGCAGCATTGCCGACCACGTAGAACTTGGCGTTGTCCGAAAGTTCCAGCTCGCTGTTGACCAGGATCTTCCAGCCGTGGCCAGGCGAGTTGCCCCAGATCTGCGCGGGCAGCGGATAGAACGGCAGCTGCGCGGCATTGGTGGGGTTATTGGTCGAATAGGCCAGCGCGGTCGGCCGGGTCACGCCGCGGCTGGTCTGGCCGTCGTCGTAGAATTCACCCGACACATTGACGAATGCGCGCTCACCCAGGCCAAAGCCGGCATTGGCGGCAATCTGATAGCTCTTGCCGTCGCCGTTGCGGAAATACTGGCCATAGCGGCCCTGGACTTCGATGCCCTTATCCTTGCGCACGCCGTAGTTCATCACCCCGGCGATGGCGTCTGAACCATACTGCGCGGTGGCGCCATCGCGCAGCACCTGAAGGTTGCCGATTGCGATCGAGGGGATCGAGCTGATGTCCGCGCCCTGCGAACCGTAACCAAGGCCGGTATCGCCGCCCGAATAGACCTGCACCAGCGCAGACCGGTTGAGGCGCTTGCCGTTGACCATCACCAGCACGTTATCGGCCGGGAGGCCGCGCAGCGAGGGCGAGTGGACGAAGGTCGAGGCGTCGGAAATCGAGTTCTGAGCCACGAAAATCGAGGGAACCACGTTCTTGATGACATCAAGCAGGTTCGACGATGCCTGGGTCGAAAGTTCCTGAGAGCTGATCACGTCGACCGGCGAGGCCGAGTTGGTGGACGAACGGTCGGTCCGCCGGGTGCCGATGACCACGATCGAGGCCGAATCGTCAGCGGCCGTGGCGGTGTCGTCGGCGGCTTGCGGCTGCGCCTGGGCCAGTGCCGGATCGGCAAACAAGATGGCGATGGTTGCCGCGGTTGCGGCAAGTGCGGCCTTTCGGCTTGCGTTAAATCGCATGGAGAACTCCGTGTTAGGTTACCCCCCCAGCTCCCGTTTACGGATATGCTGCGGTATCGCGGTCGCTATGTGATAGCTGGTATAAGTCAACGATTGCAGCCGCGGAATTTGGCGATTGTTCAATATGTGTGGCTTTGGCGCACTATTTGGTCTCGCAGCGGCGAGCTAAAGTTCGGAACTCTTCATCGCGAAAATTGGCCTATGCGGCTCGTGTGCCGCCATCCGGGCGAGCAGCAGGTCAAGCTCGTTCTCGGCGATGATGATCCCCTGGTGCGCCGGCCGGACAAAACCGACTGCGATCATGTGGCTGTTGAACGCGATCAGGTGATCGTAGAAGCCGAAAGCATTGAGCAAACCGACCGGCTTGGCATGATAGCCTAGCTGCGCCCAGCTGACCGCTTCCCACAGCTCATCCATCGTACCGACCCCGCCGGGGATGGTCAGGAAGCCATCCGACAGCCGGGTGAAGGCGGCCTTGCGTTCGTGCATGTCCTTGACCACGTGGAGCTCGGTGCAATCGTGGTTGGCCACCTCGCCGCCGCGTCCGTCGGTGCCGGCCAGCGCTTCGGGGATCACCCCGATCACTTCACCGCCCAAATCGAGCGCGCCCTTGGCCACTGCCCCCATCAGCCCGAGCCGCCCGCCGCCATAGACCACCCCGATCCCGCGCCGGGTCAGCTCCGCGCCAACCTCGTAGGCAAGATCGATATAGCGCGGGTCGGCGGGGCTGGCGGATCCGCAATAGACGGCAAGGCGTTTCATGGATGGTCCTGCTTGATCAAGTTGGCGGCGGCCTTAGCACCCGCGAGCACAGCGGCAACCCCCGCGCCGGGGTGGGTCGCCGCCCCGACCAGGTAGAAATTAGCAAGCTTCGGATCGCGGTGCGGCGGGCGCTGCAGGGCCTGGAGCGGGGTCGCCTCAAGGCTCCAGCCGCTGCCAAGGTGGAAGCCGAGATCGAGCGCGAGATCGCGCGGGGTAGTCACTGCCTGAGCGACGATCCGGTCGCGGATGTCGGGGATCAGCCGCCGCCCGATCTCGTCGAGCACGCGCCCCGCAACCAGCGGCGCGAGCGCCTCCCAGTCGACGGGCAGCTTGCCCAAGTGCGCAACCGGCAAGGTGGCGCGGAACAGGCTGGTGCCCTCCGGTGCAAGC
>JBJTLY010000022.1:0-2517 GCA_046063275.1 Novosphingobium sp. | reverse complement strand
CCCCCTTCTTCGTCGCCGGTGGTGCCGACGTGCTGCGCGAGGCGGCCGCGCAGCGCGGACTGGCGGTGCCGGTGGCTGAACTGTTTCACCCGAATGAAGCTTTCGAACACTTCGAATATGCCCTGCCCGTGCTGGCCGGGGCGGACGGGCACTATGCTCCGGGCAAGCCCGATCGCAGCGGGGCCGAACTCGCCCTCGCCTCGCTCAGCGAAGCAACCGAACTGACCCGCAGCGGCGAAGCCGCCGCGCTGGTTACCGCGCCGATTGCCAAGGCCTTGCTCGCCGAAGTCGGCTTCGTTCATCCCGGCCAGACCGAATTCGTCGCGGCCGCCTGTTCCTATGCACCCGGGGACGCGGTGATGATGCTCGCCGGGCCGCAGCTGCGCACCGTACCGCTCACCGTCCATGTCGCGCTGAGCGCCGTTCCGGGGCTGATCACGCAAGCGCTGATCGAGCGCAAGGCACGGATCGTGGCCATGGCGCTGGCCCGCGATTTCGGGATTGCCAACCCGCGCATCGCGGTCGCCGCGCTCAATCCGCACGCAGGCGAGCAAGGCCGCATGGGGCGCGAGGATGATGACGTGGTCGCCCCTGCAATCGCCGCACTTGCCGCCGAAGGCATCGCGATCACCGGGCCCTATAGCGCCGACGGACTGTTCACGCCGCATGCGCGCGGCAGCTATGACGTGGCGCTGTGCATGTACCATGACCAGGCGCTGATCCCCCTGAAAACGCTCGATTTCGATGCCGGGGTCAACGTGACTTTGGGCCTGCCGATCATCCGCACCAGCCCCGACCACGGTACCGCCTTTGGCATCGCCGGAACCGGTCAGGCCGACCCCGGCGCGATGATCGCCGCGATCAGGATGGCCGGTGAGTGTGCCGAGCGGCGTTATGGAGCCTGACCTTCCGCCGCTGCGCGAAGTCATCGCCCGCCACGGACTCCAGGCGACCAAGGCGCTGGGGCAGAACTTCCTGTTCGATGAGCAGCTGCTCGCGCGGATTGCGAAGCTTCCGGGCAAGCTTGAAGGCCAGCAGGTGCTCGAAGTGGGCCCCGGCCCCGGCGGCCTGACCCGCGCGTTGCTACGGGCGGGGGCGCAAGTCACCGCGATCGAGATGGACCGCCGCTGCCTGCCTGCGCTGGCCGAACTGGTCGATGCTTTTCCCGGCCAGTTGACCGTGATCGAGGGCGATGCGACCAAGGTGGCGCACGGGATCGAAGGCCCGTACCACGTCGTCGCCAACCTGCCTTACAACGTCGGCACCGCGTTGTTTGTCGGCTGGCTTGGCGTTGAGACCTGGCCGCCCGCGTGGCTCAGCCTGACCTTGATGTTCCAGCTCGAAGTCGCCGAACGCATCGTCGCCGCGCCCGGCTCCTCCGCCTACGGCCGGCTTGCGGTGCTGGCGCAGTGGCGCTCGACCGCGAAGCTCGCGATGAAAGTCCACCGCAGCGCTTTCACCCCGCCCCCTAAGGTGATGAGCGCGGTGGTGCACGTGACGCCGGTGGAGATGCCCGAGGGCGTCTCGGCGCGCATGCTGGAGCGTGTGACCGAGGCGGCATTCGGGCAAAGGCGCAAGATGCTGCGCCAAAGCCTGAAGGGTTTGCCGGGGGCGCTGGACGCGCTCGAAGTGCTCGGCATCGATTCTCAGCGCCGCGCGGAAACATTGAGCGTGGCGGAGTTTGTCGCGCTGGCGGGCACACTTACGGGTTGATCAGAAGTACATGCGCAAGCTATTTCCGTTGAAGAACGGCAATTTCCCTCGCGACATAATCTTTTGTCGGTATTTCGTGTCGCTTTGGATCCTAGAGGTCCACCCAGACCAGACCGTCCCCGTGCAAATATGGTAGCTGCGCCTGCGCTCGCTTAAGCAAGCTTAGTTGTTGGCCGGGTGTCGCGTGATCATCTGCCGCTTCGAACAACAACTGCTCGACCTCGTCATTGACCGTGCGCGGCTCATGAGCGGCCAACGCTCGTTGCCGGAAAGCTTCTCCGATTGCTTGTTCGCGCCCTAGTTCTGCGCTGCCGACCGGGTGATCGGATGCGCGCCATACTAAATAGTATTCCGCCATCTGGGCGAGCGCATCTGGGCGAGCGCAGCTGGGTCATTCAGCGCCGCACCAGCGCGGTAACCGTCGATTTCTTCTTTGGTGTAGGTCCGGCTTGCGCAAGCACAGCCATAGGTTTCAAGCATCGGCTGACTGCAGGCCGCGATCAGCAGGTAAGCACATGCACGCAATACCCAGCGGGACTTTTTGCGAACTGGCATTGCGCACGCTCCTTGGCTGGAACGCGCAAGTTCTACTCAACAATTACAACAATTGCCAGATGCTTGCGTTAGCCCGCCTTCTTCACCCGCCGCCAAGCGTGCAGCAGCGGCTCGGTATAGCCGCTCGGCTGTTCCACGCCCTTGAACACCAGATCGCAGGCGGCTTTGAACGCGGTGCTTTCCGGCGTAGCTTCTCGTATAGCGGATCGCCCGCGTTCTGCGCGTCGACCTTGGCGGCCATGCGGGTCA
>JBJTLY010000301.1:0-4531 GCA_046063275.1 Novosphingobium sp. | reverse complement strand
TTCGACCCAGTCGGCACCCTTTGCGACCGCTTGTTCGCGGTAAGCACCGGCCTTGGCCTGAGCTTCCTTGGTCAGCACAGCCGCGCCAGCGCGGGCTTCATCGATTGCCTTGGAGAACTTCTCCTTGGCATCGGAGGTCGCAGGCCTTGGCGCAGCGGCTTTGCTCGCTGCAGCGGGCTTCTTCGCGGGAGCGGCCTTCTTGGCGGCAGGCTTCTTGGCAGGAGTGTCGGCCATCTTGGTACCCTTCTGATGCAAAGGCCCGCTGGACCGGGCGCTTCGAACTATGTGGACATCAATCCCGCAGCCTTCAAGTGGTTCCTCAGCCGCGCAAGTTCGCATAGCAATGCACCTTGCAGCACCGCTGCGCGCTGCTAATGCGCGCTGCAACGAACTCTGGCCGACGGGGACCCGCCATGACCACCATCATCGATATTCACGCTCGCGAAATTCTCGATAGCCGGGGCAACCCTACGGTCGAAGTCGACGTGCTGCTCGACGATGGCAGCTTTGGCCGCGCGGCGGTGCCTTCGGGCGCCTCGACCGGCGCGCACGAGGCAGTCGAACTGCGCGACGGCGACAAGTCGCGCTACCTTGGCAAGGGCGTGCTCAAGGCGGTTGCGGCGGTCAACGACGAAATCAGCGACGCGATCCTCGGCCTCGACGCCGAAGACCAGCGCGACATCGACCATGTGATGATCGAGCTCGACGGAACCGAAAACAAGGCACGGCTCGGCGCCAACGCGATCCTCGGCACCAGTCTGGCTGTGGCCAAGGCGGCGGCCAACGCGCGCGGACTGCCGCTCTATTCGTACATTGGCGGGGTTTCGGCGCATGTCCTGCCGGTGCCGATGATGAACATCATCAACGGCGGCGAACACGCCGACAACCCGATCGATTTCCAGGAATTCATGATCGTGCCGCTGGGCGCGCCGACCCTGGCAGAAGCCGTGCGCTGGGGTTCCGAGGTGTTCCACACGCTCAAGAAGGGGCTGCACGACAAGGGCCTCGCCACTGCAGTCGGTGATGAAGGCGGCTTCGCGCCGAACCTTTCAAGCACCCGCGCAGCGCTCGATTTCATCATGGAATCGATCGCCAAGGCCGGGTTCAAGGCTGGCGAGGAAGTCGCTTTGGCGCTCGACTGCGCTGCGACCGAATTCTTCAAGAACGGCAAGTATGAAATCAGCGGTGAGGGCCTGTCGCTCTCCCCGCACGAAATGGCTGAATATCTGGCTGCACTGACTCGCGACTACCCGATCCGCTCGATCGAGGACGGCATGGGCGAAGACGATTTCGAAGGCTGGAAGGCGATCACCGACCTGGTCGGTGACAAGGTCCAGCTGGTCGGCGACGATCTGTTCGTAACCAATCCCAAGCGGCTGACCATGGGCATCGATATGGGGCTGGCCAATTCGCTGCTGGTCAAGGTCAACCAGATCGGTTCGCTCTCCGAAACGCTTGACGCAGTCAGCATCGCCCAGCGCGCTGGCTACACTGCAGTGATGAGCCACCGTTCGGGCGAGACCGAGGACGCGACCATCGCGGATCTCGCGGTCGCCACCAACTGCGGCCAGATCAAGACCGGCAGCCTCGCGCGATCGGACCGGCTCGCCAAGTACAACCAGCTGATCCGCATCGAGGAAGAGCTGGGCGACGCAGCGCATTATGCCGGGGCCGGGGCGTACAAGCGGCTCGGCTGAATATTGGCGCGCTTGCCAAGCAACCCGGCGCGGTTTAATCGATCGTTTAAACAAGCCGACGCCAAGTTCGGCTGGGAGAGCGTATGGCTGGGTTTCCGACGCATCCGGGCGAAGTCACTCCGGATTGGCTGACAGAGCGGTTGCGGGCTGCCGAGGCGCTGGATGGCGAACGTGTTACTGCGGTCGAATGGCACGCGATCGGCACCGGCCAGGTCGGCGATTCGGTGCGGTTCCACTTGAGCTACGACCGGCCGACCACTGCGCCCGCCACGCTGGCAGGCAAGTTTCCCGCCGCCGACCAAACCAGCCGTGGCACTGCCGCAGCGTTTGGACTCTATGCCAGGGAAGTCGGTTTCTACCGCGAGCTTGCTCCGCAATTGGACGTGCGGGTACCTCGGGTCCACGCTGCCGAGATCGCCGACGATGGTGTCGATTTCATCCTGCTGTTCGAGGATCTCGGGCCGGCGCGCGGGGGCAACCAGCTCGATAGCTGCAGTGCCGCCGACGCCCGCGAAGCGATGCGCCAGGCCGCTGCACTCCACGCGCCAAGCTGGAACAATCAAACGATCATCGGGACGCCGTGGCTCCAGCCGCGCGAGGGCCAGGTCGATCAGGTGAAGGCGCTGTACCCAAATGCGCAGACCATGTTTCGCGAGCGCTACAAGGACACGCTCGAGCCAGAATATATGGCGGTGTGCGATGCGCTGAACGAAGCGAGGGATCACTGGTTCGGCCACCAAAACGGGATCAAGTGTCTGATCCATGGCGACTTCCGGTTGGATAACATGCTGTTCGATGTGCAAGGCGGCAAGGAGCCGATCGCGGTGCTCGACTGGCAGACCGTGGCGGTGGGCAACGCCCTGACCGACATCGGTTATTTCATGGGCACCGGGATCGGCAACGACCTCAGGCAGAAGCACGAGGATGAACTGCTCGACCTATACTGCGCCGAAATGAGCGCACGCGGCGTTCCGCTCAGCCGCGAGGCGATCTGGGACGACTACGTGCTCGGCGCATTGCACGGAGTTTCGACCGCTGTGTTCAGTGCCGCCTATGTCGAGCGTACTGAACGCGGCGATGCAAACTTCCTCTCGATGGCACGCGGCGGCTGTGCACTCGCGCTGGCGCACGGCAGCCTTGCCAAACTGACCGCATGACCGGAGAACCAAGATGCTGACCAAGGGCGATGATTTCCCGCTGCACCAGACGCCCGAACCGGTCGCCTATGCCGGCACCGACCGTAATTTCTACGATCGCTACTTCTTCAACGGCTATGCCCCCGATGGCTCGGGCTTCTTCGCGGTGGCTTTCGGGATCTATCCGCATCTCAATGTTGCCGACGCGCACTTCTCGGCGATCCGCGACGGGGTGCAGTACAACCTTCACGCCAGCCGCGAACTCGGGATGGAGCGGATGGACCTGCAGGTCGGGCCGATCAGGATCGAGATCATCGAACCGCTCAAGGTGCTGCGGGTTACGGTCGACGACGAGGGACTCAAGGCCGATCTCACCTTCACCGGCCGCGCTTTCCCAATCGAGGAGCCGCGCTTCATCCACCGCATCGGCCCGCGCACCTTCATGGACTACACCCGGCTCACCCAGAACGGGCATTACACCGGGTGGATCGAGATCGATGGCGAGCGGCAGGTATGTGCGCCCGGCACCGCGGGCACCCGCGATCGCAGCTGGGGCGTGCGCCCGGTCGGCAGCCGCGACGAGCAGCCGCACGGCACCGGCGTCGTCCCCGGGTTCTTCTGGCAGTGGACCCCGCTCAACTTCGCCGACAGCGCGGTATTTTTCCACGCCAACGCCGATGCGAAGGGCAACATGTGGAACACCCGCGCGGTGATCGCGCCCGACGGAGCCAATGATGCCGGGCTGTTCGACACCGAGGGCGACATGACCGCCGCACTGGCCTCTGGATCACGCTGGCCCGAAGGCGGGACGCTGGTGATCGAGGGGCCTGACGGACCCGAGACGATCCGCCTTGAACCAGTAGGCCGCTTCCAGATGCGCGGGCTCGGCTACACTTCGCCCAAGTGGGGCCACGGCCTCTACCACGGCCCGCTTGAGGTTGAACGCGAAGACTTCGGGATCGCCCAGTGCAATCCCGGCCAATTCGACAACTTCCACGTCCAGCTGCCTTGCCGGGCAATCAGTGACAAGCGCGGCGAGGGCTTTGGGGTGTTCGAGCAGCTGATTATCGGACCCTACCGCCCGCTGGGGCTGACGGAAATTCTCGACCTCGGTTAGAGACGTTGACATGCGATCAAACCGGCAATCTCCCTTCCCCTCGGGGGAAGGGCTGGGGATGGGGGTTCGACGGCAGCGTGAAACCCCACCCCGAAACCCTCCCCAACGGGGAGGGGCTATCCGTCCTAATGACCTGACATATTGCTTCAGATCGCGCCGTTCAGCGCCGCGATCTGATCCTCGCTGAGCTCTAGTTCCAGCATCTCGGCAAGATCGTCGACCTGATCCGCGGTAGTCGCGCTCGAAATCGGCGCGACGATCCCGGGTTGTTCGAGCAGCCAGGCCAGCGCCACCTGTGCGTGAGTCGCGCCGATATCCTTGACGATCGCATCCATTGCCTTGAGCACCGGACCGCCCTTGTCGATGTAGCGCTTGACGGTTGATCCGCGCTGCTTGCCGGCGAGATCGGTCCGGTCGCGGTACTTGCCGGTAAGATAGCCTGCGGCGAGGCTGTAATAGGGCAGCATCGGGATATCGTTGGCCTTGCACAGCGCCTGCAAGTCCGCGCCGAAGTCGTCGCGGTGGACCAGGTTGTATTCGTTCTGCAGCACGCTGAACGGGGTCGCCCCCTGGGCCTTGGC
>JBJTLY010000300.1:0-4757 GCA_046063275.1 Novosphingobium sp. | reverse complement strand
GGAGGGGGACCACCGAAGGTGGTGGAGGGGCACAGTGGGGTCTTCAAAACGTCGAAGGGCCTCGCGACGCGGCGCGGACCCCTCCACCATGCTGCGCATGGTCCCCCTCCCCCGTTGGGGGAGGAACTAGGCGACGAGATGAACCCGCGCGCCGTGTTGCATCGGGTGGGAGACGAGGCTGACCTCGAACAGGTCGACATCGGTCAGGTCGCGGCCTTCCTGGCTGTGGCTGAAGCCGCGGGCGCGGTGCTGAACGACAGCCCGGTCACCGCCCCGCGCTTCAGCGCCGCCGCCGCGCCGCCTTCGGGGTTATCGATCGAGGCGATGACCTTGAGCCCGCGCTCGTCTTCGCCCACCTCGTCGATCCAGCCGATCCGCTGGTCAGGCCGATGCTGCCAATAGAGCGGCAGCGGGCCCTTCATTTCGGCCAGCGTGCGCTTGAACGCGCCGGGGCGGATCACGTCGCGACCCGCGTCGCGCTTGTCGAACAGGGCGGCGTAGCCGGCGAATTTGAGGCTCACTTGAGCAGGTCCGCCATACCGGTGCGGAACACGATGCCGAGCAGCAGCACTGCGAGCATCCCGCGCACAATCCAGGCAATCGCCGCCTTCCACGCCGAAGCCTTGGCATCGCGCCACGCCTGGAGCAGCTGACGCAGTTCGCTGAGGTCGGCCAGCGCGGCGGGATCGTCGAGCCCCATGCGCAGCAGCACGCGTTCGGCACCGAGCTCGCTCGCCTCCTCGATGATCGCGCGCAGCGTCACCAGATCGGCACCTTCGTCCTCGGCCTGCGCCACCAGCCGTGCGACCATCTCGTTTCTGTTCATGATATGTTCTTTCAGACCTTTGGCGCAATCCCGAGCATGCTGCGTTTCTCTTCGTTGCTGAGGAAGCTCGCCGCGCTGACCTGCGCCCACAGCTTCTCGCGGTCGTCGGCCAGCGCCGGCACCTGGTCGAGGTCGATTCCCAACCGCGCCTCGGGGAACCAGGTGACCAGCCCCTCGCGTAGCGCGGCGAAGATCTTGTCGGCGAGCGGCAGCAAGGTCAGCCGCCACAACGCGCGGTTGGCCTCGCGGTAATTGGCGTAGGTCGCGTCGCCCGGCAGCCCGAGCAGCATCGGCGGCACCCCGAAGGCCAGGGCCACATCGCGCGCCGCCGCGGCTTTCAATTCGGCAAAGTCCATATCGGCGGGCGACAGGCTCAGCGCCTGCCACTTGAGCCCGCCTTCCAAAAGCATCGGACGCCCGGCATTGGTGTGCCCGGCATAGGCCTCGGCCAGTTCGGCCTTCAAACGATCGAACTGGTCGGGCGAAAGCCCGCCGCCGTCCCCGGCATCGTAAACCAGCGCCCCCGAAGGCCGCGCCGCGTTCTCAAGCAGCTGGCGATTCCACATGCCGGCGGCATTGTGCGTCGCCACCGCCTGGTCTGCCGCAGCGAGGCAACCCGCGCCGTAATGATCGTCGGCCGGGTGGAACGACTTTATATGGATCAGGCTGGGCGAGGCATCCTCATCGAGCAGCGGGATCAGCACCACCTTGTCACCCAGCTTGTAGGCATAGCCGCTCGGCCAGCCATCGCTCCCGGCGATCACCGAGATCCGCTCAGGCCGCAACGCAAACAGCTCGACCGGACGCCCCGCGCCGTCCTTGATCAGCTGGACATAGGCATTGCCGTGGAGCAGCAGCTGGCTGGCGAGCGTCTCGAGCAGCGATTGCCCCGCGCTGGTCGCCATGACCAGCGCGGTCAGCTCAGGATCGCTCTCGACCAAAGCCGCCCCGCCAATCCCCTCCGCCACCAGCCGCACCGCGCGCTGCGCCACCGGATTGTCGAGATAGGCACGCTTGACCGCTAGGTCGTAATTGAACGGCGCTTTGGGTGAGCCGAGATCGGCAAAGAGCCACGGCGAAGTATAGCTGCGCGCGAGCGGCACAGGGGGGTGCCCCCCGCCCTTGAAGGCGGAGGCGAGGGCGGTGAGGAAGGACATGGGTGGCCTTTCGATGATAATTTCTGAAACGCGGCTTGTCGTTCACTAGCTTGCGATACATGCTGGTCGGATGCGAATGACGGAGCTGATGTTTGGTCGAGAACTGGAGCTGTACTCACCGCTTCGACCCGACGAATTGCGGGACAGAATCAACGGTTCGACTGGATCGATGTTCTGGCCATTTCAAGTCCACAAGATTGTCGGAGGAATATCGCTCGGGTGGATGCGACTAAGGTACCAATCGTCGCCGTTCGAATACAATGCCAAGCCAGTTCTCTCGGGACGGATGCAAGCTGATCTATCGGGGACACGAATTCGCGCCCGCTTCGGTGCGAGCGCGACTACAAAATTGTTCTTCGTCTTCTGGTATTCCGTGCTGGCAATCATCATGGTCTCGCTGGGCGCGCAACCGCGCATGCAACCTGGGCAAGAGCCTGTTCCTTGGCCCTTCATCCTGATTTTCGTTATCCTTCCGGCTGCGATGCATCTGCTTTTAACTCGCAATGCGTCTCGTGACCTTGAACGCATCCTCCGGTTCCTTGCGGAGCAAGGGCAGATCACGGTTGTTTGATGCTGGGTGGCGACTGCCTGCCGAGCAACAGCTCACTCAGCCCCCAGACCAGCGCATCGGCTCGGTCCGGCGATCTTCCCGGGCCCTCATACCCGCCGCCCGAGATCAGCCCGCAGAGCTGGTCTTCCAGCTGCGGGAATATCCCGGCGTGGCGCACCCGCCCCGCCTCATAAAGCGCCGCGACTGGTTCAGCCCGCGCCACCTTGCCGCGGGCCGCGTGGACCAGCTTGAGCGGCAGCGAAATTTCGGCGGCGCGCAGGACGCTGGCGACCATTGCGCCGCCCTGGTTGGCTTCGGCGACGACGCGGTCGGCCGACCAGGCCTTGGCAGCGTTCGCCACTGCGCGGGCCCAGCGTTCGGGGCTGGCCTTCTCGACCGAGCAGTCGGCCAGCACCCGGCCAATCCCGTCCTCGCCGAGCGCGCAGACCGCGATTCCGCAGGCATCGCCATTTGCCGACACCGGCGGATCGACTGCGACCACCACCCGCACCGGCGGGTTTGAGGCCGTATCCTCGCGAGCTGCCTCAAGCATTGCCCGGGTCCACAGCGCGCCTTCAACGTCGGCAATCAGTTCCCCGTCAAGCTCCTGCCGCCCGAGCAGGCTCTTGCCAAACGAGCGGCGGATATCGTTGATGTAGCGCGGCGGCAGGTTGTGTCGGTTGTCCTCGGTTGCCCCGTGCGTAACGGTCACATCGTCGGTGGCGGCATCGTTGAGCCGCCTGATCAAAGCTACCGCGCGCGGCGTGGTCGTTGCCATCAGACGCGGATCGGTGCCCAGCCGCAGGCCGAGCAGCAGGTTGTCCCAGGTTCGCTCCGCCTTGCTGCTGACGTTGTCCCACTTGGCGATCTCATCACACCACGCGTGGCTATTTTGCGGGCCGCGCAGGCTTTCGGGTTCCAGCGCCGAATAAAGCGTGGCCTGCGCGCCGTTGGGCCAGGTCAGACGTTTGAGCGACGGTTCGAAAGTTGGGAAATGACTGTCGGGACAGACCGCCAGCAGACCGCTTTCGCCTTCGACCATGATCGCACGGGCCTCACCCAGTGACGCCGCGACCAAGGCAATCCGCGCTGAGGGGTCGGCATCGGCGATTCCCCGGACCCATTCGGAGCCGGCCCGGGTCTTGCCGAAACCGCGTCCGGCCATGACCAGCCAGGTCCGCCAATCGCCGGGCGGGGGCAGCTGGGTGCTGCGCGCCCACAGCCGCCAATGGGTCCGAAACTCCTGTCGCTCGGGTTCCGATAGATTGCGCAGCTCCTTGAGCCGCTCGGCTTCGGGCAGAGCGAGAAGGTATTCGAGCAATTCATGATTCGGCATCGGGTACCTGCGGCGGAGCGGCGAGACGGCGCTGGCGCATCTGTTCGAGCTTGGCGTTGATCGAGAGAATGATGGCTTCGGTATCGGTGTTGCCCCTGATGGCGCGCTGTTTGGCGGCGGCTTCGCGGTGGACTACCAGCAGGCGGTAAGCGGTGGCATTGTCGAAGGCCCGCACGCCTCGTTTGGCGCCGCTCGCTGGCTTGACCTCGCCGGTGCGCAAGCGGTGCAGCAGCTCCATTTCGAGATGATCGTAGCCTTCGCACAGCGCCTGTTGCCATTGGCGGTTGAATTCGGGATTGCTGCGGCGCGCTTCATAAGCGGTCCAGGTCGAGATGCCGGCCTTGCGAGCCGCGGCGGTGACGTTTGAGGTTGCTGCCAGTTCGGCCAGGAACGGTTTCGACCATTTGGCAAAGCTGGGCTTTTTACACCCAGCGACACCGGCCTTGGCTTTGTTCGCCATGCAGGAATTTCCGGAGATTGTTGAAGGAGCACCGCTGGGAGCGTCGGGGGAGCGACTCGGTCTTTCGCGATGTTCCGTTTATGTACCCAAACAGCGTGACGATGTCAAGCATAAAGAACCAAATAGGTTCGTTATGGAATCGGGATTGCCATCGCCGAACCGCCTTCGTAGCCTCCAGCCATGATTGATCCTTTTCCCGACGGCACCGTGCATCAGGCCCCGGACGATCTGCGCGATGCTATCCAGTCCGATCCCGAATTGCTGGCGCTGTGGCAAAGTCTCACCCCGCTGGGCCGCAACGAATTCGTCTGCTGGGTGCTCGATGCCAAGCAGGCCAAGACGCGCGCCCGGCGGATCGTCCGCACCGGCGAAGAGCTGCGCGAGGGCAAGCGGCGGCCATGCTGCTGGGCCGGGTGCGTGCACCGCAC
>JBJTLY010000299.1:0-8211 GCA_046063275.1 Novosphingobium sp. | reverse complement strand
ACGAATCGAGATGGCACGCCACCAGCACCGGCGGCAGCGACGGGTCACGCCCGGGCAGGTCGGCAACCACATTGCCCGACGGCATGTTCGCCTGCGGATGCCCTTCGAGCACCAGCTGGATGGTCATCGGCTTGCCCTTGCCAGCGATGCGCGCGATCAGATCGGCATCTGGCGCTGAAACTGCGCCTGCCGGGATCGCCTTGCTCCCGGCCGGGAAGTTCGTGCCGCCGGTATGCGGATCGCGATTGTGGTCAGTTCCGGCGGAGCGGATCACCGCCCCGACCGCGCCCTTGCTCGCCGCGACCGCCGGCCCTTGGCGCCGAGCATTGCCATAGGGTCCATAGCCTGAACCATCCTGGTTGGGCAGCATCTGGTTGTCGATGAAAGCGACTTTGCCGGTCAGCGATCCCGCCGGCGCCGCCTTGAGCGCGTCTAGCGAGGGGAAATAGACCAGCTCCGCAGTCAATCCGCCCTTCGGCGTCGGCACCGAATTGCCCAGCGCGGCGATGTGCAGTGCGTGCGGATAGGGCCCGGTCAATTGCGCGGTCTCTGCCCCACGGACGAAACCGACGATCGGAAAGGTCTCAATGTGCACATTCTTGAACCCCAGCGCATTGAGCCGCTGCACCGCCCAGTCCCGCGCTGCCGCTTCGCGCGGCGAACCATCGAGCCGCTGCCCGATCTCGGTAGTAAGGTCGGCAACGATATCCCACGCAGTGCCGCTGCCTTGCGGCGGCGCAGCGTTGGCGGCGGAAGAAACAAGCAGGGCGGAGAGCGCGGCGGCGCGGATCGGTTTGTTCATGGCGGGGTTTGTAAGGCACAGCCCGTCAAAGGCAATCCGCGCGTTGCCGGATGCCCACTTCGCGCCGCCAATTCAATCCACGCTTGGCTACAATGGCGTCAGGGCCGAATCCCATAACGCGCGCGTTCGCGATCGATCCCCGGGTAAAGCTTTCGGGCGGCGGCAATATCGGCATCGCCCTTGGCCTTCTGACCAAGCCTGTTCAGCACGATCCCCCGCAGAAACAACGATGACGGAATCTCCGGATCGATGGCCAGCGCGGCATCGAGATCGACCTTAGCCTGATCGAGATGCCCGGCGCGGAAATTCACCAAGGCACGGCTATCGAGGTAAAGTGAACCTTCAGCCTCGAGCGCGACCGCGCGGTTGCAATCGGTCAATGCAGTGTCCAGCGCCTTGTCGCGCAAGGCATTGATCCAGCACCGTTCGTTGCGCAGTTGCGCGGTGTTGGGGCGTTTGGCGATCGCCGCATCGAGCAGCGCCATTGCCTGATCGTGGCGATCCCCGCGCTCAAGCACTTCGACCTGGTCCGCAAGGGCGGACAGTCCATCGTCGGTCGAAAGGTCCGGCTTGGTATCGAGCAGGGCCAGCGCGTCATCGGTCTTGCCCGCCAGCGCAAGGTTGAGCGCCAAGACAGACCGCGCATCCTTGTTGCCCGGTTCGAGATCGTAGGCGGCCTGCGCATCGGCCAGCGCGCCGGCGTCGTTGCCCAGCTTGCTGCGAATTCCCGCACGCAGCAAATAGCGCGCGGCGGTGGGGTCCAGCGCCAGCGACTTGGTATAGTCCGCTTCCGCCCCCGCCCAATCGAGCACTTGCTCCCCGAGCCAGCCGCGATTGTCACGGCGCTCGGCATCCTCGGGCTTGAGCGCGATGCGCTGGTCAAAGATTGCCAGCACGCGTTTTGCCGAAGCTCCGCCGCGCTGGCGCGGTACATCGTCCCAACGCTTGGGATAGTCCGCAGGCAAACTTATCACGGTGGTCTTGCCCGTGGCATTTTCAATCGCCAGCGCCGTGGTGCTGACCTTGTCGGGCGGCACTTCCGCGCCGCTTTCGCGCGCAGAAATATCTTCGGTCAGCTGCCCGCCCTGAATTTTGGTGCTTCGCTGCCAGCTGACCGCCGGAAGCTCGACCGACACCGGATCGAGGCCCTCGGCTTCAACCCCCAGGCCTGCGCGCGGCAACAGCATCGACAGGTGAAATTTTGCGGTCCACGGATTGGCGATCACGGCCGGGATTTGCCGCCAGGCCGAGCGCGTCCGGTCCGGCTGGAAGGCGACCTTGAGTTCCGGTGCAAGCGTGCGCTCATAATGGCCTTCGCGATAGGTCCAGCTCGGGAACGCGACGCCATCGACCGTCACTGTCCAGATTGCGGCGGAGCGATCATAAACCGCGACCGGCTTGCCGATGATCGAGGTATCGGCCCAGGTCTTCGCCGCATCCTCGACAAAGGTGGTGAGTTTGTCTTCGCTCACGCCGTTATCATCGATCCGCAGGCCTTCTTGCCAGGTGCCTGCATAACGCAGCGTCATCTTGAACGGCATCGGCAGGTGCGGGCCGGCCGATTGGTCAGCATCGACGGTAACGTCGATCGCGGCACGCGCATTGGCGCGCCGCGGCAGGTCGATCAGGTCGGATCCCTTGTCGCGGATCGGCAGAACCTTGCCGAGGCGGGGAACGTCATGAACATCGGCCAGCCGCGAACCCAGCATGGTTCCATCGAGCCAGTAGTCTTCTCCGCCGGACCGGGCATGAACGAACACGTGATCGAAAGCCTGTGCGGAGGGGAGCATTTCGCCCACGGCGTCGCCCCTGGTCGAATTGGCGAGCACCGGCTCGGCGTCGATATTGAGCCGGCGCAGGATGGCCAGCAACAACAGCGTCTTGGCCTTGCAATCGCCATAGCGTTTTTGCCAGGTGTCACTCGGCCGTTGCGGCTCGTAATTGCCGGTGCCCAGCGCGATGAGCTGATAGCGGACATCGTCCTGCACCAGTTGCAGTGCTTCCGCCATTCGCTGGACCGGATCGTTGCTGCGCGCGGCAATCGCGTCAACCGCCTTGGCCAGATCGGAGCCTTCGGCGATGGCGCCCTCGGTCCGATAGAGCGGCGCCATGACGCTGGCGACCTGATCCCACCCGGTAAAGCTGGTCACCAGGACCATTGGCAGCGGCTTGAACCGGGCCGGAGCATCGTCCGGCATTTCAGGCATCTTTTCGATGGGTAGCGGGAAGAGCAGTTCCTGGCGGTCGCCTGCAATCGGGGTCGGCACCCCGATAATTCCAGGCGCGAGGCCCTTCCATGCAATATGCTGCCCGGTCGGCCAGACCAGCCGCGCCCGGGCGAACCCGACACGGATCGGCTTGGGCAGCAGCAGCAGCTGGGTCTGCACTTGCCCCCCGAGCAATTTGTCGCGCTCGGTATTGATCATCACCATGTGGAGGACATCGCCGACCCGCAAATCCTCGACATGAAGCACTGCCGTAAGGGTCCCGTCGACCATCAGTCTTTCAAGACCAGCCTCCCGCCGGAGTACGGTAATGCCCGATCCATCCTTGAGCACATCGATCTTCTGGTCGCCGCGCAATATCTCGACCTTGACGAAGGTGAGATCGCCATGCGCCGGCTGCCAGGGGATCGACAGGGTGCCCATCGCATTGAGCATTTCCGCACTGCCGATGTAGGCTGCGGTATCGATGTAGCCGCTGGCCGTATCGCCGTTCACGAACACCTGCTCGTCAAAGCGCAAGACCGCGTTGCCCGACTTCGGCGCATCCTTGATCGACAGTTCGGGCGCGGGTGCAACCCAATCCGGCGCCGGGGCCACCAAGGGTTTGTCACCCGCCCATGCCGGCGAGGTGGAGACGGCAAGTGCGGCTACACCGGCACCGATGCTCAATAGTCGTTTCATGAAACCCCTTTTCAAGACGAGTTGATACGCAAGAAAGGATGCTCGATTCAAGTAATTAACGCGCCGAATGTCCGGCATTATTCTTCGGCGCATCATGAAGCCGATACATTGGATCCGATCTTGGTGCAGGCGACTGCGGCTCGGTGAGCGCAAAGGCTCCACCGCCCGCCTCCCGGCGCTTGCTCCTCGCCCCGCGCACCGCTAGAGGGCGCGCAAATCTCTCCTTCAGCTATCCCCAAGAGGACTCCAGATGGCCGCCCAATACGCCTATGTCATGAAGGGCATGACCAAGACCTTCCCCGGCGCGCAAAAGCCGGTGCTGAGCGATATCAGCCTGCAGTTTTACCAGGGTGCCAAGATCGGCATCGTCGGGCCGAACGGCGCGGGCAAGTCCACCCTGATGAAGATCATGGCCGGGATCGATACCGATTTCACCGGCGAGGCCTGGCCGGGCGAGCATATTACCGTCGGCTATCTCGCGCAGGAGCCCGAGCTCGATCCGACCAAGACGGTGCTCGAAAACGTCAAGGACGGCGCGCGCGAGACTGCCGAGATGGTCGAACGTTTCAACGCGATCGGCATGGAGATGGGCGAAGACGGCGCGGATTTCGACGCGCTGGGCGCGGAGATGAGCGAGCTGCAGGACAAGATCGACGCGGTCGATGGCTGGACGCTCGACAACCAGCTCGAGATCGCGATGGAAGCGCTGCGCTGCCCGCCGGGCGACTGGCCGGTTGCGAACCTTTCGGGCGGTGAAAAGCGCCGCATCGCGCTGACCCGGCTGCTGATCCAGAAGCCCAGCATCCTGCTGCTCGACGAGCCGACCAACCACCTCGATGCGGAAAGCGTCGAGTGGCTCGAAAACCACCTCAAGGAATATGCCGGCGCGGTGCTGATGATCACCCACGATCGCTATTTCCTCGACAACGTGGTCGGCTGGATCCTCGAACTCGATCGCGGAAAATACTTCCCTTACGAAGGCAACTACTCGACCTATCTCGAGAAGAAGGCCAAGCGGATGGAGCAGGAGGACCGCGAGGAAAGCGGCAAACAGAAGGCGCTCAGCCGCGAACTCGAATGGATCCGCCAGACCCCGGCCGCGCGCCAGACCAAGAGCAAGGCGCGTATCCGCAAGTTCGAGGAACTGCAGAACGCGCAGGATACCCGCATCGCCGGCAAGGCCCAGATCGTCATCCAGGTGCCCGAGCGGCTCGGCGGCAAGGTGATCGAAGCCAAGGGGCTGTCGAAGGCCTATGGCGACAAGCTGTTGTTCGAAGACCTTTCGTTCATGCTGCCCCCGGGCGGGATCGTCGGGATTATCGGCCCCAACGGCGCGGGCAAATCGACGCTGTTCCGGATCATCACCGGCCAGGAACAGCCCGACGAAGGCACCATCGAGATCGGCTCGACCGTGCACCTCGGCTACGTCGACCAGAGCCGCGACGACCTCAATCCCGGCAACAACGTGTGGCAGGAAATCAGCGGCGGGCATGATTACATGACCGTCAACAAGCAGGAAACCAGCACCCGCGCCTATGTCGGCGCGTTCAACTTCAAGGGCGCGGACCAGCAGAAGAACGTCGGCAAGCTCTCAGGCGGCGAACGCAACCGCGTCCACATGGCCAAGATGCTCAAGCAGGGCGGCAACGTGCTGCTGCTGGATGAGCCGACCAACGACCTCGACGTCGAAACCCTGGGCGCGCTCGAAGACGCGATCGAAAACTTCGCCGGCTGCGCGGTGGTGATCAGCCACGACCGCTTCTTCCTCGACCGCCTCGCCACCCACATCCTCGCGTTCGAAGGCAACAGCCATGTAGAGTGGTTCGAAGGCAACTTCGCTGCCTATGAGGAAGATAAGCGGCGGAGACTAGGCGATGCTGCGGATCGGCCGACTAGGCTGGCGTATAAGAAGTTGACTAGGTAAACTTTTGTTACATAATCCTCCTATTATTTGGGGGTTTGTATGCGGGTGACTAGTTTTGGCCTGTTTTGGCGACGTGATGAAATCGATTGGCAACCTGGTCGCGGAAATCGCGACGTATTTCGATTGATTGGTAGAGTCGGGAAAAACCGAGGATCGATTAGGCTTTGCGACTTTCGCAAGCAGCAAGGAATTTACGTTCTCTATGACGAGTATGGACCTTGCTATACTGGCCTTACACGTACCCAGGGCTTAGGAAAGCGACTGAAGGATCATACAAAAGATGATCTATCTGACTGCTGGGATCGCTTTTCATGGTTTGGTTTTAATTCTATTTTGACGCCAGATAGGAAATCGGGAGTCGCTGGAATCAGTGAGGGCGAAGATGATGTGACCGATAATACATATACTACAATCGCCGACTTAGAAGCGCTTTTGATAAACCTTCTTGGAACCAAGCATAACGCATCGGAAATGAAATTCAACAACGCGAAAAGATGGCTTCAGGTTCGCCAAAACGAACTTGATCAATATCTAAGTCGCGTCTTGCCAACATAAATACGAGGTAATCGTACTCGACGACTTCAAATTTGGTGACGTTGCCTTCGCTTCACTCAAGCCCGTCCGTCTCGATCGCCAGCCCAGTAATCGTAGATGCCTCGATGCGCTCGCCAAATAGAGTCACGTAATCCTGTCCATATCCATCGGGACCCGGAGCCCAGCGACGGTGCACGATCCGCGCCTTTAGATCGAGCACCCAGTATTCGGGAACTCCGCCCCGCGCATAGGCTAGTGACTTCTCGCCAAGATCGAAGGCTTGGGTCGTATCTGCAACCTCGACCACTAAAATCACGGTATCTTTGTCTACCGGCCCCGACATCGGGGTTTTACACGTCACGAAAACATCGGGTTCGGGCATACTTGAAGCGGAAAGCGCGATGGTTCCTTCGGACCACGCCTCGAGCCCGGTGCCCAGGGCATCGCAGGCATCGGCAAGCCGTCGCAGCAATCGAACTTTCGCCTTGAAGTGCTCGCTGTACTGGGCATTCACGACGTAGATCGTTCCATCTATAAGTTCCGTCTTGCTATAAGCGCTGAACGCCCCCGCCCGGTCGAGCAACAGGAAGTCTTCGGCCAGAAGCTTGGCCGGATAGGGTGTCGTCACGGAATCAAACACAGTCACCCGGAAAACCTATCACATCGGTGCGACATAACAACGCATAGGTCCAAAACCGCAGTTTTCCCGCATCCCGATAGATCCAAATCCGACCAATCCTAAGTCCTGCAGCCAACCGGCAACCTGAACATAGAGCTTACAACTCCATTCACCCTGCCGACAGCGCGACTCGCATATCAACAACTCCATGGTCGTCGGCGATGGTCCGGCGCGATGGATGGAGTGACGGCTATGGCCGCAATCAGGAACAAGCAGGCGCGCCGACTGGCCGGGCTCGCGCTGGCAATTTCGGCATTTACCCTGCCCGCAGTGGCGCAGGCGGATCCGTCGGACGGCGGACGCGGCGGTTGGCGCGGGCGCAGCGAAGAAGGCGGCCGTCAGGAACGCCCGCAGAACCAGGGCAATCCTGGCTGGCGGGTTCAGCAACAGCAGCAACCGGAACAGGTCCGTCAGGCCCCCGCTCCGCCGGCCGCGCCGCAAGCACAGGCCCAGTGGCAAGGCCGCGCCGATCGCGGATCACGCGGCAACTGGGGCGGCAATGTCGCCCCGCAGGCCGCACCGGTTCCCCAGCCGGCCCAGCAGGGCTGGAACGGCGGCAACCGCCAGGACTGGCAGAATCGCGATCGCCAGCAGGCTGAACGCCAGCAGGCCGAGCGCGCCCCGGCGTGGAGCGGCAACCGTGAGCAATGGCAGAACCGCGACCGCCAGCAGGCCGATCGCACGCCCGCGTGGAACGGCACCCAGGCCCAGCAGCGCAACTGGAACGACGGCGACCGGCGCGACCGCGATGGCGATCACCGCGATCGCAACTGGAGCCGTGACCGCAACACCGGTGGTTATGTTCAGGGTGGCCGGTACTACGGCAACAGCGGCGGGTATGACCGCAACTATCGCGACCGGGACCATGACGGCGATCGTGATGGCCGCCAGTGGAACCGCCAGTGGCGCAACAATTCCAGCTATAACTGGTATGGCTACCGGGCCAGCCACCCGTCGTACTACCGCCTGGGCAGCTACTATGCGCCGTACCGCAATTACAGCTACCGGCGGCTGAGCATCGGGTTCTATCTCGATCAGCTGTTCTTCAGCCAGAACTACTGGATCGATAATCCAGAGTACTATCGCCTGCCTGAGGTCTATGGCCCCTATCGCTGGGTTCGCTATTATGACGATGCGGTTCTGGTCGATATTTACTCGGGCGAAGTGGTCGACGTAATCAACGACTTCTTCTGGTAAGTCCGCAGGAGTTCAGATGGGGCCGCGTGCAGCGATGTACGCGGCCCTTTCTATTTGGTCAGCGCAGAAACGGCAGCATCCGGCGCAGCGTCCCGTCGTGATCGACGAACTGATGCTTGAGCGCCCCTGCTACATGAAGTGCCAAAAGGCCGATCAGGATGAAATTGCC
>JBJTLY010000298.1:0-3577 GCA_046063275.1 Novosphingobium sp. | reverse complement strand
CTCGGCGCTGCGCCGCGCCGCGCGCTTCAGCGCCGCGCGCCAGTCAACCCGCGCGCCGCGGTGGCTGGCCGATGCCGGACGTGTTGCCATGATGCTCCCCTCAGTAATCGAGCGCGTTATGCGCCTTGCACTGACTCGCCGTCAAGAATCCTTGGGATTCAGCGCGATTCGCTTCACCGCAAAAAGGCGTCGATCCCTGCCCAAGAGGGCCATTTGAGCCGCCTTGCCGTGCGCGGGTTCATGCCGCCGAGAGCGATCACCGGGGTCTGCGCCCGTGCCGCCAGCAGGCGGAAGCGCAGCGGGCCGAGCGCTTTTGCGCCAGGATGCGAGCGGGTCGGGAAGACTGGCGAGAGCAGTACGGCCTTGGCCCGTTCTGCCCGAGCCATTTCGCGCAGGCTGTGCACCGGTGCCAGATCGCCGCCCGGCCCGTAAGCCAGGTCCGCACCCCAGCGCCGCGCTTCGCGCCGCGTTCCGGCCAGCGCGATCAGATGCCCGCGCGCCCGGGCCAACCGCGCCAGTTCGGCGAAGCGCGCACGTCTTTGCTCCGGTGCGAGGTGATAGTGGCGGTAGATCAGCCCGCTGCCGCGTCGCAAACGCTTGAGCGCCGCCTCCAGAACGGCATCGTTGCGCTCGTCCGAAACCAGCCACAGCGCGGGGAGGGGCTTCAATCGCGCCATGGCATCGCTATAGCAGCCCGCGATGACCGATCCAGCCTCCCGCCTTGCCGACGTCAACTCCAGAATTGCCCACGCCGCGCAGATCGCACGGCGCATGGCTGAGGAGGTGACCTTGATCGCTGTCAGCAAGACCCACCCGGCCGAGGCGATTGCGCCGTTGATCGAAGCCGGACAGCGCACGTTCGGCGAAAACCGCGTGCAAGAAGCGCAGGACAAGTGGCACGCGCTGCGCGAGGCGCACCTTGGCATCGAACTGCACCTGATCGGCCAGCTTCAATCGAACAAGGCCGACGAGGCAGTGGCGCTGTTCGACTGCATCCATTCGCTCGATCGCAGCTCGCTGGTCACCGCGCTCGCCAAGGCGATGGACAAGGCAGACCGCCGCGTGCCGTGCTTCGTGCAGGTCAATATCGGCGCCGAGGAGCAAAAGGGCGGCTGCGCGATTGCCGGGCTTCCCGCCTTGCTGGCCGAAGCCCGCGCGGCAGACCTCCCGGTGATCGGCCTGATGTGCGTGCCGCCGCTCGAGATCGAACCCGCGCCGTTCTTCGCCCTGCTCGACAAACTGGCGCGCGACCACGGCCTCGCCGGTCGCTCGATGGGCATGTCCGGCGATTTCGAAACCGCAGTGATGCTGGGCGCAACCCACGTCCGGGTCGGCTCGGCGCTGTTCGGCGCGCGTGGCTAAACCTTGCGCACGTTTCGGGCGAGCGTCTTGAACCGCTCGCCGCTGGCTTCGCGCACGGTGATCGTGGCGTGGCCGGTCTTGCTCAGTTTGAAGTCCTCGACCGTGCCGCTGCGGCCCTTGTGGGTGCCGGCGATCACTTCGCATTTGTCGCCGTTCCTGACCTCGTCCGCCATGGCTTAGCGCCCCTTCAGTTCGTCTCCGCTCAGGGTAACCACGTGGAGCAGGTTGGTCGAGCCCGGCGTGCCGAACGGGACGCCCGCCAGCGCGATCAGTTTCGATCCGGCGGTGCCGAAGCCGTGGCGCAGCGCCATGCGCTTGCCCTTGGCGATCATCTCTTCGAAGCTGCCGATGTCCTTGGTGTGGACCGGGTGCGTACCCCACAGCAGCACCAGCCGCCGCGCGATCTGGTGCGACGGGGTGAGCACCATGATCGGCACGTCGGGGCGTTCGCGCGCCACGCGCCGCGCGGTGCTGCCCGATCCGGTGAAGACGATTATGCCCTGGGTCCGCACGGTCTGCGCGATGGTCGCGCTGGCCTGGGCGAGCGCGTCGGCGGTGGTGGCATCGGGGCGCACCTGCGTGAGGTGAACCCGTTCATGATAGCCCGGATCGCCTTCGACCTGGCACGCAATGCGGTGCATGATCGTCACCGCCTCGACCGGCCAGGCCCCGCTCGCGGTTTCGGCCGAGAGCATCACCGCATCGGCGCCGTCGTAGACCGCGTTGGCGACATCGGACACCTCGGCGCGGGTCGGCGCAGGGCTCTCGATCATCGATTCGAGCATTTGCGTGGCGACCACCACCGGCTTGCCGCTGCGCCGGGTGGCGGCGACGATCGCCTTCTGTAGCGGCGGAACTTCCTCGGGATTGAGCTCGACCCCGAGATCGCCGCGCGCGACCATGATCCCGTCGGCGAGCTCGATGATCTCGTCAAGCCGGTCGATCGCCGCAGGCTTTTCGATCTTGGCCATCAGCGCGGTCGTCGCCCCGCGCATCAGCTTGCGCGCCTCGGCGACGTCGTCGGGCCGCTGGACGAACGAGAGTGCGATCCAGTCGGCGTGCTGCTCAAGCGCGAAGGCGAGATCGCGGCGGTCCTTCTCGGTCAGCGCCGGGATCGGCACCACCGCATCGGGCACGTTGACCCCCTTGCGGTCCGAAATCACCCCGCCGACCTCGGCCGAACAAAGCACGTGGTCCATGTCGGCCTCGATCACCTTCAGACGCAACTTGCCGTCGTCGATCAGCAGCCGCTGGCCCTTCTGGAGCACTCCGAACAACTCGGGATGCGGCAGGCACACGCGGTTCTCGTCACCCGGGGTGGGATCGCGGTCGAGCGTGAAATGGCCCGAATGGCGGATCACCGCGCGCCCGTCCTTGAACTGGCCGACGCGCAACTTGGGCCCTTGCAGATCGCACAGCACCGCCACCGGCCGCCCGAAGTGCTTTTCGACCTCGCGGATCGCCGCGATCGTCTGGGCGTGGGTTTCGTGATCGCCGTGGCTCATGTTGACGCGGAAGGCATCGGCCCCGGCGCGCAGCAGCTTGTCGATCATTTCAGGGCTGCGGCTGGCCGGGCCGAGCGTGGCGAGAATCTTGACCTTGCGGCCGCGCGGATCGAGTTTTGCCACGGGTATCCCTTCCTCTAATGTGTTCACCTATGGCAAATGGCCCGCGAAAACCCAAGGACCGACCCGATGAGCTGCTCCGAAAATACGAATGCGAACCCGTCCGATCCGCTCGAAGCGCTCGACGACGCGATCGCCGCCGCTGCGTTTCGCCGGCTGGTTCGCCATTTGCGCCACCGCCACGACGCGCAGAACATCGATCTGATGGGGCTGGCGGGGTTCTGCAGGAATTGTCTGGCGGACTGGGTTGCAGATGCCAGCGTCGATAGCCCGAACGAAATGGATTGGGCTGAGGCACGCGAGCTGATCTACGCTATGCCCTATGCGCAATGGAAAGAACTCTACGTCCTTCCGGCCACCAAAGACCAGAAGGAACGCATGGCAGACAGTCTGAAGCGCAACTTGCCGGAAAGTTGATCCTCTCCATTTTCACGAAGTGCAAATGGGGAGGTGGCGCCGCGAAGCGGTGACGGAGGGGTGAAGAGGCTTGCTCCGAAACCCCTCCGTATCGCCTCTGGCGATCCACCTCCCCATTTGTGGCATTCGCCAAAAATTGGGAGGATCAAAGTAGCGCCAGCTTGCCACGGCAA
>JBJTLY010000297.1:0-3440 GCA_046063275.1 Novosphingobium sp. | reverse complement strand
CCGCGCAGCCCTTGGTCATGGTGCGCTGCATTTCGAGCCGGATCTGCGCAGTGGGCGATCCGCCCTTGGCGCTGCGGAAGTGATCGAGCCGACCCAATGCGAGATCGGCGCTGTCCTTGGGCAGTTCGGCGTGGGCCGACTGCGGCTTGATCGTTTCCTTGAGCCGGTGCCCGGCAGCGCGGCCGAACACCACGAGGTCGATCAGTGAGTTCGAACCGAGCCGGTTGGCACCGTGGACCGAAACGCAGGCTGCCTCACCCACTGCGAACAGGCCGGGGACGACCGTTTCCGGGTTCCCGGCGGCGCCGATGGTCATGACTTCGCCGTGATAGTTCGTGGGAATGCCGCCCATGTTGTAATGCACCGTCGGGCAGACCGGCAGCGGTTGGCGGGTAAGATCGACGCCCGCAAAGATCTTGCCGCTTTCGGTGATCCCCGGCAGGCGGTCGGCCAGTACCTTGGGATCGATATGGTCGAGGTGGAGGTTAAGGTAAGCGCCGTGCGGTCCCACGCCGCGACCTTCGCGCATTTCCAGCGCCATCGAACGCGAAACCACGTCGCGTGAGGCGAGGTCCTTTGCCGAAGGGGCATAGCGTTCCATGAAGCGTTCGCCCTCGGAGTTGGTCAGGTAGCCGCCCTCGCCGCGCGCGCCTTCGGTGATCAGCACGCCCGCACCGTAGATCCCGGTCGGGTGGAACTGGACGAATTCCATGTCCTGCAGCGGCAGCCCCGCGCGCAGCACCATCCCGCCGCCGTCGCCGGTGCAAGTGTGGGCGCTGGTGGCAGTGAAATAGCAGCGGCCATAGCCGCCGGTCGCCAGCACTACCGCATGGCTGCGGAAGCGGTGGATCGAGCCATCGTCCATGCACAGCGCGATCACGCCGACGCACTTTCCGCCCTCCATGATCAGGTCGATCGCGAAGTATTCGATGAAGAAGTCGGCGTCGTACTTCAGGCTCTGCTGGTAGAGCGCGTGGAGCATCGCGTGGCCGGTGCGGTCTGCCGCGGCGCAGGTGCGCTGGACCGGCGGGCCCTCGCCCATGTTCTGCATGTGTCCGCCGAACGGGCGCTGGTAGATCGTGCCGTTGTCGTTGCGGCTAAACGGAACGCCAGCGTGTTCGAGTTCGTAGACCGCCGCAGGCGCCTCACGCACCATGTATTCGATCGCGTCCTGATCACCCAGCCAGTCCGAGCCCTTGACGGTATCGAACATATGCCAAGTCCAGTGGTCAGGACTGTTGTTCTGCAGGCTCGCGGCGATCCCGCCCTGCGCGGCGACGGTGTGGCTGCGGGTGGGGAAAACCTTGGTGATGCAGGCAGTGCGCAGGCCGGCTTCGGCGCTGCCCATGGTGGCGCGCAGACCCGATCCGCCGGCGCCGACGACCACAGTGTCATAGGTATGGTCGATGATCTTGTAAGCGGCAGTCATGTCAGGCTCCCAGCGCGATGCGCGCCACGCACAAGACCCCGAAAGCGGCCCCGGCAAAGGTCAGAAGGTTGAGCAGCGCCATCACGGCGAACTTGTTGGCATGTTCGTGCACATAGTCCTCGACCAGCACCTGAAGGCCCAAGCGCGCATGCCAGAAGGTGCTGATCACGAACAGGCCGACCACGGTCGCGGCCAGCGGCGCGTGGAGCCATTCGCGGATCGCGGCAAAGCTGTGGTCGCTCATCCGCACCAGCGCGAACAGAACATAAAGCCCGCCGAGCATGTTGCCGATCGCGGTATAGCGCTGCAGCAGCCAGTGGTGCGCGCCCGCATGCGCCGATCCCAGCGCGCGGACCCTGCCGAGTTCGGTTCCGTTACCCATCTTCTTTGGTCCTCAGCGCAGCAGCAGGAAGGTCCACACGCCCAGCGTCGCGGCAAGCGCGATCATCGGGGTGAGAGCCGCCCAGGTGTTGTTGGTCTTCAGCTCGTATCCGGCGCCGGTATCGAGCAGGAAGTGGCGAATACCCGAAGCCATGTGGCTGAGGAACGACCAGGTCAGCCCGATCAGCACGACCTTGCCGTACCACGCACCGGCATAGCCCGAGAATGTTTCGTAGGCCGCGGGACCGGTGGCAATCGCATAGAGCCACCACAGCAGCACCGGCAGCCCGACCAGCGCCATTCCGTCGCCGGTCACGCGGTGCAGGATCGAAACGAACATCGCCGGACCCCAGCGCCAGTGCAGACTCATGCCGTCGGTCAGGTGCGGCGAAATCGGGCGTTTGCTTGGTTGGGCCATGCGGCAAGGAACCCCTGGTCGTCAGTGGAGCGCAGCGCTCCGTTCACGCCTTCCCCATAGTCAAAACGCAGTGCCGTGCAAGGGTGGCTTGGCGGGCGGGCGCGCAAGTCCTAGAGCCATGTGCATGACGACGCCACCTGCACCTTCGACCACTTCGTTTACCGCGCTGGTCACCGGCTCCTCACGCGGGATCGGTGCCGCCATTGCCGAGGCGCTGCGTGCGCGCGGCGTCAATGTGATCGGCCACGCCAGCCGCGAAGGCGATGCGCGGACGATTGCCGCCGATCTGGCCGATCCCGCTGCGCCCGCTGCCTTGTGGGAAGAGGCTCTCGCCCGCTCGCCGCACGGGCGGATCGACCTGCTGGTCAACAACGCAGGCAAGTTCGCCGCCAACCCGCTCGACGCCTCGGACATTGCCTGGCTCGACCAGTGGGAAGACACGCTGCGGATCAACCTGACCGCCGCTGCCGAACTGTCGCGATATGCGGTGCGGCACTGGCTGGAAGGAGGAATCGGCGGCCGTGTGGTCCACATCGCCAGCCGCGCAGCATACCGCGGCGATTCGCCCGATCACTGGCACTACGCCGCGGCCAAAGGCGGGATGGTGGCGATGCACAAGACCATCGCCCGACAATATGCGGCGCAAGGCGTGTTGAGTTATGCGATCTGCCCCGGCTTCACCGATACGTCGATGGCGGACGATTACCTTTCAAGCCGCGGCGGTGCGGCACTGCTGGCAGACATCCCGCTGGGCCGGGTGGCCGAACCCGGGGAGATCGCCGCAATGGCTACGTTCTGCGCACTCGATGCGCCGCCGAGCATGACCGGTGCGGTGCTTGATGCCAATGGAGCGAGCTATGTACGGTAAGGCCCTCCTAGCCTTGGCCCCGCTGGCACTGCTCGCGCTTGGCGCGACCGCACCGGCCCCGGCCCCCGTCGCTGGTACAAGCACCAACATCGCCGACGCTTGCGGACCCGATCGCGGTAGCGAAGACTGGTCGCGCCCGGCCCCGCCTGCGCATATCCACGGGAACAGCTGGTACGTCGGGACTTGCGGGATCACGGTCGTACTGGTCCGGACCAGCGCCGGGTTGGTACTGATCGACACCGGGCCGGAAGACGCCGCGCCGCATCTACTGGCCAACATCAAAACCCTGGGATTTGATCCCAGACAGGTCAAATGGCTGCTGATGACGCATGAGCATTTCGATC
>JBJTLY010000296.1:0-9444 GCA_046063275.1 Novosphingobium sp. | reverse complement strand
GATCCGCTGACCGGCGAAATGAAGGATCGCCCGGGCCTGCCGTCGGATCACTTCGCCCCGGTCGTCTATGGCGGCAAGGGCGTTCCGCCGGATCTTTCGCTGATCACCAAGGCCCGCCACGGCGGCGCGCCCTATGTCCGTTCGCTGATCACCGGCTATGCGGCGCAGCCGGCCGAACTGGTCAAGAAGTACCCCGACGCCAAGACACCGGATGGGCTTTATTACAATCCGTACTTCGCCAACCTCAACATCGCGATGCCGCCGCCGCTGGCCTCGGACGGGCTGGTGACCTATTCGGATGGCACCGTGGCGACCAAGGACCAGATGGCGAAAGACGTCGCCGCATTCCTCGTCTGGACCGCCGAGCCCAAGCTTGAGGCGCGCCACCAGGCCGGGTTCATGTGGATCGGCCTGATGCTGTTCATAACGGTCCTGTCGTTCATGGCCTACCGGAACATCTGGTCGGGCACGAAGCACTAGACTCCTGCTCCGGCATTCCAGTCAAAGAAGGCCTCCGAACCCAATGGTTCGGGGGCCTTTTGCTGCATGCTTCGGATTGACCAGGCGGCGAAGCTGACGCATAGGGTCCGCCGCATCAGGCCTCGGCCACCTGCGGGTATAGCTTAGTGGTAAAGCACCAGCCTTCCAAGCTGGCTATGCGGGTTCGATTCCCGCTACCCGCTCCACCTTCTCAGACCTGAAACGAATAGGGCGGGCCCGCCTTCCGGCAAACCCGCCCAGCCCCCGGGAGCCTGGCCCAAGGCCGGCTGCCTGATTCTGTGGATGGCACGGAGCAGGTGGAAATACTTGGACAAATTCGCCAAGCTGCGGCGAAGGTCAAACCGCCACGTTGTCGATCAACCGCGTTGTGCCGATTCGTGCCGCAACCAGCAGGCGGGCCGGATTACCAGTGAGCGCCGAGATCGGGGCAAGGCTCTGCGCGTCGCACAGCGTAACGTAATCGATGCTGTCGAAGCCTTCTGACAACAACAGCTCCTCAGCCTCGAGCAGCGTCGGCCCGACCGCTGCACCGTTCGCAATCTCTGCAGCCGCCCAACGCAGCGCGCGGGGCAGCGCAGTGGCTGCCTTGCGCTGCTCCGGCGTCAGGTAGGCATTGCGCGATGACAGCGCCAGACCGTCAGCCTCGCGCACGGTCGGGACTGCGATGATTCCATCGGCGCGGGGCTGGGTCAGGTCGAGATCGCGGGCCATGCGGCGAATCACCGCAAGCTGCTGCCAGTCCTTCTCGCCGAACAGGGCGAGGTCCGGGAGGACCGGGTTGAACAATTTGAGCACCACGGTCGCCACGCCATCGAAGTGGCCGGGCCGCTCCGCTCCACACAGGCCCTCGCTCACGCCGCTGACCGAAACGTTGGTAGCATAGCCGGCGGGGTACATGACCGCTGGTTCGGGCGCCCACAGCAGGCTGACTCCCTCAGCTTCCAGCAGCGCCGAATCGGCTGCCAGCTGGCGAGGATATCTGCCGAGGTCCTCGTTGACGCCGAACTGGCGCGGATTGACGAAGATCGAGACTACGACATGCGCGGCGCGTTTCACCGCCTCGCGCACCAGGGTCAGATGGCCTTCGTGTAGCGCGCCCATGGTCGGAACGAGGGCCACGGTGCCATCGGCCTTGAGCCCGTTCACGGCATTGCGCAGTGGATCAAGCTGCGTCACGGTTTGCACCTGTCTGTCCCCTCGGATAAAAAGCCTGTGCGCCCGGCGCTTGACCGCTTTAAGAGGCAGGCCAGATCGCGGCAACACATTCGCAAACAGACAGGTTCATGCCCACGTGACTTCGCATTCCGGCCCGCATCGTATCGTCTTCGCCAACGAAAAGGGCGGCACCGGTAAGTCGACCACCGCGGTGCATGTGGCAATCGCGCTGGCCTACCAGGGGGCACGGGTCGCCGCGCTCGATCTCGATCCGCGCCAGCGCACGCTGCATCGCTATCTCGAAAACCGCGCCGAAACCGAACGGCGCCGCGCGATCGAACTCCCGACCGCGCGGTTCGACGTGTTCAGCGGTGAGAGCATAGATGAACTGAACGCCCAGATCGCCGAGCTCAGCCAGGACGCGGATTTCATCATTTTCGACACCCCGGGCCGTGATGACGAGTTCGCCCGCCATGTCGCCACCGAAGCGGACACGCTGGTTACCCCGCTTAATGACAGCTTCGTTGATTTCGACCTGATCGGTCAGGTCGATGCCGAAACCTTCAAGGTCCGCAAGCTGTCGTTCTATGCCGAGCTGATCTGGGAAGCGCGCAAGAAGCGGGCGATGACCACGCTGACCGAACGTCGCCGCGAGATGGACTGGGTGGTCGTGCGCAACCGTACCCAGCACACCGAAGCGCGCAACATGAAGCGGCTCGACGGCGCTTTGACCGAGCTGTCGAAACGGGTCGGCTTCCGCATCGCCAGCGGCCTCAGCGAACGCGTGATCTATCGCGAACTGTTCCCCTCGGGCCTGACCCTGCTCGACAAGGGCCAACTGGGCGAGCTTGGCACCAGCCACCTTGTGGCGCGGCAGGAACTGCGGGCGCTGCTCGCCTCGCTCAACCTGCCTATGCCCGCTAGCCCGGCTCCGGAGCTCGCGCTCGCCGGGGCGAACTGAGCCCATGGGCAAACTGCTGTTCCTGATTCTGCTGGCAAGTCTTGCAACCAAATGGCTGAGCGGGCGTTGGCCATGGCAGCTCATGCAGGAAAGCGAACGATCGCAAAAGGAAGCCATGGCGCGCGCGCTGTTGGGGCTCGATCGCAGCGCCAGCCGTACAGACATTGCAGATGCGCACCGCCGCCTGCTTGCCCGGGTGCATCCGGATCGCGGGGGCAGCAACGAAGCGGTGCATCAAGCCAGTGCCGCGCGCGACATTCTCCTCGCGCGGCTCGACCGAAACGAGACAGGATCATCATGACCCATACCATCGATTCCACCGTTCTGCGCGAATACGATATCCGTGGGATCATCGGGGAGACGCTCGGTGAGGAAGATGCCTATGCGATTGGCCGCGGTTTCGCGACCCTGCTGGGGGCGGACGGCGGCACGACCGTGGCGGTGGGTTATGACGGACGGACCAGTTCGCCGATGCTCGAAGCGGCACTGGTCCGGGGGATCAACGATGCCGGGCTCGATGCCGTGCGCGTCGGCATGGGTCCGACCCCGATGCTGTACTATGCCGAAGCCTCAATGGAAGATGTGCAGGGCGGCATTCAGATAACTGGCAGCCACAATCCCGCCAATTACAATGGCTTCAAGATGGTATTTCGGGGTCGTCCGTTTTTCGGGGCGGACATCCAGAAGCTCGGCCGGATGGCGGCGGAGTGCGCCTGGGCCGAAGGCAGCGGCAGCAGCGAGACGCGCGAGATCATCGGCGAGTATGTTGACCGGCTGGTCGAAGGTCTCGCCGGACTCGATCTCGCCAAGCTCGCCGACCTTTCGATCGGCTGGGATGCCGGTAACGGCGCCGCGGGCCCGGCGCTCGAATTGCTCGTCAAGAAGCTGCCTGGCCGTCATTTCACCCTCTTCACCGATGTCGACGGGAACTTTCCGAACCACCATCCGGACCCGACCGAGGAGAAGAACCTTGCCGATCTCAAGGCGCTGGTCGCGCGCGAAAGGCTCGATTTCGGGATTGCTTTCGACGGTGACGGCGACCGGATCGGGGCGATCGACGGCACGGGACGGGTGGTGTGGGGCGACCAGCTGCTCATGATCTACGCCGAGGACCTTCTCAATCTGGAGCCCGGAGCCACGATTATCGCGGATGTGAAGGCTTCGAAGGCTCTATTCGAGAAGGTCTCATCGCTTGGTGGACGCCCGGTTATGTGGAAAACCGGACACAGCCTGATTAAGTCCAAAATGAAGGAAACTGGTGCGCCGCTGGCGGGGGAAATGAGTGGCCACGTGTTTTTCGCCCACCAGTATTACGGGTTCGACGATGCGCTTTACGCGGCGATCCGCCTGATCGCGGCGTCGGCCCGGCTCGGCAAGTCGGTGACGCAGCTGCGCGGTGAGATGCCGCCGCTGGTCAACACCCCCGAACTGCGCTTCCAGGTCGACGAGAGCCGCAAGTTCGCCGTGATCGATGAGGTCAAGGCGCGGCTCGGTGCGGCAGGTGCGGACGTCAACGATATCGACGGGGTCCGCGTCACCACCCCCGATGGCTGGTGGCTGCTGCGCGCTTCGAACACCCAGGACGTGCTGGTTGCCCGCGCGGAGAGCAATGACCAGGCCGGGCTCGACCGGCTCCTCGCGCAAGTCGATGAGCAATTGGCAGCGTCAGGATTGGAGCGCGGCGAGCAATCGGGTCACTGAACGGCCGCGGGCAATTTGACCTGATCGGCAAACAATGTTCCACTGCCCATCTCGACAGTCATGTCAGAGGGGGCAAGCATGGATAAAAGTTTCACGGTTTCCGATCTCACCAACTTCGAAAAGCTGATCGCACCCAAGGTTCTCAAGATCGTTTACTGGCTCGGCCTGGCCGGGATTGCGGTGATGTGCCTGATTTCCTTCGTAGGATCTTTGGCCATGCTGCAGTACAGTGCGGCGACCGCGCTTGGGACCATGCTGCTGTCCGCGATTGGTCTGGCCTTTGGCGTGCTGTTCTGGCGCATCCTGATCGAAGTCTACATGGTGTTCTTCGGGATCTACGAGCGACTCGGTGAGATCAAGGACGGCCTTGCCAACAAGCCCTGATAGCATCCGATGCGGCTGGTCGGCTAACCGACCAGCCGCATCCGGAAGAAGTCCAGAATCTCATCACGCGCCTGCACGGTCGGTTGTCCCACTTCATCGATCAGATGGAGTGTGACTACGCTGTGCGGGTTCTTCATCGGGGTGTTCGGATTGGCGGCCTCATTGGCCAGCACGCGCGGCTCGAAGCGGTCGCCCAGCGCTTCGGCAAAGGCGGCGAAGCGTTCGGCCTTGCAAAAGCTGTCGCCTTCGAACCGGTAGGCGCGCACGGTCAGGTCTTCGGCGTCCATCCGGGCTTTGACTGCCGCCAGTTCCGCCGGATCCATCGCCATTCCTGCGGCGTTGTTGAGCGGCAGCGAGGGCTGGGCCATGACCGGCGCGAGCACGGCCGGCTCGAGCATCATCGATAGCGCGAAGTTGCCGGTGAAGCACATCCCGATCGCGCCCACGCCCTTGCCGCCGCATTCTGCGTGCGCCTGTGCGGCGAGCGCGCGCAGCCACTGGGTGATCGGGCTTGAGGCATTGGCGCTCAATGCGCGGAATTCCTTCGAAATGCATGCCCGCGCGATCGTCGCCACTGCAGTCAGTGCAGTCGGCACCGCGCCGTCCTTGCCGAACATGTGCGGCATATAGACGGTGAAGCCGGCATCGCGGACCCAGCGCGCAAAGCGGGCAACGTGCGGGCTGATCCCGGGCATCTCGGTCATCACCACCACCGCCGGACCGGTGCCGGCAACATAGACCCGGCGGGTCTGGCCGAGGAGTTCGATGTCGCGCTGCGCGAAGTCGTCGAGCAGATCGGTTCGGTTGAGTGGTCGGTGCGGCATCGGTTCCCCCTGTTTTGTCGAGAGTGTGGCAGCGCAAGCCGCTGCCCGCAAATGCCTTTCCCAACTGCGTGCAATCCATGCCAGAGTGCCGGGGATGACGCTTGGCCCGCTCCCCCCTGAACTTACCGGCTGGTTCACCGCGCGGGGTTGGCAAGTACGGCGCCACCAGCGCGAAATGCTCGAGGTAGCGGCAAGCGGGCGGCACGCACTGCTGGTCGCCGATACCGGGGCGGGCAAGACCCTCGGCGGGTTTCTGCCCACGCTGGCCGACTTCTGCCCCTCGGTGCTGAACGGTCAGGCCCCGCCCGAAGGCCTGCACACGCTCTATGTCTCGCCGCTCAAGGCGCTGGCGCATGATGTCCAGCGCAACCTGCTCACCCCGGTCGAGGAATTGGGCCTCAAGATGCGGGTCGAGGTGCGCAGCGGCGATACGCCGTCTGAGCGCAAGGCGCGACAGCGGGTCAAGCCCCCGCACGTGCTGCTGACTACGCCCGAGTCGTTGTCCTTGCTACTGTCCTATCCGGAGGCGGCCGAGTTGTTCAGCACGCTCAAGCGGGTGGTGATCGACGAAGTTCATGCCTTCGCGCCGACCAAGCGCGGTGATCTGCTGGCGCTGGCGCTGACCCGGCTGCAGACCTTGTCGCCGGGCCTACAGCGCGTTGCCTTGTCGGCGACGCTCGCCGATCCCGATGCCTTTCGCGGCTGGCTCGCACCGTTGGGCGATATCGATACGGTTTCGCTGGTGCTGGGTGAGGACGGCGCGCCGCCGGAGCTGTCGATCTTGCTGCCCGAGGATGCCCGGGTACCGTGGGGCGGTCATGCTGCCGCCTGGGCGGTGCCGCAGTTGATCGAGGCGATCAGGGCCAACAAGACCACGCTGATCTTCTGCAACACCCGCTTCCTTGCCGAATTCATCTTCCAGAAGCTGTGGGAGACCAACGAGGAAACCCTGCCGATCGGTATCCACCACGGCTCGCTGTCCAAGGAGGCGCGGCGCAAGGTCGAAGGGGCGATGGCCCGCGGCGAGCTGCGGGCATTGGTTGCCACCGCCAGTCTCGATCTGGGGGTGGATTGGGGCGACATCGATCTGGTGGTGCAGATGGGTGCGCCCAAGGGTTCGTCGCGGCTGCTGCAACGGATCGGTCGCGCCAATCACCGGCTCGATTGCCCAAGCCGCGCGCTGCTGGTGCCGGGCAATCGCTTCGAGTTCCTTGAGGCGATTGCGGCCGAACAGGCCGTCGCTGAAGGGCAGCGCGATGGCGAGGCCTTCCGCCCGGGCGGGCTCGACGTGCTGGCCCAGCACGTGATGGCGCGCTCCTGCGCCGGTCCGTTCGACGGGGCGGCCTTGCTTGGCGAAATCAGGTCTTGTTCGGCTTATGTGTGGCTAACTGACGATCAGTGGAGCCGTGTCCTCGAATTCGTTGCCACCGGCGGCTACGCGCTCCGCGCCTATGACCGCTTCCGCCGCATTACGCTGGGCAAGGATGGCCAAGGGAATGAAGCGTGGCGCCTCACCCATCCCGAGCAGGCCGGGCGTTTCAGGCTCAATGCGGGGATCATCATCGACAGCGAGATGGTCGAGGTCATGTTCCGGCGCGGAAAATCGCTTGGCCGGGTGGAGGAGAGTTTTGCCGCGAGCTTGCGGCCCGGCGATACGATCCGCTTTGCCGGGATGGATCTCGAAGTCGAATCGATGAAGGACACGCAGCTCATTGTCCGCGCGGCGAAGAAACTCGGCCAGATCCCGAGTTACATGGGGCAGCGTATGGCGATGACCACGCATCTGTCCGGGCGGGTCCAGGCGTTGCTCGCCGACCGTGCAGGTTGGGCGCGCTTCCCCGATGATGTTCGCGAATGGCTCGAGGTGCAGGACTGGCGCAGCGAACTGCCCGAGCCAGGCAAGCTGCTGGTCGAGAGCTTTCCCTATGAGGGCCGACACTACACCGTATTCTATGCCTTTGAAGGATGGCCCGCGCACCAATCCCTTGGCATGCTGCTCACCCGGCGGATGGAGGATCGCGGGCTGATGCCGCTGGGGTTTGTCGCCAATGACTATGCCCTGGCGGTGTGGGGGTTGCGACCGGTCGAAGATCCGGGAGCGCTGCTCTCGGCCGAGATTCTGGGCGATGAGTTCGCGGCTTGGGTGCAGGACAGCTATCTGCTGCGCCGCGCCTTTCGCGAGGTGGCGGTGATCGCCGGGCTGGTTGAGCGACAGCAGCCCGGTACGCGCAAGACCGGGCGGCAGGTGACCTTTTCGACCGACCTCATTTACGACGTCCTCAGGAAATACGAACCCGATCACCTGCTGATCGAGGCAGCCTGGGCCGATGCCCGGGCGCGGATGACCGACGTTGGCCGTCTCGGCGATCTGCTTGAACGCGCTGAGCGCGAGCTACGCCATGTGAAGCTGGACCGGGTCAGTCCGTTGGCGGTGCCGGTCCTTGTCATGATCGGGCGGGAAAGTGTGCCGCAAGGGATGGCCGACGAAGCCTTGCTGATTGAGGCCGCAGGCTTGGCAGGTGCGGCGATGCGGATCGAGCCCGAGGAAGAGTCCGAAGGTTAGCGCGCGGCTTTCGGTTTGCCGAACGAAGTATAACGATCGTTGCCAATGAAGCCGAACGCAGAAACGCCCGATTGCTTGACCACGTTCAGGACCTTGGCGGTTGTGTCATAAGGAGCGTCGGCACTGGGCTCGAACTGCAGTTCGGGTTCCGGACTCAACCTGTGCGCGGTCTCCAGCAGTGCTGCGAGCTGGCTTTGGGTTACCGGTTGCGCGTTCCACTGGACCTGACTTTCGGCGGTTATCGAGATCAGGTTTCGTTGGTGCTCGACGATTGGCCAATCGGGCTTACCTACGGTCGGAAGGTCGATCGGAACCTCGTTCACCGCGGCGGGGACGGCGAGGATGAACATCACCAGCAGCACCAGCATGACATCGATCAGCGGGGTTGAGTTCATCTCTCCGAGCGGGGCTTCGAAGGTGCGGACGGCTGCTGCGGTTCTTGCCATGTCGGTTCTCCCAAGGAAGAAGCCGCACGTTACAGTATAACATCAAGTCGTCAAGATGCTGTGGTGAAATGAAAGAAGGGGGCGGATTGCTCCGCCCCCTTCGTTGTTCGAATGCACAGGCTCAGGCCTACTTTGGCGGCGCAGTGCCTGGTGCACGGTTGAACGAGATGAACTGTTCATTGCCGACGAAGCCGAAGGCCGAAACGCCCGAACCCTTGATGATGTTCAGCACCTTGGCGGTGGTATCATAAGGGGCCTGTGGATCGGGCTGAAACTGCAGTTCGGGCTCCATCGCATAGACCGACTTGTTGAGCGTCTGCTGCAACTGATACAGCAGCTGGCCTTGGTCGACGTTCTGGTTGTTCCAGGTGATCTGGCCAGTCGGGGTGACCGAAACCTTGTTCTTGTCGTGCTTCGGCGGCGGAACATTGGTCGGCGGCGTGGGGGCCGGCAGATCGATATTCACCGCGTGGGTTGCCACCGGGATGGTGATGATGAACATGATGAGGAGAACGAGCATGACGTCGATAAGCGGCGTCGTGTTCATTTCCATCATCGGCTCGCCATCGTCCTTGCCGCCTGACATTGCCATTGTGCGTTACTCCTGAATAAGTCGTGCGCGTCGGGACCTTGCGGTCCCTTGGCGATTAGCCGTTCGGATCGACCGGGTTCGAGATAAACCCAACGGTCGGATAACCGGCGTACTGAACGTTCGCCACCACGCCCGCGACACAGCGCCACGGTGCGTTCTGGTCGCCGCGGATGTGCACTTCGGGGATCTGCTCCGGATTGGCCTTGATCGCATCGATACCGCCTGCGCGGTCGATGATCGACTTCAGTCGCTTCGAAGCCATGTCGAGGAATTCGGTCGAGTCCACCGGGGTGACGTTGTTGAAGTAGACGCGGCAT
>JBJTLY010000295.1:0-9004 GCA_046063275.1 Novosphingobium sp. | reverse complement strand
GTGGGTGGTTGGGCCGGGGGAGCGGGCCGGTGTTGCCCACTCTCAAACAAAGGAGAACACCATGGCCGCCCAGAAAGGCAGCGCGTTCCTGCTCAAGATTTCGAACGGCGCCAGCCCCGCTGTTTACCAGACCGTCGCGGGGCTGCGCACCACCCAGATGTCGATCTCCGGCGATGCCGTGGTGATCACCAGCAAGGACAGTGTCGGCTGGCGCGAACTCCTTACAGGTGCCGGGGTTCGCTCGGTTTCGGTCAGCGCGGCGGGGATCTTCCTTGGCAGCGCCGCCGAAGCCCAGGTCCGCAGTAACGCCATGTCCGGCACGATCGACGATTACGAGCTGAGCTTCGAAGGCGGCGAAAAGCTGCGTGGGCGCTTCCTCGTCCAGAAACTCGACTATTCGGGCGATTTCAACGGCGAGCGCAATTATACGCTCCAGCTTGAAAGCTCGGGCACGGTGGCCTCAGCATGACCCTTCGACAAGCTCAGGACGAGCGTGCCAATTCCTTTCGCGGCGAGGCCAGTCTGGCGATCGCCGGCGCGCCGCACCTGCTGCGCCCGACCTTCGCCGCGCTGGTCGCGGCCGAGGAAGAGCTCGGCCCGTTGTTCGCCTTGGTCGAACGCGCCGGCGCGGGGCAGCTGCGCCTGGCCGAAATGGCGGCGCTGTTCTGGCATTGCCTCGCCGATCGCAGCGCGCTCAGCCGCGAAGCCGTGGGCGAAGCTGTGCTGGCGCTTGGCCTGGCCGAAGCGAGCAAGCCGCTGCGTGTCCTGCTAGGGTAGATCCTTCAGGGCGCAGCCGAAGACAAGGCATGAACCAGCGCTTCGGACCGGGCGCCGTGCGGCTCAGCGGTCTGGCGGCGCGGCTGTTCGGTTGGCGTCCGGAACACTTCTGGCGAGCCACTCCGGCCGAACTCGCTTCGATCCTTACCCCTTACACCAGCGCCGATGACAGCCTCGCGCGCGGTGACCTTGAACGCATGATGGAGCAAGACCAATGCCCGATACAGTCGATAACCTGACCATCGACGTCCGGGCCAACACCCAGGGCTTTGCCAGCGATGTGGCGGCGATGCGGAGCAATTTCGATGGCACGCTGGTCGATGGCTTTGCTCGCGCCGGGGACGTCCTCGAACGCGGACTGTTGAATGCATTGCGCAAGGGCAGCCTCGGCTTTGAAGACCTGCGCCGGGTCGCGCTCAACGTCGTCGACCAGATCGCTTCCCGCGCGCTCAACAGCCTGTTGGGTTCGATCGGGCTGGGCGGTGGCGGCGGTGACGGACAGAGTGGTGGCGGCGGTGGCAGCGGCGGTGGCGGTGGCCTCATTTCGGGCATCGGCAGTCTGCTTAGCTCGCTACTCGGATCGCCCGGACGCGCCACGGGCGGCCCGGTCTCGCCCGGGCGCAGCTACATCGTTGGCGAACGAGGCCCCGAGCTGTTCATGCCGACCAGCGCCGGCCGCATCGAGACCGGGAGCGGCCGGACGCCGCGCGACGTACGAGTGTCGATCAACATCTCCGCCCCTGCCGGAACCAGCGCCCCGCAGGCCCTGCAGCGCTCGAGCCGCCAGGTGGCGAGCGCCGTGCGCCGCGCGCTGGCCGATAACTGAACCAAGCTCCTCTCCATTTTCGCCGCATGGCGCAAATGGGGAGGTGGATGGCCCGCAGGGCCAGACGGAGGGGGTTTTGCGCAGGCCTCGATACCCCTCCGTCAGTGCTTCGCACTGCCACCTCCCCATTTGGCTTCGCAAAATGGAGAGGACCTGAAACGAAGAGGACTCTTCATGGCCTGCTGGCTCACCGCAACCCGCGAAGGACAGGACAGCGACTGGATCCAGCGGTTCGATCCGCGCTTCTGGACGGTCAACTTCCCGCGTCCGATGATGGCCGCGCTGACCACCACCGCAGCCGATTCCATGCGGGTCGATGTTGTCTTCATGCGCGAGGGCGATCTTGCCGGAATCATCTGGGATTCGGTTGATCGCTTCGATCACCCGCTGCTCGCTTACGTGACCGATCGCGACTATTCGCGCACCACGCTGCGCTTCCGCTGGCGCTCGGGCGGGGTCATCGCGCTCGACGCGGTCAACGGTCCGACCCTGACGATCGAAGGCCGCGACGCCAGTGGAACGGCGCGGTCGTGGTACGTCCGGCTGTGGAACTACGCGCAAGGCAGCGCGGCTGACGCGCAGATCACGCTCGACTTTTCGAACCTTGCGGGCGGCTATGTCCTCCCCGGCGAGGCGGACCCGGTCCATCCGGCGGACATCGACCGGATGTTCATCTCGCTGGTCGCCCCTGGCTATGTCGCTGGAAGCACGGCCCCGCTCGCCAGCGCGGCAGAAGGCTGGGCCAAAGTAAGCCAGATCCGCTGCGAGGGGCGCGGGGCCCTGCTCGAGGTGGGCGACATGGTGCTCCCGCCGCATGGCGTGGCGGTGGCGACGGCTTATGACGATAGCTGCAACCAGGCCCCCGCTCGACTGATCCGCAATGCCCTGCAGCTCGGCTATCGCGGCAGCTTGCTGCACTATGTCGGGATGAGCCATTTCATGCGGCTCGGCTCGGTCGGCGCGGGGTTCGAGGTTCCGATCAGCGGCGATCCGCTGTGCACGCCGGCCAAGACCTGGCACCTCGATTTCTTTACCCGCGCGAAGGATGCCGGGTTCTCACCGATTGCCTCGCTGAGCTACGAATTGCTTGCCCAGCATTGCCCGGCTGCATGGCAGCAGCGCGCTGCCGACGGCACCGCGGCGCGCACCGCGTGGGACCCGCCGTCGGCTTTGCTATCCCCGGCAAACAGCGCGGCGATGGCTTGGTTGCAAGGCGTCGCTTCCGGCTTCGTCGCGCTGCTCAAGACTGCAGGAGCACCAGTCCGCTTCCAGATCGGCGAGCCGTGGTGGTGG
Source organism: Novosphingobium sp. (assembly GCA_046063275.1). Taxonomy (GTDB): domain Bacteria; phylum Pseudomonadota; class Alphaproteobacteria; order Sphingomonadales; family Sphingomonadaceae; genus Novosphingobium. The sequence continues at coordinate 6,108 of JBJTLY010000295.1, read as the reverse complement.
GTCATGGCCGATGGCCGCCCCTGTCTTTACGACGATGCGGCGAAGGCGGCCTTCGGGGGAAGCCCGGTGGCGATCCCCGATCTCAAGGGCAGCCTGACTGCCGCACAACTGAGCTTGCTCGATGCCGCAGGCGCCTTGCTCGCCAGTTCGACCCTTGCCCTGCGCAATGCCGTGCGCAGCGCCGCAGCCCCATCTGCGTCCGAGGTGCTTCTGCTGGTGTTCCTGCCGACAGTGCTCGATCCGCGAATGCCCGAACTGCGACGCGCCAACTTGCCGCTGGGCTGGGCCGCACCGGCTTTCGATCGGCTGCAGGTTGAGGACTATGACTGGCTGACGGCAGGCGCGCAGGCGTTCCGCCGCGCTGCCTATGCCGCGATCGATGCGCGGCTTGGTTATCCCGCGTCAAGCCAGGATTATCTCGCGGGCTATGTCCCCGATCCGGGCGATGCCGAGGCCTGGCGCGAGATCGATGCGGGCCTTGACCAGGCGGCAGAGCGGGGCGCGCACGAGCGCTTCATCTGGGCGCTGCCGCAAGTGTGCCGCGACGGCTTTGTCCACCTGCCCCCTCCCAGCGACGAGGATACAATGCTGCCTTTCGACGATGTGCCCTACCCGCTCGCACTGGGCCGCGATGCCACCGTGATGCCCGAGTTCTCGACCAGCGTCGCGGTCACCGCCTCGGGCTTCGAGCGACGCAATTCGCTCTGGTCGAATGCGCGGCTGCGCTTCGATGTCGGCCCGGGGATCCGCTCCGAAGCCGAACTTGGTGTGCTGCTCGCTTTCTTCCGGGCCCGCCGCGGCGCTGCGCGCGGCTTTCGCCTGCGCGACCCGACTGACTTCAGTTCCAACGCCATGACGCAGGTACCGACGGCAAGCGATCAGGTGCTGGGCACCGGTAACGGCGTCCGCGCCGACTTCCCGCTGGTCAAGACCTATGGCGAAGGCGAAGCCGCACAGGCACGCCGCATTACCCGGCCGCATGCAGGCTCGGTGCTGATCAGCGTCGATGGTGTTCTGTCGAGTGGTTGGACCCTTGCCCCGGGCGGGATCGTCACCTTCGCCGCGCCCCCCGCTGCCGGCAAGATCGTGCGCGCCGGTTTCACCTTCGATGTTCCGGTGCGGTTTGCCGAAGACAAGCTGGAAGTGGCCGGTGCCGTATTCGCCGCCGGCGAAGCGCCCAGCGTTCCGGTGATCGAAATCCGCGAGGCCGCATCGTGACGCGGGTCTGGTTCAGCGAGGAGCTGGAGACCACCGCCACCTTCTGGCGCGTGCTGCGCCGCGACGGCGTTGCGCTCGGTTTTACCACGCATGACCTGGACCTGTGGTTCGACGGGATCAACCACCGCGCCACACCGGGCATGCTGCCATCGGCCATCCGCCGCTCCGCCGGTTTCGAGGCCGACAGCGCCGAGGTCGATGGGGCGCTGAGCCACGATTCGATCGACGCCTTCGATCTCGCCATCGGCCGGTTCGACGGCGCGCGGGTACTCATCGGGGTGGTCGACTGGGAAAGCCTGGAACGCCACGTCATCTATCGCGGCTCGATCGGTACGGTCAGTGAAGAGGCCGGCACATTCACCGCCGACCTGGTCAGCCGCAAGGCCGAACTGGCGCGCGATCCGGTGCCGCGCACCAGCCCCTCGTGCCGCGCGGTGTTCTGCGGACCCGGCTGCACGCTGTCCGCAGCACGCTTCACCCATGCCGGAACGACCGACAGCTTCGACGCGGCAAGCAATGTGGTTTCGATAAGCACTTCGGTTGCCGTCACAGCGCTCGACGGCGGCTCGTTGCGCTGGCTCGACGGTCCTTTCGCCGGGCAGACGACGGACATCGTCGGCCTTGATGCCGGCCGGCTGGTTCTGTCCACGCCGCTCGACAGCGCGCCGCCTGCCGGAACCCGCGTCGAGCTGCGCGAAGGTTGCGACCGCCGGCTCGAAACCTGCGCAACACGGTTCGCCAATGCGATCAACTTTCAGGGAGAGCCATTTCTTCCCGGCAATGACCTGATCACCCGCTATCCGGTGCCGAGCCAATGACAACGCCGCTGCGCCTCGCCCATGCCGCCGAGGCGCTGGCAGGCGTGCCGTTCCGGCTGCACGGGCGCGATCCTGCGACTGGCGTCGACTGCATTGGCCTGCTGGGTGCGGCGATGGCGCGCGCCGGGCGACCGATGGCACTGCCCAGCGGCTATCCGTGGCGGCTTCGCGATCTAGCGCAATGGCTGCCCGCGCCTGAAGACTGCGGATTTTCGGAGGCGCGTGGGCCAGTCCGCCCGGGCGACGCGATCATGCTCCAGCCTGGTCCGGCGCAATTTCATCTCGCCATTGCCGCGCGCGATCTTCGCTGGGTCCACGCCCATGCCGGCCTGCGCCGCGTGGTGATCAGCGCCGAACTGCCCGCCGGACCGATTATCGCGCACTGGCGTTTGCGCCGCATTTGAAAGTGACCCCATGGCAACCCTGATTCTCTCCGCAGTCGGACAGTACTTCGGCGGCCCGATCGGCTCTGCGATCGGCGCGCTGGTTGGCAACCAGGTCGACCACATGATCTTCAAGCCGGGCGACCGCGAAGGCGCGCGGCTCAACGAACTGAAGATCACCACCTCAAGCTACGGCATCGCGATTCCGCGCCACTTCGGCCGAATGCGCGTTGCCGGACAGATCATCTGGTCGACCGACCTGGTCGAGCACCGCGAAAAGCAGGGTAACGGCAAGGGGAAGCCCTCGACGATCAATTACACCTATACCGCAAGCTTCGCCGTGGCGCTGTCCAGCCGCCGGATTCAGTCAGTCGGGCGGATCTGGGCCGATGGCAAGCTGGTGCGCGGCACTGCGGGCGATATGAAAGTCGGCGGCACGCTTCGTCTCCATACCGGCACCGGCGATCAGGCGGCCGATCCCCTGCTCGCTGCGGCCGAGGGCGCTGACCGGAGCCCTGGCTATCGCGGGCTGGCCTACGTGGTGTTCGAAGATTTGCAACTCGCCGAGTTCGGCAACCGGATCCCGACGCTGTCGTTCGAAGTGATCGCCGATGAAGGCGCCTTCGGCTTTGCCGATCTGCTCGCAGGGGTGATCGATGAGACCGATGCGGCGGTGCCATTGAGCGGGCTTGGCGGGCTTTCGAACGAGGGGCCGATCGGCGAACTCCTGGGGGCGCTCGATCCGCTTTACCCGGTGGACTGCGATGCCTGCGGCGACCGCCTGACCATTCGTCCCGACCGCTTGCAAGGCGCGCCGATTGCCTTGTCGGAGGCTGCGACATCGACCAAGCGCGAGGACTTCGGGGGCAACGCCGGGTATACCCGCAAGCGCACGCCGGCAACCGAACAACCCGTGGCGGTTCTGCGGTATTACGACGTCGACCGGGATTATCAGCCTGGCGCGCAGCGCGCTGCGGGCCGCCCGCTCCCTGGCCAGCCGCGCACGATCGAACTTCCTGCGGCGCTTGATGCCGGTTCGGCGCGGGCGCTGGTCGAAGGCGCGGCGCGCCGCGCCCAGTGGGCCCGCCAATCAATTTCCTGGCGGGTCACCCAGCTCGATCCGGCGGTGCGGCCGGGGGCCACGGTCACCCTGCCCGGCCATCCGGGGCTGTGGCGCGTGAACGGATGGGAATGGCACGACCAGGGCATCGATCTTGGGCTTCTGCGCCTTTCGGCTGCCGCCGGCACTTTGGCGGCAGCGGACCCCGGCCGGGTCAATCCGGCCGTCGATGAGCCCATACCGACCAGCGAAATCGCCGCGCTCGAATTGCCGTGGGACGGCAATAGTGCCACGCCGGTGCCATTCCTGTTGGCGGCGGTCTCATCAGTTAGCGCGGCATGGAGCGGCGCGAGCCTCTATGTCGACCAAGGCGACGGCGCGCTGCAATTCCTTGGCGCAGCCGGACGCACCCGTGCGATCATCGGATTGGCCGTCGACGCATTGCCACGGGGTTCGCCGCTGCTGTTCGACCGTCATGCTTCAGTGACGGTCGATCTGGTGCCAGGCGACTTGCCGTTGACCGACGCAACAATGCGCCAACTGGCAATGGGGGCGAACCGCGCTGCGCTGGGCAGCGAGATCATCCAGTTCGCCAGCGCGGTTCCGCTCGGCAGCAGGCAATGGCGGCTGTCGGGACTGTGGCGCGGACGTGGCGGCACCGAAAGCGCGATTGCCAGCCATACCGCGGGCGAACGGTTCGTCCTGCTCGATGGCACCGCTATCACTCTCGATCCGGTTGCAGTCGGCGAAACACCGGGTGCGCTGATCGCCGCGATCGGCCTTGCCGATACGGCCGCCGCAACGTCAACCATTGCCTTGCGCGGAATCGGCGCACGTCCGCTGGCCCCGGTTCACGCCAAGGCAGTGCGCGGTGGGGCCAGTGCGATCGAACTCAGCTGGACCAGGCGATCGCGCGGTGGCTGGACTTGGACCGATGGAGTGGATTTGCCGCTCAATGAGCAGAACGAAGCCTACACGGTCACCTTCGGCACTGGCACCGCGGTTGCGGCAAGTTGGGATTGCCCGGGCCCGAACCTTTCCATCAGCGCTGCCGTGTACGGCTCACTCATTGCTGCAATGCCGTCGGGGACGTTCGCGGTTCGCCAACACGGGGACCGCGGCGTGTCTGAGCCGCTCTATTTCCCGCAGCCCTGATCCCGTCCTCAACTCTCGCGGAGACCCAAGATGCCAGATCCCCTGTTTGAAAGCCGCACCGCACGCTTTGACCTGCCGCTGCTTTTCGCCGGCCAGTCGCAGAAGGAAACTTTCGTCAATGAAAGCCTCGCGCGGCTCGATGCCTTGCTTTGCCTCGCGATCGAAGGCGAGCAGGCTGCCCCGCCGGCCACTCCGGCTGACGGACAGGCCTGGCTTGTCGCCAGCGGCGCGAGCGGTGATTGGACCGGCCAGAGCGGAAAGATCGCAGCTCGGCAGGCTGGAAACTGGCTCTTCGCCGCGCCGCGTGACGGTCTCAAGCTGCTCAATCGCGCAACCGGTCAGGAGCAGCGCTTTGCCGGCACCTGGAAGGTTCCATCAAGGCCGCCAGCACCCAGCGGCGGCGCCATCGTAGATGCCGAGGCGCGCACCGCGATTGGCGCGATTATCGCGGCTCTCACCACCGCGGGCATCGTTGCAGCGAGCTAGGCCGCTGCAGGCTTGGCCATCGCAATCCAGAAGCCCAGGTTCGATTTCGGCACCGATCCGGCTTGTTTCGCGCATTTTCCGAACCAGGTAGCGACATTATTGCAACAGTCTGAGCTTTTTGTCGGCTTGCGGGAACAAGCGCCACAAGATAGACGTTTCGCTTACTCGGTGGCTCAATCCTAACTTCAAAAGGGGAATACGATAATGCGCAAACTCGTCATTGGGATGGCTCTTGCCTCCTCGGCGCTTGCGACGCCCGCGCTGGCTCGCGACGATTCATGGTACATCGAAGGCGATGCCGGCGGTACCATGGTCGAAGACATGCATAACCTGGTTGCTTCGGGCAATGGCGTGCTCAACACCGCAGTCGGCTACGATGTCGGCGGCGTGATCGGTTACGACTTCGGCGGCTTCCGCCTTGAAGCCGAAGCCAGCTATCGCCGCGCTTCCGATGACGCGTTTCTGGCTAACGGAACCTCGTTCAAGAAGTCGACCAGCACGCTGACCGGTAATGTCAGCGCACTCAGCTTCATGGTCAACGGCCTGCTCGATTTCGGCCCCGATGATGGCCTTCAGGGCTACGTTGGCGGCGGCGCCGGTGTTGGCCGGGTCAAGGTTCTGGCTGATGCCGCTGGCACTACCGTCGACATCAACGATTCGGATTCGGGCTTTGCCTGGCAGGCTCTGGCCGGGATCCGCTATCCGATCACCGATCACATGGATTTGGGCCTTAAGTATCGCCTGTACAATCAGGACAAGGTGAACCTGGTCGGCAATGGCAATCGCCTGCCGGTTGAAACCCGCTTCCGCTCGCACTCGCTGATGCTGACGCTGGGCTACAACTTCGGTTCGCCGCCCGCTCCTGTGCCGGTCCCCGTGCCTGTTCCGGTTCCCGTGCCTGTGCCGGCTCCAGTTCCCGTACCGGTTCCGGTTCCTGCCCCGGTTTGCGAGAAGGGCCCGTACATCGTGTTCTTCGATTGGGACAAGT
>JBJTLY010000002.1:0-3988 GCA_046063275.1 Novosphingobium sp. | reverse complement strand
CGTTCGGCGGGGAAGGTGGTCGATGGCGTCACGATCGAGGATGCTGCCACCGCCGACTTTGCAGGCCTCGACGTGGTGCTGTTCTCGGCCGGCGGCGCAACGTCCAAAGCGCTCGCGCCCAAGGTGGCCGCTGCCGGCGCGGTGGTGATCGACAACAGTTCCGCCTTCCGCTCCGATCCTGAGGTGCCGTTGGTCGTCGCCGAAGTGAACCCCGATGCCCTGGCGAACCTGCCCAAGGGGATCATCGCCAACCCCAATTGCACCACCATGGCGGTCATGCCGACATTGAAGCCGCTGCACGATGAGGCCGGCCTGAAGCGCATGGTCGCTTCGACTTATCAGGCGGTATCGGGCGCAGGGCAGGAAGGGGTCGATATCCTTGCCGGCCAAGTAAAGTATATTGGCGATGAAGCGCGAGACTTGGCGACAGGGGGGTGGCGAGGAGAAGGTGCGCCCGGTGGTTGGCATGGAGCCATGCTCCCGGCAGCCGAAAAGTGGGCCGAACCGATCGCTTTCAACGTGGTGCCGCTGAACTATGTGCTTGGCGAAGACGATTACACCGAGGAAGAATTGAAGCTACGCGACGAAAGCCGCAAGATCCTCGGCATCCCGGATCTGCCGGTTTCGGGCACCTGCGTTCGGGTGCCGGTGTTCACCGGGCATTCGGTCTCGCTCAACGTCGAATTCGAACGCCCGATCAGCGCCGCCCGCGCGCTCGAACTGCTCCACGCCGCGCCGGGGGTGGTGGTCTGCGATGTGCCCAACCCACTTGAGGCGACCGGCAAGGACCCGGTCTTCGTCGGCCGGGTCCGGGTCGATCCAACGGTACCGCACGGCCTCGCACTGTTCGTGGTGGGCGACAACCTGCGCAAGGGCGCTGCGCTCAATGCGGTGCAAATCGCCGAAGCGTTGATCGGCTAGGCTGCCACCACCTCGACGCTCTCCTCGACCGCCGCTTCGATCAGCTTCTTCTCAAGCGCCTTCAGCCGAGTCACCGAATCGACCTTCTCTCCGAGCAGGTCGGTGACGTAGAAAGTGTCGACCGCGCGCTCGCCATACGTGGCGATATGCGCGGAATGGACCATCAGTTTGGCCTCAAACAGCGTGCGCGCGAGGCGGCTGAGGAGCGCCGGACGATCACGCGCGCTGACCTCGATCACGGTGAACCGGTTCGAGGCCTGGTTGTCGAATTCTGCCGAGGGGCTGACTTCAAAGGCATCGGCGCGCGGCCGGGAATGCGGGCGCGCGGCGAGTTGGGTGACCAGCTTGACCCGGTTGGCCAGTGCGTCCTCGATCATTTTCCTGATCCGCGCGAGCTGCGCGTCTTCTGAGAACGGCCGCCCGAGCGGGTCCTGCACGAGGAAATTGTCGACTGCCATGCCGTTGCGCGCGGTGTGGATGCGTGCGTCGATGATGTTGCCGCCGGCGAGATGGATGCCCCCGGCGATGCGGTAGAACAGCCCCGGGTGATCGGCGGCGATCACGGTCACCAGCGTCGCCCCGCGCGCGGCGTAATACTCGGTATGGACGTCAAGCGACGCCCCCTTGGCCGCTTCCAGCTGGGTGAGGTTCATCGCCACGATGTCGTCAGGTTCGGCGATCCAGTAGGCGTCGTTGAAAAACTTGAGCGTCTTGGGTGGCAATTCCCGGCCCAACCGCGCCGCAACCGCCGCCTGCTTGGCGGCCACCCGCTGGGCGCGGCCATGCTCGACGTGGCCCAGCCGCATGCGTTCCTCGGCGGCATCATAAAGTTCGTTGATCAGCTGGCGCTTCCAGCCGTTCCACACCCCGGGGCCGACCGCGCGGATATCGACGATGGTCAGCAGCGAGAGCAGCCGCAATCGCTCGACGGTCTGCACCTGTGCGACGAAATCGGCGATGGTCTTCCAGTCGGCGAGATCGCGTTTGAAGGCGACCGCGCTCATCAACAGATGCGTGCGGACTAGCCAGGCGACCAGCTGGGTCTCCTCGGCGCTGAGGCCAAGCCGCGGGCTCAGCTTGAGCGCGACTTCGCCGCCCAGTTCGGAATGGTCGCCGCGCCGCCCCTTGGCGATATCGTGGAGCAGGATCGAAACGTAGAGCGCGCGGCGGTTGGCGATCTTGTGGATCAGGCCAGACGCCATCGGGTGATCGGCCTTGAGCTCACCCTTTTCGATCCGCGCCATCAGCCCGATCGCGCGGATGGTGTGCTCGTCGACCGTATAGTGGTGGTACATGTCGAACTGCATCTGTGCGTTGACGCGGCCGAAATCGGGCACGAAGCGGCCGAACACGCCGGCCTCGTTAAGCCAGCGCAGCACCGTTTCGGGATCGTGGCGGCTGGTCAGCAGATCGAGGAACAGCGCATTGGCGCGGGCATCGGTGCGGACGCTATCGACCAGCCGGGCGTCGCGCACCGCGAGTCGCATCGCATCGGGATGAACCTCCAGGCTATTCGCGTCGGCGAGCACGAACATTTCGAGCAGCCGCACCGGGTCACCAGCAAACCAATCGTCGCTCGGCACGTCGATCTTGCCGCCGAACACTACGAAGCCCTTGAGGCTGCGCTTGCGCGCGCGGAACCCCGCGAGCAGTCCGCGCGGGGCCTTCTTGGCGAATTGCTCGTCGAGCTGGGCCAAGAACAGCCCGGTCAGATGCCCGACCCGTTTCGCCTGCAGGAAGAAGTACTGCATGAACCGCTCGACCGCGCTCTTGCCCGGGCGGTCGGCGAACTGCATCCGCGCGGCGACCTCGCGCTGGAGGTCGAAGGTCAGCCGGTCTTCGGCGCGCCCGGTGATCGCGTGAAGATGGCAGCGCACCGCCCAGAAGAAGTTCTCGGCGCGGCGGAAGGCGCGATATTCGGGTGCCGTCAGCAGGCCGACGTCGATCAGTTCGGACACGTCGCGAACGTGATGGATGTATTTGCCGATCCAGTAGAGCGTGTGGAGATCGCGCAGACCGCCTTTGCCCTCCTTGACGTTGGGCTCGACGACATAGCGGCTATCGCCTAGCCGTTTGTGCCGGTCGTTACGCTCGGCGAGCTTTTCGGCGACGTATTGCCGCTCGGTCCCGGCGACGACCTCGTTCCAGAACCGCGCGCGGCCCTCGTCGAACAGCGCCTGATCACCCCAGACGTAGCGCCCTTCGAGCAGTGCGGTGCGGATCGTCAGGTCGCTCTTGCCCATCCGCACCAGATCGTCGAGCGAGCGGCTCGACTGGCCAACTTTGAGCCCCAGATCCCACAGATAATAGAGCATCGCCTCGATCACCTGCTCGCACCACGAGGTCTGCTTGCCCGGGGTGACGAAGGCGATATCAACGTCCGAATGCGGCGCCATTTCGCCGCGGCCGTAGCCGCCCACCGCCATGATTGTCAGCCGTTCGCCCGCAGTGCGATTGTGCGATGGATAGACATCCGTAATCACATGGTCGTGGATCGTGCGGACCAGCTGGTCGACCAGGAAAGCCTGGGCCTCGGCGCATTCGTGCCCGGCAGAGGGATGGGCGAGCAGCCGCCGCGCAATTTCCTCGCGGCCATGGGCCAGCGCACCGCGCAGCAGCTCGACCACTTGCACCCGCGCGGTCTTGGCTCCGCCTGCCGCAACCGCGTCGGCGATCCCCCCGGCGAGCGCACGGCGATCGATCACCGCACGCTGATCGGGTATCGTTGCGGCCTTCACGCTTTGGCTGTCTGTTCGCTTTCCCACACGGTCAGGTAACGGGCCTTGAGCGTACGCTTGTCAACCTTTTCGGTGCCCAGACGCGGCAGGGTTTCGTGTTCCTGCCACAGCCGTACCGGGACCTTGAACGGGGCGATGGTGGCCTTGAGGTAATCGCGCAGTTGGTCTTCGCTGAGGCTGCGGCCTTCCTTCAGCAGGAACACGCCGGTGGGCAATTCGCCGAACTTCTCGTCGGGCATCCCGAACACGCTCGCCTCGGCAACATCGAGGTGGGCGTAGATCGCCTCTTCCACCTCAATGCAGCTGATATTCTCGCCGCCGCGGATGAT
>JBJTLY010000294.1:0-7783 GCA_046063275.1 Novosphingobium sp. | reverse complement strand
GGCCCATTCGCCGAACAGCCGCGCGCGGGTCTGCGCCGCCTGCGCGGGGTCTTCGTCGAAGGCGGGGGACCAGTCGGGGTGGGGCATCTGGCAGGGGTGGTGGCTCATGTCGCCGGTGATCGCGGCGCGGGTCCCCGCGCTTTCGATGGTCACGCTGACGTGGCCGGGGGTGTGGCCAATGCTGGGGATCAGCCGCACCTCGTCTGACAGGCGGTGGTCGCTGGGGACAAACTCGGCGAGGCCTGCGTTCAGGATCGGCTGGACCGAATCCGCCATGATCTGCCGCTGGCCCTCGTCGTCGTTTGCGTTCCAGTGATCGAACTCGGTGCGGTTGAACAGGTAGCGCGCCTTGGGGAAGGTCGGCACCCATGCGCCGCCTTCCAGCATCGTGTTCCAGCCGACGTGATCGACGTGCATGTGGGTGCAGACCACCGCATCGACGCTGTCGCGGCTCCATCCGGCCGCGGCCATGTGGGCCAGGAATTTGGTCGAGAGCGCGGATCCGCCGAGCAGGCGGCGCGGCTTGTCGTTGCCGATGCAGGTATCGACCACCAGCCGCAGCCCCGGAGCCTCGACCAGCAGGGCGTGGATCGAGAGCAGCAGCTCGTGCGTATCGCTCACGAAGTGCGGGTAGAGCCAGGGGTGCCGCTGGAGCGCCTCGGGCGTGGCCTGCGGCAGGAAAGTGCCGGGCTCGCCGGCCTTCAGCGGCAGCATCATCTCGACGATCCGGGTGACTTTGACTTCACCGATCTGCCAGCTCAGCGCTGCGTCCTTCATTCCCGCTCTCCCTCCCGATTGTGCGTATCTTGTCAGACCCAAGCCAAAAGGTCCTCTCCATTTTCACGCAGTGCAAATGGGGAGGTGGCAGGCGCGCAGCGGCTGACGGAGGGGCCTCTGGGCCAGCCTCTATACCCCTCCGTCTCGCCTGCGGCGATCCACCTCCCCAGATGTGCTGCGCAAATCTGGAGAGGATCTAGTTGGTCGCCACCCGCAGCGTCAGTACGAAACACGCGCCGCCCGCGCCATCGCCCAGTTCCAGAGACCCGCCCCGGCTTTCCGCCAAGGCCCGCGCGATGGGCAGGCCGAGCCCGGTCCCGCCGGTCTCGCGGCGGCTGGTGAAGAAGGGGTCGAACACGCGGACGCGGTCGGCTTCGGGGACGCCGGGGCCGTTGTCGGTGAGGGCGAGGCTGGCGAACCTTCCCCGATGCCCGGTGGTGACGGCGAGCGCGCTGGCGCCGGCCTGCCGTGCGTTTTCGATCAGGGTGGCGAGGACGGTTTCGAGCGCTTCCTCCTCGATTGCCAGCGTGGGATAGTCGGGCTCGATCGTCCAGGTCAGCGCGAACCCTGGGGCACCGTGCGCGTCCGCCAACCGCGCGAGGACCTTGGCGGCATCGGCGCGGGCATTGTCATCGCCGCGCGCCACGGCCATGTCGGCCTGGGCGAGCTCCATCAGGCGGCTGACCAGCTTGGAGAGCCGCTGCGCATCGCCTTCCATGTTGGCGAGGAACTTGGTCCGCTCGGCCTTGCTCATCCCCGGCCCGTGGTCCTGCAGCAGCTCGATCCCGCCGCGGATGCCCGCCAAGGGCGTCTTGAATTCGTGGCTGAGGCTGGCGGCGAAATCGCGCAGGTAGCGGCTGCGGCGGTTGATCGCCTCGGCCATCGCGGTGAAATCGGCGTTGAGGCTGCGGATCTCGCGCACTTCGAGCGTTGGCGCGCGCAGGTGCGCGGTGCGGCCCTGCGCCAGCGCGCGGGTCGCCGCCGAGAGCCGCTCGACCGGGACGACGATGGCGCGAACGAGAACCCCGGCGATGAACAGGATCAGCGCGAAGATTACGCCGGCGCCGACCGCGATCTTGCCCCAGTCCTCCCACATGCCGCGGAACAGCGCGCTGGGCGAGCGCGAGACGAGGATCACGCCGACGACCTGGCCGTTCACGGTGATCGCGCGGGCGTGGTGAAGGCGGATGTCGGTCGCCGGGCTGAGCCAGTGGAGCAGGCGCCCTCGCGGGTAGCTCGAATTGTAGCGCATCACCGTCTGCGATCCCCCGGCGAGCGCGGCGCGGACTTCGGGGAGTGCGCCGAGCGACCGGCCAATCTCGCCGCCGCTGACCATCACTCCGTCGCGGTCGAGCAGCACGATCGAGGCGAGGGTGGCCTGCTTGGTCTCGGCAACCGCCGGGGCGATGCGCTGCGCAGCCACCAAGGCGGTGGGATCGGGTGGGCCGCTGGCGGCTTGCGCGGCGGGGCGTTCGGGCAGGATCTCGGTGGTGCGCAGGTCGATGCCGGTGGTGATCGCTGCGGCATAGGGGTCGAGCCGCGAGTTCTCCAGCACCTGCACCCCGCCGGGCGGCGCGGGCTGGGCGCCCGGCCAGACCAAGGCGGTGGCGGCGCCCAAGGCGGCGGCCTGCGCGGAGACCTCGGCCTCGGTGCGGCGGACCAGCGCGTTTTCGTAGACGCGCAGGCCCAGTGCGGCGATTCCGGGCATCGCGGCGGCGAAGATCAGCACGCTCAGCAGCAGCCAGCGCAGCTTGGGCACCGGCCACAGGCGGCGCGCGAGGCCCCGCATGGAGGCGATCAGTCGCCGGATTTGCCGTTAACTCCCACGCACCCGCCGAGCCGGTAACCGACCCCGGCCTTGGTCTCGACCACGTCGTGCCCGCCGCTTTCCGCGAACTTGCGGCGCAGGTTGCGGATGTGGCTGTCGATCGTGCGGTCGGTGATCGCAAAGCCGGGGCCGTGGATCTGGTCGATCAGCTGGTCGCGGCTGAGGATGCGGCCCCCGGCGGCGGCGAGCGCCTTCATGAGGTTGAACTCGCTGACGGTGAGCGGGACTTCGGCCCCCGCCCAGCTCGCGGTCCAGCCCTCGCTGTCGAGGCTGAGCTGGCCGTGGCTGAGCGTGGCGCCGGGCGTGGCGGCCACGGCGCGCGGGGCCGAGCGGCGCAGGATCGCGTTGGCCCGGGCGACGACTTCGCGCGGGGAGAAGGGCTTCACAACATAGTCATCCGCACCGAGCTCGATCCCCAGCACGCGGTCGAAGTCCTCGTCGCGGCTCGAGAGGAACAGGACGGGGACTTCGGTCGTGGCGCGCAGGCGGCGGCAGACTTCGAGCCCGTCCATCCGCGGCATGTTGATGTCGAGCACCACCAGATCGGGCGCCGAGCGGGCGACCTCGGCCAGCGCCTCCTCGCCGTCGCCAGCCTCGCGCACCGCCATCCCGGCCTTGTCGAAGGCAAAGGCGAGCAGTTCGCGGATGTGCGGGTCGTCGTCGACCACCAGGACGGTGCGGGTCATGGCGCTGTGTGGCGCGGTTTCGCGCACCGCGTCAATTGTCATAACGTCCATAACAGGGCCTTTCGATATCATGATCGGCTGTTTCTGGTCCGACGATCCGGCGCGCTTTGTCGAGCCTGTAGTCGAGTGCCAGACTCCAGCCGCCATCGGCGCTATGTTGCGCCATCCGCTGCATCACATAATTGCGCACCGAACGAATTTGCTGATGCAACGGCTCGGGTAACGGGCGCCGTTCGAGTTCGACTAACGACAGCAACGCCGACCCTTTGAGCTCGTTCAGATAACAGAGGTCCAGTTTGGCCCCGTCGCCGTCGATCTCCTTGGCGTGCCGCACGTTCCACCGCGCCGAGACCGCGCCGAGATCGATAAAGCACACCGGGGTGAGCAGCAGTCCGGCAGCTACAAGGTTGGCGTTGATCAGCCACGATGCGCTCTTGCCGCGCAGCATCCGCACCAGCACCAGCACCAGTCCCACCGCAACCAGTGCCATCCACAGCAGCGCGGACAAGCGCAGCACGGTGAGCGAATAGGCCTCGACATAGTCCCAGGTCCGCACCGCCGCGCTCAGCACCAGCACCACGTTCTGCACGGTCCACAGCGTGACGAGGCGGCGGACCAAGGGGCTTGCGGCGGTGCTCGATCCGGGGCGCATCGTCACCAGCACGAACAGCGCGGCGAGCAAGGCGGTGGCGACCAGCGGATAGGCGCCGCGATGCGCGTAGTCGGCCAGCGTGATCCCCTTGGGCAGCACAATCGCGCCACTGAGGTAGCCCAGGTCCATCAGGTTCTGCATCGCGAACAGCGCGTTGAACGCCGCGAGCGAGAGCGTGACCGAGGCGAGGCTGATCCCCGGCAGGACCACGTCGCCGCTGCCATCGAAGGTCCCAAACATGCGGCGCGGCGGACGCGGGCGGAGGACACCCCAGGCCATGGTGAAGAGCGCGCCGAGGAGGATCAGGTGCGGCACCACCGTCCAGTCGAACTCGGGCAACGAGAGCGCTGCGATCCACCGCTCGATCACCGGATTGGCCTGCGCGAACAGCCACACAAACAGCACGGAACCGAGCAAGGGCAGGACCAGCACCGGCAGGCTTCGGCGCAGCCCCAGCGGCCCGGCAGGACGGTTGCGCCGTACCCTACTTAGGATCGTGAGGTCGATCAGCGGCCCGAACAATGACTTGAACCCGTGGACTAACAGCCGCTGGAACCAGCGCCAGCCATCGTCGAATTTTGCGGTGCCGGGGAGCAGCACGGCGAGCCCCATCGCCACCCAGAACAGCAGGAAGGCCAGCGGACTGGGGTCCCACAGCTGCGCGCAGGCATAGACCGCGGCGAGTCCCAGTGCGATCCGCGCGCGCTTGTCCCTGCGCACCGCAGGCCGCGCCAAGGCCAGCGCGGCCACCAGCGCGAGGCCGAACAGGCCCTGCACCCCGGCGAACTGCTGCTGTTGCCAGAATACGAAATCACCCAGCCCCACCGCGGCCGCAGCCAGGGCCAGCTTGAGAACGAAAGCCCCGTCGCGGCGCCGGGCAAGCATCAATCGCATCGTCAAATCTCCCCTGTTCGCGCCGCTTGTCGCGCGCGGCCGTGGAGGCGGTGACGGACATGCGGTGCCGTTGCAGTGGGATTTGTGTGCAAGGGCTATGCAGGGTTTCGAGCAAGCCTGCTACAAGACCGCGATGCCCGAGAAGGATTTGCCGACTACGCTTCTGGACCGCATCCGCGCGGCGTTGCCGGCCCGCCGCGCACCATTGGTGGTCGGCCTGTGCGGGGCGCAGGGCAGCGGCAAGTCCACGCTGGTCGCGGCGCTGGCCGCGCGCTTGGGCGCCGAGGGGATCGCAGCCGCCACTCTGTCGCTCGACGACATCTATCTGACCCGCGCCAAACGGCAGGATCTGGCGCGTGACGTCCACCCACTGCTCGCGACGCGCGGGGTGCCGGGAACACACGACGTATCACTCGGCTTCGCCACCCTCGATGCCCTGGCCCGCGGCGAGGCGGTGCCCTTGCCGCGCTTCGACAAGGGCATTGATGACCGCGCGGCCCTTGCGGACTGGCCGCTTGCCCCGGCCGCCACGCAGGTGCTGCTGCTCGAAGGCTGGTGCCTCGGCGCGCGGCCACAGTCCGTCGCTGCTCTGACCGAGCCGGTGAACATGCTCGAAGCCGGGGAAGACCCGGAAGGCATCTGGCGCACCTATGCTAATGACGCGCTGACAGGGCCTTACCGCGCGCTGTTTGGCCGGATCGACCGGCTGGTCCTGCTCGCCGCGCCTGACTGGTCGGTGGTGGCGCAGTGGCGCGAACAGCAGGAGTCAGAGCTGCGCGCAGTGTCGCTCGGCGCAATGACCCCGCAACAGGTGCAGCGCTTCATCCAGCATTACGAGCGGCTGACCCGCTGGATCCTCGCCGAAATGCCCGCCCGTGCCGACTTGGTGGTCCGGCTTGATGCCGACCGCCGACCTTTGGACCTCCGCTAGGCCTTCAGCGCGCGGTCCAGCGCACCCAGGAACGCGATCATTTCGGCGCGGGTGCTGACGGTGACGCGCGAGATATTGGGCCAGATCGCCCACGAGCGGCCGATTTCGACGCCTTGCTTGCGGATCGCCTCGCGCATCTGTTTGGCTGGACGGCCGTTCCAGTCGATCATGAACATGTTGGCGCGGCTGGGGATGACCTTGAAGCCGCGCCGCTCAACCTCGCGGGTCACGAAAGCCAGGTTGGCTTCCATAAAGGCGCGGCGCTGGGCGATCAGCGCGCTTTGGCCAAGGCTGGCGGTTGCGCAAGCCAGCGATGGGAGCGGCAGCGACCCCGACAGCGCGTCGCCGTCATAGCGCTGCATCGCGGCGATGTTGGCGGGGTCGCTCAGCGCATAGCCCATCCGCATCCCGGCCATCCCGAACAGTTTGGAAAATGTCCGCAAGACCACCACGTCCTTGCTCTGGCCGAACAGCGCCGTGGCGCCGGGGACGCCGGCGAAATGGATGTAGGCCTCGTCAACCAGCACCTTTGCTCCCGCTGGCTTGTTGCGCACCAGCCAGAGGATATCCTCAAGCGGGGTGATCGTGCCGGTGGGGTTGTTGGGTGAGCAGACATAGTACAGCCCGGCCTGTGCATCGGCGGCCAGCATCGCCTTGACGTCGTGCCGATAGTCCGCAGTCAGCGGTATCTTCTTGATCGGCACGCCTAGATATTCGGCGGTGGTCCAGGCCAGTTCGAAGGTCGGATCGGCGGTGACCAGTCCGCGCTGCGGCGAGGCGAAGGTTACCACCGCGCGGCTGAGTGGATCGCTCGATCCCGGCCACGGCGAAACGTGATCGGCGGGGACGCCGTCGGCCTTCATCACTGCGGCGATGAACTTGTCGCGCTCGTTGCCGGGCTCATAGCGATTGCTGCGGGCAATGATTGCCCGCGCCGCCGCCTGACCGGGTTCCATCGGCCCGGTCCAGCATTCGTTCGAATCGATCAGGACCTTGGGCGCCGGTCCTGGCGCAGCGGCCGCCCAGTCCGGCTTGGCGACGGCGGCTCCGACCCCCAGCAGCGCCGCGATCCGCCCCAGATCGCGCCGGTTGTAGCCGCGCTGGAGCAGGTCGTCGCTCGCCGCGCGGTTCATTTGTGGCCCAACTTCCATAGCCCATCCCCCGACTGACTGTCGGATAGAGGCTAGGCGCTTGCGCGCAGGATGCAATCGGCTCTTGCCCGGCTAGAGCGGGCTTCCGTCCTTGTCGCGGTAGATGTCGCGGCGGCCGACGTGGTTGGCGGGGCCGACGAAGCCATCGGCCTCCATCCGCTCGACCCATTTGGCGGCGGTGTTGTAACCCACACCCAATTGCCGCTGCAGCCATGAGGCGCTGGCCTTCTGGCTTTCGAACACGATCTGGCAGGCCTGGCGGTACTTGCGCTCGTCCGGGCTGTCGCTCGCGGTGGCGTCGAGGTCGTCGAACCCGAACGAACCGTCCTCGGGCTCTTCGGTGACCGAATCGACGTATTCGGGCTTGCCTTGCGCGCGCCAGAAATCGGCGATCCGCTCGACCTCTTCGTCCGACACGAACGGCCCGTGGACGCGCATGATCGGCTGGGTGTTGGGCTTGTAGAGCATGTCGCCCTTGCCGAGCAGCTGCTCGGCGCCCTGCTCACCGAGGATCGTGCGGCTGTCGATCCGGCTGGTCACGGCAAAGCTAATGCGGGTCGGGAGGTTGGCTTTGATCACCCCGGTGATGACGTCGACAGACGGGCGCTGGGTCGCCATGATCAGGTGGATGCCCGCGGCGCGGCTCTTCTGGCTGAGCCGCTGGATCAGCACTTCGATTTCCTTGCCCACGGTGACCATCAGGTCGGCAAGTTCGTCGACGATCACCACGATCTGCGGCAGCGTCTGGTAGTCGAGCTGGTGTTCCTCGAACAGCTCCTCGCCGGTTTCGGGATCGAAGCCGATCTGGATGCGGCGGCCGAGCGGCTTGCCCTTGGCGATCGCCCCCGAAACCTTTTCGTTGAA
>JBJTLY010000293.1:0-5555 GCA_046063275.1 Novosphingobium sp. | reverse complement strand
CAGCTCGGCAACGACGCCAGCGGGGGCTTCGATGTTGAGCATCACGAAGTGCGCCTTGCGGTTGCGCTTGATCTTGTAAGCGAGATTCTTGAGGCCCCAGGTCTCGGTCTTGGTGACCTTGCCCTGTCCGGCTTCGACGATCTCGGTGGCGGTAGCGGCCAGCGCATCGACTTGCGCTTGGCTGAGGTCCTGGCGAGCCAGGAACACGTGCTCATAAAGAGCCACGGCGTTTCCTTCCATCATTCTAACCGATCGCTGGCTGATCCGCACGATTGCGGGGCCCCTCCGGCTTTCTTTGATCCCACGGTTTACGCGGGAACGGGGCGCATAGCGGGTTTGGCGCGGAATGCAAGCCTTGCTGCGCCTATCAGATGTCGGAAAGCTGGGTCTCGAAAGCGTTGTTGTCGCGCGTTCCGTACAAGGTCCCGTCAAGCAGCCAATGTCCGGCTGAACCTTGCCGGATATACAGCCGCAGCTTGCCGGTCAGACCCTGCCAATAAAGATTGGAGGGCAGGCTGTCGCTGCTGCTCAGAGAGGCATTTTCGATGGCAACGCCGATCGCGTCGCCGCTCTCCCAGCAATAGCCGCTGATCGCGTAAGTCGCGGAATAGGTCCCGGTGTCCCAGCGGCTGGTCATCCGGAGCCGCCCGGAAAAACGCATGTCATCATCGGGAACCAGGTCGAGCGAAAGATCGAGCCCGAGCTCGCCGTCGGTCGTGCCCGCAGTCTTGGTCACCCCGCCGCCATTCCAGTGCCGGGCAAGAATCTGGCGCAGCTCTCCCCAGTGGTCGCTGGCCAGACCCGCCCGGGCCCGACCAGCCCGGCCGAAGAGCAGGGCCGCGCCGGCGGCCCCGATCAGATCACGTCTTGAGAATCGCACAATTACCCCCGCACATTGCAACTTGCGCAGCGCTAGATTCGGTTTGGCGATCGGGCTTGCAAATTTGCGACAAGAGCGGGTGGCAGCGTCAGCCTGCCAAGCTCAATTGCCCCATTCGCTGCCATCGTTCTTGCCTTCGCCAAAACCCTCATCGGGCTGACTGACGGAGGCGTGGCGGTCTGGATCCTTGGCGCGCCGGACCAGGAAAGGGTAAATCTCGTTGGCCTCGGCGATCTCGTCGCCGGACAGGGTGATCGGGCCGCCGATGGTTTCGACTGTTACGGACTGACCAATGCTTTTGGGCTTGTCCCAAGCACCGCCGCCCGCCTTGTCCCGGGCATGCGCCTGGGCATATTTGATCGCCTGAAGCATCTGCGGGTCATTAGGAGAGGCAATCAGCGAGGTGCGGTTTTGAACTTGTTGCGGCGCATTTTCGATTCTGGCGAAATCGCGCTCAATCATCACGCTGAACAATCCTCCGGCGCCCAAAAAGCTTAACAGCCAGAAGTGCAGGGGCGCACCTTGGCGTGGTTCCGAGCCGGGCGATTCCATCGTTAACTCCTGGCGCAGCCGTCTGCACCGATCTGGCCCGATCCGCACGAGGTGGTCGAGAAGGTTCCGCCGGTGGTGCCCATGACCTGGCTGAAGAAGGCCGGACTGAAGCGGTTAATCATTTTCTGCGGGTTCCCGTCGCTGGGCCAGTAAAGCACCATCATGAAGGCCGTGACCGCTGCGACCGGAATGCGCATCTCGGGCTTGAGGCCGAGGAAGTTGCGGTTGTCGCTCTCGCGCCACTCGTAGTAATTGTTGCAGGCGGCGATGTACTCTTTGTAGGTCTTCCAGTCGGTCAGCATCAGCTTGAGCAGTTCGTCCTGCGTGAGCTGGCGCGGCTTGCGCGGCTTTTCCGCGGGCGGGGGTGGAGCCGGGCGGAAGCGTTCGGGATCGAGCTTGCGACCGAAAATCGGGCGGGTTTCCGCCAGGCGCAGGTCCTCGCTGCGAGTATCCCGGCGCGGCCGGCCGGCCATCATCAGGTCCTTGCCCAGCCGTGAGATCGTTTCCAGCCTTTCGACCACTGCCGGGTGCGTGCCGCCGTCGTTGTCGCTGCGGCCATCGAACAGCAGGTCATCGAACGCGTCGCTGCCGGTGAACGCACCCTTGCCGCCGATCTTCATCAGAGCCGAATGAAGCGCATCGGGGCGGTGCGTGACGCGAACCGCATCGGCATCGGCGATGTGGAAGCGCGCGAGCTTGATCGAGCGGCGGGCCATCCGCGCGATGCCCATCGAGGCCATGGTGATCATCCCCGACAGCAGCATGATCAGCAGCATCGGGGGCAGCACGATCGGAATCAGCAGCTGTCGCCAGTCCTCGAAGCGCAGCGGGTTGTTGACCTGCAGCAATACCGCGGTGCGCATCAGCGCATAGTTGGCGGCAAGCACCTGCGTATCGCCATTGCGGATATGCGCGGCCTGCTGGGCGATGACCACCGCCAGTTCCTCGTCGTCAAGCTGGTCGAGCAAGCCCCTCGTGACCGCGATCAGACCGCGCGATGGACCTTCACCCACCGCCAGCGCATTGGCCTGCGGAACTTCGATGATCCCGAGGCGCGGTACCCGAATACCCAGCGCGATACATTCACGCTCGGCAATTCCCGCGAAGCGGGGCTCATCGATCCGCGAGGGATTAACTACGGCGAGCTGCTTTTCGACCGCTGCGGTGTGGCCCGAGTATATCCAGTAGAACAGGCCGCCGGCGATCAGCGCCATCGGCACCCCATAGCGCGCGAAGTAGCCCAGCGGATCGACCAGCAGGATGTGCGCCGGATCGAGCGCGATCAGGAAGAAGGTCGCGGCAAGCCCGCCGATCATCTGGAATGCCAGGACATAGAGCCCCAGCACTTCGATCAGCCGCTTGCGGTTTTCAGCCGCAAGCGTGACATAGCCCGTCGCCGCCATACCTGCGCCCCCCGGGTGAGGTTGCTTAGAAGCTGACCTTCACCGGTTCATCGAACTGGGTGCGCCGGTCGCCCAGCGTGTACTTCTCGTGGTCGGCGGTCTTGGCGATCGAATCGAGCAGGTTGTACGGGAAGGCGCGGCGCACGCCGTTCAGTTCCTCGACCGACAGGTTGTAGAACGTGCGTGCGGCGTTGATGCGGTCTTCCATCCGCACCAGTTCGGCACGCAGTTCGCGGAAGTGCGTCGAACTTGCCAACTCGGGATAATTCTCGGTGATCGACCACAGGTTGGCGAGCGAAGCGCTGACCGCAGCCTCGGCATCGGCTTTGGAATTGCCGGTCGCCGAAGTCGCCCGGGCGCGGGCGTCGATCACGTCTTTCAGAACCTTGTGCTCTTGGCCGGCGAAGCCCTTGACCGTCTCGGCAAGGTTGCCGATCAGCGCATGGCGTTCGTTGAGCAGGGCATCGATATCGCCGTTGGCAGCACTGCACCGTTCGTCGAGCTCGCCCAGCAACTGGTGCTGCGCGCGGGCCTTGAGGAACAGCCACAGAGCAAATCCAAGGAACAGCCAGACCCACCAGTGATCGAGCACGTAGTTGGTGGCGTTGACCGCACGGTCCCACAGGCCGGTGGCCTCGGCGAAGCTCTGTGCAGGTGCAGTATTTGCAGACATCTACTGTATCCCCTCGAATTAGGGGGCCTGTATCGCGAATTGCAGTTGCAAAACCGTTAAGTGAAACAACGCGGCTGTTTAATTGAGCCGCGCCAACAGGTCTTTCGCAAACAGCGACAGCGTATCGTCGCGCGCGCCCATGATCACCACGCGGTCGCCGGGGCAGGCTAGTTCGGCGATCCGGGATGAGCAGTCATCGCGCGACGGCACGTATTCGGCTTTCCCGCCTGCCGCTTTGATCAGTCCGGCAATCCGTTCGCTGCCCTGGCTGCGATCCACGGTGCCACCGAAATACACGGGGTCGCACAGGATCGTTAGGTCTTCGGGGCCGAGTTCGCGGGCAAAAGTCTCCGCCAGTTCCGCGCCCATCTGGCGCAGCGGGCCGTAGCCGTGCGGCTGGAAGAAGGCGATAACCCGGCCGGGATGGGCCTTAAGGGTGCGCAGGGTCGCGGCGACCTTTTCGGGGTTGTGGCCGAAGTCGTCGATCACCGTGATACCCGATCGACTGGTGCCGACGATATCGAACCGGCGGGCAAGTCCGGCAAAGCTGGCGAGCGCTGCCACCGCGCGATCGAGTGGCACCGCCGCAGCATTTGCTCCGGCCAGTGCGGCCAGCGCATTTGCAAGGTTGTGGCGACCCGGCACCTTGAGCGTCAACTGATGCCGCGTGTCGTCGCGAGCATCTGTAATCGTCGCGGCTATGCTTGTCGGCGTTTCGACGATTGACCGCGGTTCAGCGCGGATCGTGGCGTCCGAATGGTCAATTGCGAAACTGATCAGCGCCTTGGCATGCGATGCCAGCGCTGCGGTTTCGGCATCGTCAAGGTTGATCGCGGCAACATCGGCACGGGCGAGGAAATCGCTGAACAACTCGCGCAGTTCCTCAAGGCTCTTGTGGTCGAGGCTGACATTGCCGAGCACTGCGATCGTTGGGCGGTAAAGCGCGATCGACCCATCGCTTTCATCGACTTCGGAAACGAAAGTGCCGCCTTGCCCGACCCGCGCGCTGGCGAAGGGCGCGTCGTCGCGCACGTAATTCTTCATCACCGCGCCGTTCATGATCGTCGGGTCGCGGCCCGCCTGGTCCATGATCCAGCCCAGCATCCCGGTGACCGTGCTCTTGCCGCTGGTTCCGCCCACCGCGATACGGGTTTCGCTGGCGTCGAACAGCGCCGCGAGCAGCTCGGCGCGGGTCATACGCGGGCAGCCCAGCTCTGCAGCGCGGACCACCTCAGGCACGGTGTCCTCGACTGCGGCGGAGGCGACCAGCGTTTGCTCAGCCGTGACGATCCCGCTGCCGTCCTGCGGATGCAGTGTGAAGCCAAGCCTTTCCAGCCAGGCGAACTTCTCCGGCGTCCGGCCCTGATCGCGGCTACGGTCTGACCCGGCAACCTCCGCCCCTTGGCCGCGCAGGATCAGTGCCAGCGGCAACATGCCCGAGCCGCCGATGCCGCAGAAGAACCAGGGGTGCGAGGTAAGGTCAGTCATGCGCATTCCGGTATGCGGCCTTGTCAGCCAGCGCAACAGGGTTAGGAAGCAGCGATGCCTTCGATTGCCATCTGCGCGCCCTCGCGATCGCTAACCCACGACGATGCCGACCGGGTGACAGCCTTGGCGGCTGAGTTTCCCGGCCTGCAACTCCATTTCCACGAGCAGTGCTTTTTCAATGACGGCCACTTCGCCGGGAGCGATGCGCAGCGGCTCGCGGCCTTGCTCGAGTGCGCCAACGATCCGGCGTTCGATGCGGTGTGGTTCGCGCGCGGTGGTTATGGCGCGGCGCGGATTGCCGAGGATGCGCTAGCCCGGATGAACGGCGCGGCGGGGTACAAGACCTGGCTTGGCTACTCCGATGGCGGCATGCTGCTCGGCGGGCTTTACGCACGCGATGTGGGCAAGCAGGTCCATGCCCCGATGCCCACCGATATCCGCCGCGAAGGCGGCGAGGCGGCGGTGCGGCGCACCTTGGCCTATCTCGCTGGTGATCTTTCGGGGGTTGAGCCGGGGCTTGATCATCGTCCGCAAGCCGCCTTCAACCTGATGACCCTGG
>JBJTLY010000292.1:0-3557 GCA_046063275.1 Novosphingobium sp. | reverse complement strand
GCCGGTCGAAAGCGCGGTGTGGCTGTCGGTCGAACCGATCACGCCAAATTTGTATGGGTTGGCCCCGGTCTGCGCTTCGAGCAACAGCCCGCGCTTGAGCGCCTCGCGGACGTACTCGCCGGCAAACATCGAAGGCTGCTTGCCTTCCGCCATCGCCAGATCGCCCAGTTCCCAGCCCGCGACACCAAAGCCGGCAAACTCGTCATTAGGCGAGAGGAACGGGTGGGCTTCGCTGTCACCCTTGATCTGGGTGATTTCCACCACCGGTTCGTGCGCGGCGCGGCGGCGGGCGTATTCCGCGGTGATCGGCCCGCCGTTGGGGTTGGTCAGCATGAACATCAGGCCGTTTGACAGGTTCGAATTGTGCGGAATCGCCAGCACCTTGCCGCCGGTCTTCTTTTCGTAGGCGTCCATGTAGTCCCACAGCGCTTCGGGCCAGATCTGGCCTGCATCGCTGAGCGGATCGACTTGGCTGACCCTGTCTATACCATCGCGGAAAATGACGTTGCGGTGCAGGTTGTTGCCGCCCTGCATCAAGGTATATTCGAACCCGAAGAACGCGGTGAACTTGCCTGGCTCGTTGTAGCTGTCGACCGTGGCAAGACTTTCGTTCCAGATCTTGTGGGTGCGCGCAGCTGCCTTGGCCGGATCGTTGAGTCCGGCCGGCATCTTGTTGTGGGCGCGCGCATCGAGGATTTCGGCGGTCGCCTGTAGCGAGCCCTTGGTCCCTTGATGCATCAGGTCGTACCACCGCAGCAGCTGCGGATCGCTGATCATCATCCGCGGCGCGTCGTACAATGCCTTGGTAGCACCGAGGCCTTCGGAGTGATCAGTCACCACCAGGAAATCCAGCGGACGAGCAAGCTTGGCCTTCACCCCGGTCGAAGAGGTCACTTCCTCCCCGCTTGCAAAGCGCAACGCCTCTTCGGGCCCGAGCCGGTTGCCAAAGCCGAAGGCGTCGACCGAGTTCGAAGTGTGAAGGTGGGTATCGCCCCAGTAGACTCGCTCGGGATAGGCGGTGTTGGTCACCTGCGTCTCGCCGCCCACCATCTTGGTCAGCTTGTGGCACCCGGTCGCCAGCGTGGTCGATCCCAGCAGCATCACTGCTGCGAGCACTGCCTTGCGCATCTTTTCCGTCCCTCTCTTCTTGCCTGTTCTTGCGGTCCCCGACTCAGGTCGGATTGTACCAGATTGCCGAGGTGTAGCCACGCTCCTGCTGCTTGAGCGGCACGGTGTCCGGCAGCGTCAGGTGGAAGCGAACCTTGTCATAGTCGACCCAGCTCGGGGTCGGGATCATCAGCACCCGCAGGTAATAGAACGAGCGCTGCGCGGGATCGAATTCCGGATCGGTCCAGACCGTGGCGAGCGTGGGCGCGCCAATCGTGTTCGCGACCGTGGCGGCGTTCACGTCCACCGTGTCACCCACTGCGGGAACCTTGCCATTCACCGCGACGCGCTTGGCCATGTCGCTCCATACGACGTCGAAGACCTTCTCGTGGGCCTGTCCGGCCTTGTCGACCCAGCCTTTGACCACCTGGACGCGGTCAAGGTTGGCATCCATCGGATCCTTGAGCGCGGAGACGATAAAGCTTGGCGCGCCACCCTGATGGGCCGAAAGGCTGCCGCCCATCGGCACGCCGCGCTGGTAGCCGGCCTTGACCCAATCACTCTTGAGGTCACCTGCATTGAAATCCCAACCGCCGAAGAAGCGGATCGTCATGCGCGGGCCGGTGGTGCCATAGGTTTCATGCCGCATCATCGCATCGAAGATCGCCTCGCGGGTGTTCGACGTTGCCCAGACCGCAGCATAGCCGCTGGCGAGGTAATTCCATCCGAACCGCCCCTGATGCTGCCCAAGGTTCTGCGGCATCATCACGCGATCGGGTTTGGGTTCGACGATCGGGAATTTGCCGAAATAATTGTTGTCGTCGGCGGTGGAGAGCGCGGTGTGCGCATCGGTCGAGCCGATCACCCCGAATTTGTACGGGTTCACGCCCGTCCGCTGCTCGATCAGCAGACCGCGCTTGAGCGCTTCGCGGACATAGCTCCCGGCGTAGTCGCCCGGTTTGGTCGGCTGGGTGCTCATCAGGTTGTTGGTGTCCCACCCGGCGGTGCCGTATCCCGCAAATTCGTCGTTGGGCGAGAGGAACGGATGGGCCTCGCTGTCACCCTTGATCTGGGTAATTTCAGCGAGCGGTTCATGCGCGGCGCGGCGTCGGGCATATTCGGCGCTCATCGGCCCGCCATCGGGCTGGGTCATCATGAACATCAGCCCGTTCGACAGGTTCGAATTGTGCGGGATCGCCAGCACCTTGCCCCCGGTCGCATTTTCGTAGGCGTCCATGTAATCCCACAGGCCATCGGGCTTGACCGTGCCGAATGAAGCGAGCGGCAGGACGGTTGAGGCGAGATTGCCGCTATCCCGGAAAACAACGTTGCGGTGCAGGTTGTTACCGCCGTCCATTAAAGTATATTCGAACCCGATGAAGGCAGTGAATTTGCCCGGCTCGTTGTAGCGTTCGACCGCGGCGATATGCGACAGCCAGTCCGATTTGAGCCGCGCGGCTGCTCCGGCCGGATTGGTGATCGATTTGGGCAGCGTGTTGTGCGCCTTGGCGTCAATCAGCTCCTGCGCCGCCTGAGCCGATCCCTTCGGGCCGCTGTGCATCATGTCGTACCAGCGCAGCAGCATCGGGTCGCTGACCAGCGCGCGCGGTGCATTGTAGAGGTCCTTGACCGTGGCGAAGCCGTCCGAGTGATCCGAGATCACCAGGAAATCGAGTGGGCGGGCCAGCTTGGCCTTGATCCCGGAGGACGAGGTGACTTCCTCGCCGCGCGCAAAACGCAAGGCGTCGGCGGGTTCGAGCCGGTTGCCGAAGGCGAAAGCGTCGGGCGAATTGGCGGTATGGAGGTGGGTATCGCCCCAATAGACCCGTTCAGGATAGGGCGTGTTGGCGATCTCGGTCTTGCCGGTTACCACTTGCTTGATCCGGTCGCAGCTGCTCGTCAGCATGGTCGCCGCCAGCAGCGCGGCCGTGATTACGGTCCCCTTGCGCATATATCCCCCTCGCACCGTTGTTTTGGTTTTCGCCTGCAACTTGCCAGCTTGTCAGTAGAGGTCAAGTGAACTCAAATGGCATTTGCACTTTGTTGCCGGAGGGCTACGACGAATGAGATGATACCCAGCTACTGCCAATCCTGCGCGATCCGCAATCGGGCGATCTGTTCCGGCCTCAACGATGCCGAACTGGAACAGCTCAACGCGATCGGGCGGCGGCGGCGGCTGGTGGCGGGCGAACGCCTGTTGTGGGAAGGCGACGAAGCCGCAGTGGTCGCCAATGTGATCGAAGGCGTGATGAAGCTTTCGACCCAGACGGTGGACGGCAAGGAGCAGATCCTCGGCCTGGCCTATTCATCCGATTTTCTCGGTCGCCCGTTCGGCCAGACCACGCCCTATGGAGTGGAAGCGCTGACCGACGCGCATGTCTGCATCTTCCAGCGCGGCGATTTTGATCGGATCGCCCGCCAGCACCCCGATCTTGAGCACAAGCTGCTTG
>JBJTLY010000291.1:0-2681 GCA_046063275.1 Novosphingobium sp. | reverse complement strand
GACCACGTCTTCCACCATCAGGATCTTCTCGCCCGGCTCCAGCGTGAAGCCGCGGCGCAGTTCGAAGGTCCCTTCGGGGCGCTCGACGAACATCGCGTCGACGCCCAGCGCGCGGCCCATCTCGTGCCCGATGATCACCCCGCCCATTGCCGGGGCGACGACCTTGTTGATATCCTTGCGCAGCTCGCGCGGGATCTTCGCGGCCAGCGCGGATGCGAGGCGCCCTGCGCGTTGCGGGTCCATCAAAACCCGGGCGCATTGCAGATAATGCGCGCTGTGACGGCCCGAAGAGAGCAGAAAATGGCCTTCAAGCAAGGCTTTGCTGGCACGGAACTCGGCCAGCACGTCATCATCCTGCATCGCGGTCAAAGGTCCTTCGCCTGAATTGTCACCTGCAAAGCATGCCCATTGGGGAAGCTCGCAAAAAATCCCCCTAGAGGCGCTTGAGGTGCCCGTAAAGCGCGCGTATAGGCCCCCCAGAAATTGACAACTCCCAAGGGGGCGGGGGAGGCATTGATGGCTTCGGCTCGCCCTGACTAGCGAAAGCAAGAGGAACGATGACATTAGGTCACACCGTCCGCGAAGCGGGTAACATGGTCAAGGCGCTGGCGCTTGGTCTCGCGCTGCTGGCAGCCCCCGGCGCGGCACTTGCTGCCCCGGCTGCGGCCACTGCCGCTCCGGCCGCCGCTGCATCGGCTCCGGCCACTGACGCCGCCAAGGCAGTGGCAGCCCCGGTCGTCGCGGCTTCGCCCGCTGCTCCGGCGGCTCCGGCAATCAACCCCAACGATCCGCACTTCAAGGTCGCTCCCGGTGGCTACACCCCGCTCCCCGCGGTGCAGGGTGTCGGCATGCCGATCCCTGGCGCGATGAACGTTCAGGAACAGTTCTCGCCGGTCGGCCACCGCGCCAAGGCGATGCACGATTGGCTGATCTGGGTGATGGTCGGCATCACTGCCTTCGTTCTTGCCCTGCTGCTCTATGTTATCATTTTCTTCAACAAGCGCGCCAACCCGGTCCCATCGAAGACCGCGCACAACACGCTGCTCGAAGTGGTCTGGACCGGCGTGCCGATCCTGATCCTGGTCGCCATTGCGGTGCCTTCGGTCGGCCTGCTGCGCGCCCAGTTCAAGCCCGCGCCGAAGGACGCGCTGACCATCAAGGCCGTGGGCAACCAGTGGTACTGGACTTACGAATATCCCGACAACGGCAAGATCGAGGTGATCTCGAATATGCTCAAGGAAGCGGGCGAAACCCAGCCGGGCGAAAAGGCCCGCACCGATGCCGACGGGCCCGAGCATCTTGCGGTCGATAACCGCATGGTCGTGCCGGTGGGCGAAGACATCCGCCTTCAGACCACCGGTGCCGACGTGATCCACGCGTTCGCCGTGCCTTCGCTTTGGTTCAAGCTCGACGCGATTCCGGGCCGCCTCAACGAGAAGGTCCTGCGGATCGAGAAGCCGGGTGTCTACTTCGGCCAGTGCTCGGAACTGTGCGGCGTTAAGCACGGTTACATGCCGATCGTGGTTGAAGCGCTGCCGCGCGACAAGTTCAACGCCTGGGTCATCGCCCAGGGCGGCACCATCGATGGCGCACCTGCTGCGCCTGCTGCCCCGGCGGCATCTCCAGCTCCGGCCCCAACAACTGCCGCTCCCGCCGCTGCCAAGCCGGCCGCCTGAGCTCAACGAATTCAAGGACAGAGGTTAACCCATGGCCACCACCGCCGACCACTTCCAGGCTCACGCCGAAGAGCACGGGCATCATGATCACAAGCCGGGCTTCTTCGCCCGCTGGTTCATGTCGACCAACCACAAGGACATCGGCACGCTGTACCTTGTCTTTGCGATCTTCGCAGGCGTCATCGGCGGTGCGATCTCGGGCCTGATGCGGCTCGAACTGGCGCATCCGGGGATCCAGTACCTCGGCACCATCGCCTCGTTCCTTGGCGAAAAGAACGCCAGCTTCGATACCCAGCTGCACCTGTGGAACGTGCTGATCACCGCCCACGGCCTGATCATGGTGTTCTTCATGGTCATGCCCGCGCTGATCGGCGGCTTCGGTAACTGGTTCGTGCCGCTGATGATCGGCGCGCCCGACATGGCCTTCCCGCGGATGAACAACATCTCGTTCTGGATGACCGTCGCGGGCTTCTGCAGCCTGATGATCTCGGCCTTCGTGCCGGGCGATTCGACCGGCAACGGTGCCGGGATCGGCTGGACCGCCTATGCTCCGCTGTCGACTTACGGCGCGGTCGGCCCGGCGACCGACTTCGCGATCTTCTCGCTGCACCTTGCCGGTGCGGCATCGATCATGGGCGCGATCAACTTCATCACCACCATCTTCAACATGCGCGCACCGGGCATGACGCTCCACAAGATGCCGCTGTTCGTGTGGTCGGTGCTGGTCACCGCCTTCCTGCTGCTGCTCGCACTGCCAGTTCTGGCTGCGGCGATCACCATGCTGATCACCGACCGCAACTTCGGCACCACCTTCTTCGACTACAAGGGCGGCGGCGATCCGGTGCTGTTCCAGCACCTGTTCTGGTTCTTCGGCCACCCCGAAGTGTACATTATGATCCTGCCGGGCTTCGGCATCATCAGCCAGATCATCTCGACCTTCTCGAAGAAGCCGGTGTTCGGCTACCTCGGCATGGCTTACGCGATGGTCGCGATCGGCGTGGTCGG
>JBJTLY010000290.1:0-2795 GCA_046063275.1 Novosphingobium sp. | reverse complement strand
GCCGCAGCCTGCTTGGCGATGGCGCGGACCTGTTCGAGCCGTTGCAACCGCTTCAGCCGGCGCAGTTCAGGCGGCATGGCCCAGCAGGTCGTTCAGCGCCGCAAGGCTCGCAGCGAAGTCCACCGTGGTGCGCGCTTCCTGGCACAGGAACTGGGTCAGCTCGGCGTGCATCGCGATCGCGCGATCGAGCTGCGGGTCGGCTCCGGCGCGATAGGCACCCATCAGAACGAGGTCGCGGTTTGCTTCATAACTTGCTGTCAAAGAACGGAATTGCCGCGCCAGACGGGCATGATCCGGGGCGACGACATCGTCCATCACCCGGCTCAATGAAGCGGCGATATCGATCGCCGGATACTGCCCGCGCTGGGCGAGATCGCGGCTCAGCACAACATGCCCATCAAGGATCGCGCGCGCGGTATCGACCACCGGATCGTCCTGGTTGTCGCCGTCAGCGAGTACGGTGTAGAGCCCGGTGATCGAGCCGCCACTCTCGGCCGAATTGCCTGCGCGCTCGACCAGCTTGGTAATCGCGGCGAGGGCGCTGGGCGGATAACCGCGCGCCGCGCCGGGCTCTCCCAGCAGCAGCGCAATCTCGCGCGCCGCATGAGCGACGCGGGTCAGGCTGTCCATGATCAGCAGCACGCGCTTGCCCCGTGCGCGGAAGTGTTCGGCGAGGCTGGTCGCCAGCATCGCGCCGCGCAGCCGCAGATTGGGGGCATGGTCGGCGGGGACCGCGATCACCGCGGTGCGTGCGCGCTTCTCGCCCGCCATGTGACGCTCGACGAAGTCGGACACTTCGCGGGCGCGCTCGCCGATCAGCCCGACGATCACGACTTCGGCTTCCGAACCGCTCGCGATCATGTCGAGCAGCACCGACTTGCCCACGCCCGATCCCGCCATGATCCCGATCCGCTGGCCGATGCCGAGCGTGGTCAGCGCGTTGAGTGCCCGCACCCCGCAATCGAAATGCTCGCGCACGCCGCTGCGATCGAGCGCCGAGGCCCGCACCCCGCCTGCCGGCCACTGCGCGTGCGCATGGATCGGCGGGCCTGCGTCGATCGGCTTGCCCTCGCCATCGACCGCACGGCCAAGGAAGGCATCACCTACCGGGAGCATGCCGGGCCGCCCTTCGGCGCGAACCTTGGCGCCGGGGCGGAGCATGACGGTATCGCCGAGCAGCATCATCAAGGTCCGCCCGCTGCGGAATCCGATCACCTCGGCGGTCAGCGCGATATTCGGCCCATGCTCGACCTGGCACAGCGCGCCGACCGGGGCCGAGAGGCCCGAGACCTCAAGCAAGCCGCCGTCGCAGGCGGTGAGCAGGCCGTAGCGGCCGGGTGACAGGTCGATCTGCGCGCTCGCCAGTTCGGCGAAATGGGGTTCGAACAGCTTCAGCATTGGGCCAGAGCTTCGGCGATCGCGCGGCGCCAATGCGCGGGGCCGTCCTCGACCCCGCCATTCGCGCTTTCGAGCCGCAGTGCACCGCGGTCGAGCGCGGGATCAGTCTGCACTTCAAGTCCTTCGGGCAAAGCTTTGCCGATCAATTCAAAATCATCCGGGTGGAGCCGCAGTACGCGCTCATCATCGGCGCGGGCTAGCATCGCGGCAGCGCGGTGGACCCGGGCGAGCATGGCATCGGCGTCAAGCCGCAGCGGAGTGAGCGCGGTCTCGCACAGCGCCTCGATCGTCGCGTAGAGGCGTTGCCGGAGCAGCTCCTCCTGCTCGACATCGAGCCGGGCCAGAGTCAGCTCGAGCTTTGCCTGAGCTCTATCATGTTCAGCCAGGATGGCGGCACATTCCGCCTCGGCTTCGGCGCGTCCGGCGGCGTGGGCTTCGGCCCAGGCGCTGGCCTGCTCGGCTTCAGGATCGTGTGCAGGCATGGCGGCAGCCCCGGTGAGGAACCGGGGGTCGGCGGCAAAACCCGTGCTGGTAGAGAGTGCGGCAAGCGGCAGGCTAGACATATTCGTCATCGCCGCCGCCCGGGCCGAACTGGAGCGTGCCGTCGGCGGCCAGCCGCTTGGCCACCGCGACGATCGCCTTCTGCGCTTCGAGCACTTCAGCCATCTTGAGGCGGCCGCGCGCCTCGATCTCGTCCTTGACGCCGTCGGCGGCGCGGCTTGACATGGCGCGGAAGAAGACGTCGCGCTGCGTCTCTTCGGTGCCATTGAGCGCATCGATCAGCACTTCGCTTTCGACTTCGCGGAGCAGCACGCCCATCGCCTGCGCATCGAGCACGAACAGGTGTTCGAACTTGAACATCTCGTTTTCGATCTTGCGGGCGAGCGCTTTGTCGAGCTTGGCCAGTTCGGGCATGATCCGTTTTTCGGTGGGTTTGCCGACCTGGTTGATAATGTCGGCGGCCTGTTTGGCCCCGCCCAGCGCGAGCATCGACTGGCCGTGGCTCTCAACAATGCGCGCCTCGAGCATCTTTTCGAGCATCGCCAGTGCATCGCTGCCGACCGGGCCGAGGGTCGCAACGCGGTGCATGACCTGGCTTTGCGATGCGGCGGGCAGGGCGTGGAGCACTTCGGCGGCGACTTGCGGATCGAGCTGGACCAGCAGCACCGCGATTGCCTGCGGGTGCTCGTCCTTTATCAGGGGAATGAGCGCCGAGGGATTGAGCCAGCGCGCCAGCTCGATCGCCGGACCGGCGCCGTCACCCTGCGGCAGTATGCGTTCCATCAGGCTCTCGCCCTTCACGTCACCGACTGCCTTGTGCATCAGGCTGCGCACTTTGGCGTTGCGGCCGCGACCGCTGATCCCGCTTTGCTGGGTGCCGCCGACGAAGCCGGAGA
>JBJTLY010000021.1:0-18108 GCA_046063275.1 Novosphingobium sp. | reverse complement strand
CCGGCTGCAGCGGCCAGCCCACCGAGGATCAGCGAGAGGATCGAAATCCCGGTCGCAGCCTTGCTGCCGCCGTCGTTGATCGCATGGCCGCCGGTGATATGGCCCAGTTCGTGCGCGATCACGCCCTGGACCTCGGCGGCGCTGTCCGCCGCTTCGATCAGGCCCTCGTTGATGTAGATCACCTGCCCGCCGGCGACGAAAGCGTTGATCGAGGGATCGCCGACCAGCACCACATCGACATTGCGTGGATCCATCCCGGCGGCGGCAACCAGCGGCGCGGAAAGTTCGTGAAGCAGCGCCTCGGTCTCGGCGTCGCGCAGCACCGATTGCGCCAAGGCCGCCTGACTGCTCAACGTAAAGATCATCAGCGCCGCCACAGCGCGGGTGAAAAAGCGGGGAAGAGTGCGCATCGAGTGCTGTCCTAAGGCCGGTGCGGCTGAACCGGCGGTGAAGGCGCCTTAGGCTGACATTGCGCGGCAAGGAAGGCGAGCACCGGATCGAGCACGCGGCGATCACGGCTGAACGGCGCGGCGAGCTTCATCACCGTATCGCCGTGGTCCATCCCGGGGAGCACCACCGGCCGGGTCGGCGCGCCCGCAGCAGTCAGCGCGGCGGCGAGTGCCAGGCTGTTGCGCGGCTTGACCGTGGTATCGGCATCGCCGGTGATCAGCAGCATGTGCGGGGCATCGCCGCGCACGAAATGGATCGGCTGGGTCAGCACCGGGTCGGGCGCATGGCCGAAGGCGGCGCGGGTCGAATCCGAAGTGAAGGGATAGAAGTCATAAGGTCCCGACAAGCCGACCACGCCCTTGACGAAACCATCCGGCACCCCGGCGCGGCCAAGCCATTGCCGTTCGAGCGCAAGCATCATCACGTTATAGGCCCCGGCCGAGTGCCCTATCAGCACGACCTGGCCTGTATCGCCGCCGAACTCAGCGACGTGATCGCGCGTCCAGGCGACCGCAGCCGCTCCGTCTTCGAGCATGTGCGGGAACCTGCCCGGTACGCCAAGGCGGTAACCCGGTAGGACCACGACATAGCCCTCGCGTGCCAGGGTCCGGCCGATGAAGCGATAGTCACGCGGGGATCCGCTGTTCCAGCTGCCACCATGGATGAACACCACCACCGGGCGCGGGTGCGGCGAAGGATCGGCCGGAACGATCACCTCGATCCGCTGCGCGGCGTCGGGGCCATAGTGTCCATCGGCGAGGGCAATCTTGTAGCCGGCGTTGCCGCCGAACTGGCGGTCCCCCCAGTCGAGCAGCGCCACCGCATTGTTGGCGATCGCCCAGCGCCAGGCGCCGAACAACACCAGCGCCGTCAGCACCAGCCCGATTCCGACCCAACCCAAGCTGCCGATCCGCCCCATCTGTGCCTTCATGCCGCAAACCTATCGGCCAAAACAGCAAGGCGCCACGCCTTTCGGCGCAGCGCCCCTTGCTGTTATCGAAATTTGTCTAAATCAGCTTGCGGGCGGCGCGTTCGAGCAGCGCCACATCGTCGGCCACTTCGCCAAGCAGAACGACCTCGCCGCTGGGCAGGCGCCGCGCGACCAGCAGGGTGAACTCGCTGCCCTCGGGGGTGATGCTGTCCAGCGGGAAATGGTCAAGCAGGCGCAGCTTCTTGGCCAGCGCCTCACGCGGAGCATCGCGCAGGTCGGCGGGCTTGCCGCTCTCCTCGCGCTTGAGCCGGCGTTCCTCGGTGACCACGCCCTTGAGCCCGCCCGGGGCCGAGCGCAGATATTCGCCCAATGCGCCGCGCGGCAGGCCAAGGCGCTGCGCGTGGCTCAGTGCCGAGGCAAATTCGGTGAGGCGCGTCTTGTCGTAGTCGGCGCCGAAGACCAGTTTGACCACCGGAGTCATCGGTGCACGGTCCTGCACGGTCAGCCCCGAATCGGTGACCAGTTCGGCAAAGTCAGCAGGCGCATCCTGCGCGGCGAGCGAGAAGTCGTAGGCCTTGCCGATTGCGGCATAAAGTGCGTGACGGGTGCGGTCTTCGCTGCCGCGCGCCGCTTCGGCCAATTCACGCGCCGATGCCAGCCAGTCGGCCAGTTCCATGTCATCGGACTCGACTTCGCTCGACAGTTCGAGCACGTCCTCGTCCTCGGCCAGAGCGGCGAATGCAGGGGCCGGGAAGCGATCCTCAGCCGGCTCGTCCTCAGCCAGTGCGGTCAGGTCGAGCACATCGTCGTCATCGCTGGCGATCAAGTCGCTCGGGCCATCGGCCCAGTCGGTCATCGGCATGTCGCGCTGGAGGTTGGCGGCGGGCGGCACTTCAAGCGCCTGGTCGATTTCGAGGAGCAGCTCGTCGGTAGTCTGCTGGTCGGCCAGCTCCTTCCAGTTGATCACCCCGTAGATGAAGTCGATCGTGTCGTCGTCGCTCGAAAACGGCAGCAGGATCCCGCGATAGAGGATGGTCTGTTCGCGCTGGTTGACGAATTCGGCCTCGAACCCGATCGGCGCCTGGTTGGCGAGGATCTGCATATAATGATCGGTGATTCGCGACAGCAGCGAACGCGCCGGCACGTCAGCAAGCGAATGGATTTCGCCCTCGGTGCCGCATTCGCCGGCGAGCTTGTCGCCGAGGAACTGGATCGCGGGATTTTCAATCCCGCCAGTGAAGTCGAGCAACACGCTGTACGGACCAAAATCGGGCAGGGCCGTCGGGTCGAGTTCTTCGATCGAGGGAAAGTTGCGGTTGTCGAGCAGGCTCGCCCAGTGATTGTAGGCGCGCACCTGCATGCGCCGCTCGTCCTGGCCCACGGGGCTCGGCGGCGGCTCGGGCAGAGCTTCCTGCTCGCCAAATTCGACCTCCGGCCAGTCATCGCCCGAAAGCGACGATTCCGGCGTTGCCGAATCCGAAAAAAGCCCGCGATAGGTGTCCATGTAGTGTCCCCGGTTTCCCTTCAGGCCCCGGTTTGGCGCAACATGGTAAACTTACCGTTAAGTTGCGCGGATGCGTCCTTCATCGCGCGCCGGCATCGGGGCGAGCCAGCGCAGCAGCGGAGCGAGCGCCAGAAGAAGGATCGCAGCACAGCGAATCGACCCGGGAACGCCGACCACATCGGCCAGCAATCCCAGCGCATAGGCCCCCAGCGCCATGCCGCCGAAAGTAACCGACTGGTAGATCGCCATGCACCGCCCGAGGATGTCTTCGGGCGAGCGCAGCTGCATCGCCACATTGAGGCTCGACAGTGCGGAGACCCAGCTTCCCCCCGCGACCATTCCGGCGGACAGCGCCAGGCCCATGCTGTGCGCCGAAGCGAGGGGGAAGAGTGCCAGCGCAAACAATACCGAAGCCGTTCCCACCACCGCCTCGCTGCCGAAGCGCCGACGCAGCGGGGCGATCCACAGCGCCGTCAGGATCGACCCCAACCCGAACGAGCCGAGCAGCAGCCCGTAATCGAACTCGCTCCCGCCGATCTGCCCGCGCACCACCACCGGCAGCAGCGCGAGGAATCCGACCCCGCAAAACCCGAAGGCAAAGCCGCGCGCCAAGACCCGGCGCACCGGGCTCGATCCGGCACAGAAGCGGACACCGGTGACGATCGAGGCGAGCATTGGCTGGCGCGTCCGGCTCGGCTGTTCGGGATGCCAGCGGCTCAGCACGAAAATCAACGCGACGAAGCTCAGCGAATTGAGCGCGAAGGCCGCCGCCGGACTGGTCAGCGCGATCAGGATTCCGCCCAGCGCCGGGCCGACGCTCCGCGCGAGGTTGAAAGCGATGGTGTTGAGCGAGATCGCCTGCGCCAGGTCCCCGCGCCCGACTTGCAGCCGGACCGAGGCCTGCCACGCCGGCCCGTTGAGCGCGGTGCCGGCCCCGACCAGCAAGGTGAAAGCGAGCAGCGACCAAGGTCCGATGTGTCCGCTCCACGCCAGCGCGGCGAGCAGGCCCGAGGCGGCGAGCATCAGCCACTGCGCCGCAAGCATGACCAGCCGCCGGTCGTAATTGTCGGCAATCGCCCCGGCAAACATGCCGAGCAGCATCACCGGGGTGGTGGTCGAGGCCTGCACGAGGCTGATCAGCTGGTGTGACTGGGTCAGGCCGGTCATCAGCCACGAGGCGCCAACCGACTGGATCATCGAGCCGATATTCGAGGCGAAGTTGGCGGTCCAGATCGCGCGAAAGGCGGGGAAGCGGAACGGCGCGAGCGCGCGGCCCGGCGCGGTCAGTCCGGTTGGCGGCGGCGCTGCTGGCTGGCTGGGTCCGCTCTCGATCACTGCAGCGGCGTTAGGCCTGTCTCGCCGCCGGGGTCAACCGTTCCACGGCACTTCGTATTGCGGATCGGTGAGCGTCAGCTGGCGGCGCAGCGCGGCGCGGGCGAGCCGCTCGGTCTCGACCTTGCGCCGCGCTGCCGCCAGCGGGACCGTGGCGGCGGGGCGGAGGATTTCGGCATCATAGCCATCGGCCACGATCAGCCCGCAGCGTTCGGGCCGGAACCCGGGCTCTTCGATGCAGGCGCGGTCAAGATGCGGAGCGAGGCCCCAGTAGAACCGGTCGCAATAGTCAAGGTATTCGTGCCACTTGGCATCGCCGAGCAGGTCACCCCGCGCCACCTTGATCTCGACGATGATCAGGTGCCCCTTGGCGTCGATCCCCATCAGATCGGCGCGGCGGCCATTGCGCAGCGGCATTTCGGGCAGGCACCAGATATCGTTGCGCGCGAACAGCCGGCAAATCCCCCGCGCGACCGCGGCCGCGGCGGGCGAATCGAATGCTGCGTCGCGGAGTTCGGGAATCGGCTGGGTGGCAGACATCGCCCCACCCTAGGAACGAAACGCGAACCTTGCAATATGTGTCGGCGTCAGCGCGCTCAGCTCATCCGGCGGGCGTGAGCATTCCCCGGCGGGACCAGCGCGAGCAGCGCGGCGCGCGCGGCTTGGAATTCCTGCCACAGCGCCAAAGCCGGAACCGCCGGATTTGCACCGCGGGCATGAACCGCGAGCAGCGCGGCGAGACCTGGCTCCATCACCGCCGAAAGGTCGTTGATCCCCTGTTCGGCCAGATCGCGCCGCCAGCCGCCGGTATCTCGCATCACGGCGGGGAAATTGCGAATCTCGGGCCGGGTCGGTTCGGCGGCGAGGCCGGCGAGCATGCCGACCACACCCACCGCATCGTGCAGCGCCGACCACTTCATGCTCATCGCGCTGGCCGAGGCCTGGCCGAATTCGGGCCGGCCCGAGGTGGGCAGCGCGCCGGTTCCGGCTGCGGTGAAGCTGTGATGCATGTTCATGAGTGCGGGTATAGCCGCGCGGCGCTTGCCAAATTGCTAACCGCCGCCGGGGCGGCACCACAAACCCACTGGCGCTGCCGCGTTCTCGCTGCTAACCGCCGCTCCAACGCATCCGTAGCTCAGCTGGATAGAGTACTGCCCTCCGAAGGCAGGGGTCACAGGTTCGAATCCTGTCGGGTGCACCATAATTTCAACGACTTAGGCGAAAGAAATCCCGATCGTACGGAATAAGTACGGAAAGCGGGGTGGCAATTCATGGGGTTCTGTCCGGCTTAGCCTCGTTGCCAAAGTCCGCAATCGGGTCGTTTTCTGCCCAGCCGCAAAGACGCATTTGGGGTGGTTAGCCGACATTCGCCGCGTAGAAGACAAAGGCTTTACCGCGTGAAGCAGGGTCCCAGCCATCAGCCAATGCTTCACGGATTCCTCCTTCAACCAGCTTAGGTGTGACCGGCGGTCGCTGTGGCACGGGCAATGGACGTCCGTTGCGATCTTTTGGGTATGGATATTCGATTATAAGCTCCCGGCGGGCTTCGCCAACGACCTTCACTGAGAAGCACATTCCCTTATAACCGTCACCACTGTTGCTCCACTGCGGCTCACTGATCAGCACCCAGTGCATAGCGACATTCTCGATGACCACCGACCCTTCGATTGATCGCTTTTTGCGCTTCGAGTTCAATCCGCCCGCCATGCCAGCAATAGACGGTGTTGCTATTTCGCAGTCAAGGTCCGCAACCGGGCCGTTCACCGGCCAGCCGGAACGATCAGTTTGGGGTGGAAAGCAGTCATTCGCGAAAGGAGTGAACGCCCCATAAGATCGAATCCCATGTGCGCCCGTTCACAAGTCGCTGATAGAGCAATTGAGCGACGAGCAGCATCAACATGAACGGTATAATGAGATTGAACCCCAGCCAATGTGCTGCGGTCATTGCGATGACGAAGAATGGCACAAAACCAGGACCCAATTACGCCAAGCCTTGGCAACTAGCGTCCTGCGATCAGGGTCATTATCCACTTTCGGCATCCTCGCTCGCCTATGTGTTTGACAACATAGGCTCGGAAATGAAAGTCAGCAATCGGGTGGCGTTGAGCCCATCCGCAATGGCGCATTAGGGGTGGAAAGCGGACACAGGATCAGGCTTCTCTAGAGCTAAACGCAGAGGCAAAAAAGGGCACACAGTGCCAAACACTGTGCACCCTTTTCCAATTCGATCGAGACGAGCGTTTCAGAAATTCACGCGTGCCCCAACGCTAAAGTTCCCACCTGTGACGCCATTCGAAGTGTAAACTCCGCCGCGCACAAAGGCACCCAGCTTGTTTGACGGATCGTGCATGTCCAGCCCGCCGACGACCTCCATCGTGTTTGCAAAGCCTGTGGTTATCGTAGGTATCGCGCTGGAGCCAAAGACCAAGTCGGTTTGTTCGGTATTCGAAGAGTTGTGAATCCCGAACACACCCAGATAAGGAGCAACGATCAGGTTTGGCGACACTTCGCCTTCCCATCCAACCGTGGCGCCATATCGCCAGATCGAAATCTTGTCGTCGCGGGGTGTGACCACGGTGAGACCGTCAATCGCAAACGGGTCGATCTTGCTTGTTCCGAAAGAATAACCCGCCGCCGGTTTCAGATAGAAACCGCCAAGTTTGAGCTTGTAGGAGGCGTTGACCGCGCCCGCCCATGCCGTACCCTTGGTGGTAGCCGAACCGGCCGCAATTAGCGACGCGTTGTT
Organism: Novosphingobium sp.; assembly: GCA_046063275.1. GTDB lineage: Bacteria > Pseudomonadota > Alphaproteobacteria > Sphingomonadales > Sphingomonadaceae > Novosphingobium. The sequence goes on along the minus strand of JBJTLY010000021.1, from coordinate 11,145 downwards.
CAAGGAGAAATCACGCCATTCGCGGCGATAGGTCCCATCGATCGAAAGGCCGGCACCGGTGACCGCAAGGTAGCCACCCAAGACATCGGAGTCGACGTGGCTAACCCCGCCCGGCACTTTCACCGAGGCGTTGTAATGGCCGCCAGTGACGCCGAAGTGGAGGTTGAGCGGACCTCCGCCAACGCCGAGCAAGCCGAAATCAAGCCCGGTCTGCAAGACGTAATAGCTCTCCCTGACCCTCTGGGTCACACTCGTCGAAAAGCCCGGAGAGACAAAGCTGGTGCTGAGGTCCTGGTTGAAATCGCCTGCCGACCCGCGGCCCCAAACCCCGAACTGCGTCTTGCGATCGGTCCGGTCAGTAACCAGCGCACCTACCGGTTCGTCGAGCATGACGGAAACCGAACCCGCGACCGTAGAGAGCTGGGAAAGCTGCGTGGAACTGGGGTTGAAAGTCTGGTTGATGCCGAACTGATTAGCGTTTGCCGGGTTGAGCCCGAAAGACTCGGTGAACAGGCCTGTTGTCGGGAGCGGCGCAGAAGAGAAGGCGTTTATCGCCGGTGATCCGGTTCCCACTGTTACCAAGGGCAAGAAGCCCGTCGGGAGGACCCCTTGGCTGAGCACGTTGATCAGAACAGTGGAAGTACCGGTTGCAGTTCCGCTGATCGCAAGCCGATCGGCAGTGTTCGTTCCGATTGAGGCATCGAGACCCACCTGGCCGCCTCCGATGTAGTTTCCGGTCAGCGTGATGAGTTGCCCAGCTGTGCCATTGCGGGCATCAATCAGGCCGGCATTGGTCAGATTGGTGACCAGCGTGCCGTTACCGGCAAATCGTATCACCCCGGAGCTGTTGTTGACGCTTGGGCCGGCCACATTAATCGTGGCGGCATTTGCAACGTTGGTGGTACCGCTGTTGGCCCACGAGCCGTTGAAAGCAGAAGCTCCACTGGCGTTCCAGATCCCGGCATTCGAAAAGTTCGAGGTGCCGAGTGCGGACCCGGTTACGTTGACCGATCCGTTGAGCGTGCCCGCCGAGAGATTGTTCAAGGTATAGACGCCGCCCGTCAAAGTCGCGGATACGGCGCTCGGGCCGGTCACGGTGCCCGAGTTATTGAGCACACTATTCCCCGAGCCGGTATTGTTTTGGACCACACCTGCGGTGCTTCCCTGGATGGTCCCGGCGTTGGTTATTGTATTGGTGCCAGTGGCGTTGCTTTGGACAACACCGCCGGCGCCGTCTGCTCTCGCGGCCGCCGTCAGTGTTGTCAGGTTGCTACCCGCTATCGAGGTCTGCTGGACACCATTCGTACCCGTGGCGCGTCCGGCAAGCGCGACCGTTGCCGTGCCGTTCGATTGCCCAAGATTGGTCGCGACGCCAGTGGCGCCGGTTCCAGTCGTTGTCGTGCCTGCAGCGACTGAAACGTTGATCGCGTTGCCTTGATTGGCCGCGTTGGTCAGCGACACGGATATACCTGTGCCAGCCGTGCCGGTAACATTGCCGTTGGCATTAACCGTCGCATTCCCGCTGCCAGCGCTGATGGCTAAGATTCCGCCGGTGCCGGAGACGTTGCCTGCGGATACCGTGACAGTCCCTGTACCGGCCGCTTTGGTCTGCTGGGCGATGATCGCAGTGTTGCCAGTCGAGGTCACCGCGCCGGTGGTGACCGAGACGTTGCCGCCGGTGGTCAGCGCGAAGATCCCGTTGCCGGTGGTCACGTTGACCGGACCGACGGTCTTGACCGTGGTCGTGCCGCTGCCGAAGTTCTCGGCATCGACCCCGAAGCGCGCGGTCATCGAGCCGTTGGCGGTGACATCGATATTGCCGATCGCAGCGGCGGGGAAGATCGCCGCGACCATCCCGGCGTTACCCGCCTGGATGTTGCCGTTAGCAACCTCGGTGACGTTGGCTGTGGTCGACTGGCTGATTACGTCGATCGCGTTCCGACCAACGGTGTTCGCGGTAACCGCGCCGGTCGTGACCGAGATGTTGCCGCCCGCTGCGGTGTCGCGGACGATGAAGCCGTTGCCGCCGGTCGACGAGCTGGTTCCGGCCATGTTGACCGTCACCGTGCCCGAGCCGTTGTTGAGGATGTTGGCCGCATCGCCGGTCCCGCCGACGAACCCGCCGGTGCCGTTGACCAGGATGTTGCCCGACCCGCCACTGCCGCCGATCAGCGAGAGACCGCGGGTCGCGCCGGTAACCGCCGCGTTGGCGGTAACCGTGGCCGCGCCGCCGCCCGTCACCAGGATCCCTTCGGCTGCAGTGCCGGTGACGGTTGAGTTGGTGATGATCGTGTTCGCGCCGTTGCCGGCATTGTTGGTCACGATCCCGGTGGTGCCGCTGACCGCGCCGTTGGTGGTGACGCCGAGCGTCCCTATACCGGCCGCTTTGGTCTGCTGGGCGATGATCGCCGTGTTGCCGGTCGAGGTGACCGCGCCGGTGGTGACCGAGACGTTGCCGCCGGTGGTCAGCGCGAAGATCCCGTTGCCGGTGGTCACATTGACCGGACCGACGGTCTTGACCGTGGTCGTGCCGCTGCCGAAGTTCTCGGCATCGACCCCGAAGCGTGCGGTCATCGAGCCGTTGGCAGTGACGTCGATGTTGCCGGTCCCCGCCGCGTTGAGGATCGCCGCGACCATCCCGGCGTTGCCTGCCTGGATGTTGCCATTGGCCACCTCGGTGATGTTGCCGGTCAGTGACTGGCTCTGCACGTCGATCGCGTTCTTGCCCGCGGTGTTCGCGGTAACCGCGCCGGTCGTGACCGAGATGTTGCCGCCGGTCGCGCTATCACGGATGATGAAGCCGTTGCCGCCGGTCGAGCTCGACGCGCCCGAGATGTTGACCGTGACGGTGCCCGAGCCGTTGTTGAGGATGTTGGCCGCATCGCCGGTCCCGCCGACGAACCCGCCGGTGCCGGTCACCGAGATGTTGCCGGCCCCGCCGGTTCCGCCCACGAGGCTCAGTCCCCGCGTTGCGCCGCTCACCGTGCCGGTGGTGGTCACGCTCACCGCGTCGTTGCCGGTTGCCTTGATGCCTTCGGCGGCCGTGCCGGTGACCGTGCCGTTCGCGATGATGCCAACCGTGCCGGTCCCGAAGTTGTGGGCATCGATCCCGGTGGTGCCCGAGACATTGCCCGCGGTGACGCTGACTGCACCCGTGCCAGCCACCTTGGTCTGCTGCGCGATGATCGCCGTGTTGCCGGTCGAGGTGACCGCGCCCGCATTGACCGTGACGTTGCCTCCGGTCGACAGCGCGAAGATCCCGTTGCCGGTGGTCACATTGACCGGACCAACCGTGGTCACGCTGGTCGAGCCCGAACCGAAGTTCTCGGCGTCGATCCCGAACCGCGCATCGATCGAGCCGTTGGCGGTCACGCCGATGTTGCCGGTCCCCGCCGCGTTGAGGATCGCCGCGACCATCCCGGCGTTGCCTGCCTGGATGTTGCCGTTAGCAACCTCGGTGACGTTGCCGGTCAGTGACTGGCTCTGCACGTCGATCGCGTTCTTGCCCGCCGTCAGCGCGGTTACATTTCCGGTGGTGACCGAGATTCCGGTGCTTGTCGCTACGTCGCGTACCGTAATGCCTTCGCCATTTGCAGCGAAGATGTTGCCGGTGACGTTGATGTTCACCGAACCTATTCCGCCCGTTTGAACGACGTCAAACGCGTTGCCGGAACCATTGTTGACGATGCTTCCGCCCGTGTAAATAATTGGACCCCCGGCCGCGGAAACCGAAAGTGCTGCAGTACCACCGGCGGTCGGCGTGTTTCCAGCGTCAACACTGATGGTGCCGTTGTTATTGATCGTGATGCCTCCATTTCCCGCGTTGGAGACACCGATGCCATTCCCACTGACTGTCGCACCCGGATTGACAGTGACAACTACCGGTACGGGCAACAGGCCTTGGTAGTTCCGATCGTTGGGAGCGTTCGCTGGGAAGGTCGTGTCAGTGGTGATCGTGGTATCGCAAGAGACAGTAGTCCCGCCAACGGCACATTGTGCCCAAGCCTCGGTGGGGGCGAAAACACTGGCTCCGATCATGACAGCCGCGCTGACCGTTGATCGCAGTACCAAACGGCTAGCTTGGGACTTAAGCGCCCCCTGATGCGACCTGTGACCTTGGTCGACAAACGTCCGTGTATGGAGAGTGGAAGGCTTTTGGGCGCGCATCATGGACTTGATTCCCTTCAAGAGTGGCAACCAGTTGCGACCGTGAATTCAAGCCGAAGCTCTTTTTTTTTAGGTATGAGCGGGGTATCTGCCTCGCATTGTCCTATGTCAATAATCTTGAGACCGTGCGCAAATTGGCACATTCTGCAGACGTCTCTCGTTTTGGATAAGAGCATGCCGCGCGCTCTACGTCCGCTTTCGGGTCGTAAGCGGACTGTCCGCTTTTAGTCCGTAAAGTCGCTAAGCAGACGCGCCATAGCCTTCAGGTATCGAGTTGAAGCATTGGCCTTAGCTGAGCGTGCGCCGTGCTTCCAAGCGTTGCGATTGCCCTTAGGCGCGCCGCTGCCCTTGCCGCCGTGCATCCTGCACCGCTTCGCGTTCTTGATTGCCGGGGATTGGCACGCCGTTCCCTTGCGGGTCATGGCCAAGCATCGCGGGGCCGCTGCCAGCCGGTCCGGCTGTATGGGGTTGTTCGTCCGTTTCGCCATTTTCTTTCCCCCCGGTGTGATTGTGGAATTGATCGGCGATCACGGCCTGCCCGCCCTCGTTCACGTGAACATGGCGGACAGTCTGCTCACGCGGCTGGTGAAGCTTGGCCAGCGCTTCCAGTGTTGCCCGGCAATAGCTCTGAGCCTTCAAGGCCAGCCGTCCATAGCGTTCGGATGCGTCGATGTAGTCGCCCATGTTTATCGCGCAGCGCCGGGCAAGCTCGGCGAACATACTGTCCAGCGCGACTGCCTGCGAGGTAAGGAGCTTGCTGGCCATAGCCAAGTCTCCTTCAGCCGCCTTTGCGGATACCTTTTGCAGTTCGTTCGCGTAGTCCGCCAGACCGGGTAACTCCACCCCGCCTATCATTTTGCCGATGAAGCTTGAAGTCACCACGGCGTTCTTAAAGGCTGGTTGCACCAATTTGCGTGCCGTCGCTTGAGCGCCGGTTTCCTCTGCAGTTTGCTCAACGGCTAGGGCGTTGTCAGGCTTCATGCCGCCGCCGGGGTTCTTGCGATTGGCCATAGTCAGTCTTTTGCCTTGCGCGCGGTTGCGCCGATATTTTGTGAGGTGCTGCAACGCCTGCCAATTATGAGACCCTGGAGCTTGTGCTGCCGGTCAATTCCAACCGCATCGAGTGCGCTTTGCGGTGCGCCCTTGCAGAGATAGGCGAGCGCCGCCCGCGCGTTCTCAAAGTGCAATGCAGGGTTGCCGGTTTCCAGCCGTAGCCGCCCGCCAATGAGATCGCTGCGAATGACTCTTGCACGGTACGGCCTGCCGGTGATCTTACGCAGCCATCGCTTTTGTGCGCCAACCAAAGGCTTCACTAGCTTGGCAGGGACAGAGGCCAGAATATGACAATGCCAGCCCTTGTCGCCCGCGTTTTCGTGGACCCATAGCCAAGCGATGCCAAAGCCGCGCCGGGCCAGCCAGCGGGTGAGGCAGTCGATAAACTTACCCGTTGTCGCGGCCATGCCAGAGAGGGGCACCCCAGCCGCCTTCCAGTGAATTGTGATCATCCGGGTGAACGGCAGGCCGATTGCGCGCGAATGTCCCTCAGCGGCGCTTAGATTGCCAATCTGGCGCTCTAACAGTGCATGGCTCTCCCGGTCGGCACGGTTACGGCTTCCGCCTCTACCGGGTCTGCTTTTCGATTGTGCTGCCACACCTAAGGGTAAGGTACTTATGGCAAGGGCCGTGCCAGTTCCGGCAATCGGCAGAATTGCGAGCGGTTGCGGCTGGAGCGCTGCTATTGAAACTTCACCGAAAGTCGCCCCTCGGTGAAGTTTCAAAGCGCTGCCCACATATGCGCGGGGAATGCGCGAATGCGAGGCGGCGGGCGTCTTGCGGCAGTCCAGACTATGGCGCACTTACCGGTGCAGTTCGGCCTTCCCTGTCCGCTGTCTCGGAGCATGCCCATGCGTTTCAGGTCGCTGGTGCGCGGCTGGATTGGCCAGCGGTCCATTGCCAGCCGCGCTGAAAGTTCATCGGCGGTAACCCCATGCGCTCCAGCGGCGGTGATTGCGCCCACTACCATTCGCTGGAGCCGTCCCAGCTTGGGAGCAATGGCATCGGCAGCGGCAATTGACGTTTCCACATTCCGATCCCCGGGTGCATCGGGGGAGCGACTCATGCCGCGCCTCCCTGTGCGAGAGGGGGCAAACCTGCCTTGTCCAAGAGGATCGTTAGCCAATCGGTCTGCGCCTTGCTGATAGGCGAGGGATCAACCGCAAGCTGGCCAAGGAATCCTCCCGCCTTCCGGCTGAGTCGATGGCAGCTGTTAAGCAGAGCAAGTGCGGCCTGCCGGTGATCGTGAAAGGGTGCCTTAGTCATTGCACTGGTCCACCCCCAAGCAGAGCAGTGCCATATCCCGCGCCATCCAAAGCGAGAGGCAGAAACGGCAAGCCAAGGTTTGCGCCTGCTTGTCCGATGCGGTAGAGTCGGAATGCAACCAGCCGCCAAGTTGATTGCAGAGAACGCCGGGTTGCACCCCGGCGTTTTCCATTTGCGCAATGATCGCCATTGGTCATGCTCCCGCCTGAAAGGTCGGAAGGCCTGCAAGATACGCCTGCAATTCAGCATACGGGATCAAGGTACGGCGCCCTGCCTTCAGGCCGGTGATCTTCCGGGCTTGGAGGCATTCGTAAATCCGAGAGCGGGATAGCCCGGAAAGCTTAACCGCCTCGGTAATCGTAATTGCAATTGGAGTGTTCATGGTCGGTCCTGCAACGCCACGCTCAGGCTTGATTGCCCGGACGTTGGGACACCCCTATGGAATCGAATTCATACGGTTGCGCCGAGGCAAACCGTAAAATTAAGCTTGGGGATCGGCGGCTTTGTTACGCAGGTCGGGCTGCTTGGCGAGCTGCTCAATCCATTTCAGCGCAAGCGGCAGTTTGCGCCCAGTCTGCCACTCGGGATCAGAAGTCCAAAGGCTCCAATGACGCTCAATTGACTGTCTCACCACATCATCGCGGGGCAGGCCGTCGAATTTGTTCTGCCAATCTTGCAAAGTAGAAGCTGAGAGCAAGCCGCCCTTTCGGCCACGGATGCCATTTGCGGAGAAAACCTTTGCAACCTCCTTCCGGGCGGCGGCGTCTGTGTAATCGTAGCCTACTTTCAAGAGTCGAAGGCTCAAAGAGGCATAGCCGACAACCGTCAAATGGCTGATAGGTAGCACATCGGGTCGGCGCTCGCCGCGCTTCAGTAATGATGGCGCGCCTCCTGTCGCAAGGTCGTGAAGAGCGAAAACAAGATCATTCAATGCTATTTTTGCCGGGTGCCTATCGAAGATCGGGAGTTCATCTAAAGCAGTTGTGAGAGCCGAAAGAACGGCAGTCGCGGCAAGGGTGCAAACTGTCTCGATCGGCTGGCCATCATCGGTAAATGAACCCGGCTCACGGTTTCGTTGATCGGCGGCAGAAAGGTAGTCCTCGCCGCGCTTCCCAGCGATTTCACTTAGGCGAGTTACATCGATTGGCGACGACTCGGTCGTCGAAGCGGGCCTCTATGTGACTGCGGGCACCAAAGTCACCATCATTGATGAGACCGGCGAGCGCACAGCCAAGGCATCGCAACTATCTGGAATGCCCGGGCTTTTGTTCCGTCGAAATTCTGTGAACGGTCGAGTCGAAGTTTTGCCAAGAGCAGGTGTCGGCATTCAACTCAATAGTTTGCTTCACGGTTAGCAGGCTGGTTTTAGCCGGTTATTGAATCCCAGCCATGCTCAGGAATGGGCTGAGCACCGAGCATCACAGCAGCGGCGGCCTGAGGCAAGACCACTCCAATTGGTTTAAAGGCTCTAGGTATTTGCGCCTCGGCTGGGAATGTGGCCAGCAACGCGTGGTCTTCGCCGCCGGTCAGCACCCATTGCTTTTCATCTGCGTTTATTGCACGAGCCGGCTCTTCAACCATTGCCTCATACCCAAGCAGCATGAGTGGATCTATTTGAATAGTTACCGCTGATGCCCTAGCGATTCTGCCCGCATCTTTTGCCAATCCATCAGATACATCTAGCATCGACGTCGCGCCGGCCAAAGCGGCTTGGACGCCAGCACTAATTGGTGGTTGTGTGCGTTTTTGCACATTTACAAAATCGTCGTACGCGTTGATTGCATCTTTGTTTTCGCTGACTAGCAGCGCCAAGCCGCAAGCTGCACGGCCGAGGGTCCCGGCAACTGCAACTATGTCGCCTACTTGAGCACCAGACCTCAAGATTGGCTCGCGCCCCTCGAGGCTTCCGTGAGCGGCAACCGAAATGACAACCTGGGGGCCAGACGCCAGGTCCCCCCCAACAACACCGCATCCGGGTGCAAGTTGTTCGCAAGCATCGCGCAACCCATCGGCAAAACTCTCTAGCCAGTGAATTGTTGTGGCAGCCGGCACAACCAAAGCAACTACTAGCGATGTTGGCACTGCGCCCATTGCAGCTACGTCAGCGACGTTGCTCGCCACCGCTTTGAAACCCAGGTCATAACCGCTTGACCAATCCAACCTAAAGTCATGACCCTCGACCATAGTGTCGGTGGTGACGACAAATCGACCATCGGGTGCACTCAAAACAGCCGAATCATCGCCGGGGCCAACCAGTGCAGAGCTGGCGATATTTAGGCGCGCGATTGTGCGCTTGAGGCTTTCGTTTTCGCCGAGTGTGGCGATGGTTTCGCTTTTTGACACAAGTCAAAGGTAGCCTTTGTTTGATGAGATTTTTGCCAGCAACTGCCCTTTTAGCCTCCGGATTAGCAACCGCTGGATTGCTGTCTGGCTGCGCCCCGACTGTCGTGGTTGATTCTGCAGCCGATGCGAATAACCCGGCTTGCGCAGAGATTATCGTGCGACTACCGGATCAGGTTGGCGAACTCAGCAAACGGCAGACCAATGCTCAATCTACCGGCGCCTGGGGCAACCCAACCGGAGTCATTCTGCGCTGTGGGCTAGAGCCAGTTGAAGTGAGCAATTTCACTTGCGTGACGGCAAGCGGCATCGACTGGCTGGTAGACGACACTAAGGCTCCGAGCTATCGATTTATTACCTACGCCACAAAACCTGCAACCGAAGTTATCGTCGATTCAACACAGATTTCCGGAGTCAGCGCACTCGAAGCATTGGGCTCTGCGGTTGGCAATATTCCAGCCGAGAAGCGCTGCGAATAGCGCTTAGCGGTTTAGAGCGTTAGCGCTCCAGTGCCAGATGAATCAATTCATCAATGAGATCGCTATAGGCGAGCCCTGATGCCTGCCAAAGTGACGGGAACATCGAAATCGGCGTGAATCCCGGCATGGTGTTTATTTCATTCACAAAGAATCCGTCAGCCGTCAAAAAGAAATCAACTCTAGCTAGGCCAGAGCAATCAAGAGACTTGAACGCCCGTCGAGCTATGTCTTGCATTTCTCTTAGCTCTGCGTCGGTGAGCATTGCTGGAATAACTAAGTCGACTGCTTTGTCGTCTCGATATTTAGCTTCAAAATCATAGAATTCACGTCCCTTGACGATGATTTCGCCGGCGACAGTTACACGAGGTTCGGCGCCAGCTCGGCCAGACAGCACAGCGACTTCAACCTCGCGGCCAATCAATCCGTGTTCAATAACGCATTTGCTGTCGTGTTTTAGGGCATCCGCAACCGCTGAGCCGAATTGAGCCCAATCGCTAACTTTCGACACGCCGACCGATGAGCCAGCGCGGGCAGGCTTCACAAATAGTGGCAAGCCGCCTAGATTGCGAACTTTCTCCAGCACGCCCTCTGGGTTAGCCAGCATGTCATTTGCTCGAACCACCACGTGAGGGGTTGCTGGCACTCCAGCTTGCAAGAAAAGTGCCTTGGTGAATTCTTTATCCATGCCGGCAGCCGAAGCAAAAACACCATTGCCGACGTATGGCGCGCCAAATAGCTCGAGAAGCCCTTGAACGGTTCCGTCCTCGCCATACTGACCATGCAAAACCGGAAAAACTACGTCGATTTTGCCCAGACTGCTGCGTCTGTCGCCTTCGATCAGGGTTAACTCATGGCTGCCGTCAAAGTTAAATTCAATTGCACGACCTTCAAACTCCACAACCGGCAGTGGCTCGCCCGGAGCTGGCAACTTAAAACGGTCGCGGTCGTCATCAGCCAAGATGAACTGGCCACTCTGAGTGATTCCAATTGGAATCAGATCGTATTTGTCACGATCAATCGCACCCATTACGCCAGCGGCGGTTGCGCAAGAAATTGAATGCTCGCTAGAACGACCGCCAAAGAGAAGTGCAACGCGCAATTTGCTCATTATTCGCCCTGTGGCCCATCGGTGTTGTGAGTTAGATGCGGGGCAATGTCTTTTGGCTTCATTTTGCCGTCGATAACCAATTGAACCTGCTGCACAATCGGCATCTCGACGCCCTTTTCTGCAGCCAGCTGAAGAATTGGCGCCACTGAGGCCAAGCCTTCAGCAGTCTGCGACATGCGCTTAAGCACCTCGCGCTTTGAATAGCCCTTGCCTAGCATTTCGCCAGCTTTGTGATTTCGAGAAAGTGGTGATTCGCAGGTGGCAATCAAGTCACCGAGGCCGGCTAGTCCGACCATTGTTTTTTCTTTAGCGCCATAGGCAACAGCAAATCGTGAAATTTCAGACAGACCCCTGGTCATGATTGAGGCCTTGGTGTTCTCGCCATATCCGACACCATTCACAATTCCAATTGCGACGGCAATCAAATTCTTTAGAATTCCGCCGAACTCAGTGCCGATTACATCTTTATTGGTGAACGTTGTGAAGTAGTCATTGGTGGCGGCGGCTGCGACCAGTGCGGCTGTTTCTTTGCTGGTTGATGCTGCTACCGAAGCAGTGGGTTGTTCAGCTGCAATTTCAAGAGACATGTTTGGGCCAGAAATCACTGCGATTCGCTCGGCTGGCACGCCGGCCACAGTCGAGATGACCTCGCTCATTCGCAACCCAGATTCTTTTTCTACGCCCTTCATCAAGCTAACCAAAATGGCATTTGACTCAATCATGGTCGCCCAC
>JBJTLY010000289.1:0-2621 GCA_046063275.1 Novosphingobium sp. | reverse complement strand
TGTAGCCGCCCTTGTTCTGCCGCTGCCAGACGGTGGTGAACCAGCCGGTCTTGCCGGCATTCTGCCAGGCGCCAGTGGTTACCATCAGCGAACCGTCGCAGCTCGACCAGACCTGGTGCGGCTGCCAGGCGACCGCATGCGCCGGATTGGGCCGGTTCCTGAGCCAGGCCTGCGCCAGCACCATCGCCGGCGTGAATAGCACCGCGTCGGGTGCGGCGGTTTCCTTGAACGCAGTCCACTGCCCCTTGGCCTGCGCGAGCTGGGCAAAGGCAATCTCCGCCGCGATCACCGCGCTGGGATTGGCGTTACCGTTGCCATTGCGCGCGTCGCGATCTTCACGGCGCTGCGCAGCAGCGGGAACGGCGAGCAGTGCTGCCGCGGCGACAAAGAGAATCGGTTTCCTCATGGCGCGCAGGCTAGCGTGCCACAGGTTCGGGTGCCACATCTTCCAGCACCGGCACGTGGCGGGTTCCGTCCCACAGCGAAATGACGATCCGCACCCGGCCCGCTGGGTTCACCGCGCTCGACCAGATCAGGGACTGATCGCGGCTCGCGCCCATCCGGAAATCCTCGCCCACCGCCGGCGCCACGATCGGCAAGGGTGGCGGTTTGCCGGTGCAGGCGGCGCGCTTCCCTTTGCGACCGGGCGAGGTGTTAAGCTTACGGGGTAAATCGCCGGCATGTTGCATCAGGATGCGATAGCTGCCGTCCGTCATCTTTGCCCAAATGATCTCGTACCAGCCGTGCTCCTTCGAACCGCGATATATCCATCTGCCGCTCGTTACCCCAATCGTACCATCACATGAAATCCACGCATTCTGGGGGCGATAGTGCGTAAGGCTGGGAGAATTGGGTAAGTCGGCACCGTAAGTGAGCGTCTTGATCCGTTGCGGAACGAAGATCTCGCTTTGCGGAAGCGAGAAGGTCTGGGTCGCGACCTTGGAGCCAAGAGTTTCGGCAGCCCGAGTGTAGGCCTCGTCCGCCGCGACAAACGGCGCACCTGGATTGGGACCACCTGCGAGCAACACGCTGGGAAAGGCCAGAGCAATCAGCAGCAGACGCTTCATGCGCGCCAGCTTACAGCGCGTCGTTGGCGAGTGCCACGCCTGCGTTACGGTGCGCTGCGACCAACGCGTTGCGTAGGAGCACGGCGATGGTCATCGGACCAACCCCGCCGGGTACCGGGGTAATCGCCCCGGCGACTTCGCTGGCGCTGGCGAAATCGACATCACCGACCAGCCGTCCTTTGGGCTTGTCTTCGGTCGGGGGCAGGCGGTTGATGCCGACGTCGATCACGGTGGCGCCGGGCTTGAGCCAGTCACCCTTGACCATTTCGGGCCGGCCGACCGCAGCGACGACGATATCGGCGCGGCGCACTACGTCGGCCAAGTTCTTCGTCCTGCTGTGCGCGATGGTCACCGTGCAGCTTTCGGCGAGTAGCAGTTGCGCCATCGGTTTGCCGACCAGGATCGAGCGCCCGATCACCACCGCGTCGAGACCGGACAGATTACCCAAACGGTCCTTGAGCAGCATCAGCGAGCCCAGCGGGGTGCAAGGCACCAGCCCTGGCAGGCCAAGCGCGAGGCGGCCGGTGCTGACCGGGGTCAGTCCATCGACATCCTTCGCGGGATCGATCCGTTCGACCACAGCTTGTTCGTCAAGATGCTTCGGCAGGGGCAGCTGGACAAGGATGCCATCGACCATCGGATCGGCGTTGAGCTGATCAATCAGCGCGATCAGCGTCTCTTGCGCGGTATCCGCAGGCAGCTTGTGTTCGAAGCTCGCCATGCCGCATTCGACCGTGGCCTTGCCCTTGCTCGCGACATAGACCTGGCTCGCCGGATCCGCGCCGACCAGCACCACGGCCAGCCCCGCCTTGCGGCCCGCGCTTTGTTCGAACGTTGCGGCATAGTCGGCCACCCTGGCACGAAGGCCAGCGGCGAAGGCCTTGCCGTCGATTACCGCCGCGCTCATTGCATGCTCGAATTGGCGAGCGAGGCGAGGATCGTCTGAAGCACCCGCAGCAGCACGATCAGCACCATCGGCGAGAAGTCGATTGCGCCGGTATCGGGCATGAAGCGCTGGATCGGGCGCAGCAGCGGATCGAGCAGCGCGTTGCAGGCGCGGTACAGGCTCCCTGCCCACTGGCTGTAGCGATCGACCACGTTGAAGCTGAACAGCAGGCTCAGCACGAACTGCACGACGACCAGCAGGATCACGATCGTGACCAGGTAATTGATGATATTGATGAGCGCCAATAAGACCGTGGGCATACGTCCTCCTGCCAAGTTCGAGCGCGCTTAGCCGAGGTGCATGGCCAAGGGCAACCTTGCACCCAAGTCCGTTCGCCCCGAGCGAAGTCGAGGGGTTGGTTCGAGCGAAGCCGAGAACCTGCTACGGTGCCGTAAAGGGCTGGCTCGAACACCTCGGCTTCGCTCGGTGGGTCCTTCGACTTCGCTCAGGACGAACGGCGTCTGGAATTAGGGCGAAACCGTCAGGCTTTCGATGTGCCAGCGCAGCTGTTCCGCGCTCGCGCCATCGACATCGTTGACCCGCCGCAGCACGATTTCGCCGCGCTTGTGATGCTTGCCGTCGATCAGCACGATCGGCGCGGTGTAATA
>JBJTLY010000288.1:0-10736 GCA_046063275.1 Novosphingobium sp. | reverse complement strand
ATTGCCTGATAGCCGACCGCGGCCTCGTCCGGATAATCGCTCGCTTCGTTGACCGCAAAATCGCTCAACTTCGGTTCGCTCACCGGAAACGCGCGGCGCAGCTGGGCAAGCGCTTCCTCGATCCGCAGGGTGAAGACCATTTCCAGCACGTCTTCTCGTGCAATGTCGTTGGCGCGGCTGAATGCGGGGACCGACACGGCTTTCAGGAACATGTGCTGGAACAGCGCGAGCCGCAGCGCCTGGAGCACGCCGAGCATCCGCCGGGTTTGTTCGCGGCCCTGCAAGGGCGCTTCGTCGGGGATCAGGTCGAGCAGGCGGTGCAGCTTGAGCGCATCGACCCGAAGCCGCGAGGCGAGGCGGCGGAACACCCCGGTGCGATCGTCGGTGGTGAGATACTCGGCGAGCGCAAGGCAGCTTTCGGACACCCCGGTTTCATCGCCGCGATAGGGCCGACTTGCCCAATAGGCCGAGTTGAACAGCTCACCGAACGCCGCGACGGTCTTGATGCTGGCGAGCGCATTGGCAGCGCGGACCAGGCGGACCAGTTGCCGCCCGCGCTCGCTCGTGGTCAGCAGGTCGGCCAGCGCCTCGTAATTGCCTTCGGCCGCGGTGCCGAACCCGGCGATCACGTTGACCGGATAGCCCAGCTGCTGAAGCACTGCGTTGTGCGGGATCGCGCGGATCTGGCGCAGGCTCATCTCGCGGTCGGCGGCAAGGTCCGACTGGCGACGGCTCTTGCGGCTGCCGGTGTCGTTGAGCAGCCCGAGGCCGAACGCGGTAACCGCGCGCGGATAGGTCCGGCTGTGCAGATAATCCTGCTGGATGCGGCGGATCGCGCGATAGAAATCGAGGCTGAGATCGGTGCGGCGATAGAACGGATCGGGCGCAGCGTCGGGATCGGTGCTGGCCGGAGCGGCTTCGGCAAAGCGGGTGAGCGTGGCGAGCGCCAGTTCGGGAGTGCCGAAGAACAGGTAACCGTCGCCGCCCTGGAAGCTGACCTCTGGCTCCAATCGCACGCCCGCGCGAACGAACCGCCGCCGTGCCCAGGGGGATAGCGGCCAGGCAACACGGTCGGCGAAGCTCGACGGGTGCGCGCCGCGGCCCATGCTTTCGCCGTGGGTGTTGAACACGAGGGCGCTCACGTCGGTCAGGCCGTTGGCGACCATCGCTTCGCTGAGGCGGCCTTGCAGCCGCTCGATCGCCAGCGCGGCGGGGATCTGGCCGACGAACCGCCCGGCATCCGAAAACCCGGTCTGGATCGCGACGCGGCCGCGTTGGCGGGCGTAATCGCGATAGGCGTCCTCGGCGAGCAGGGCGTCGAGGAAGCGACCACCGTGTTCGAGCGCGCTTTCGGTTTCGAACAAGGGCGAGACGTCGACCTTGTCGGCAATTCCGAACAGTTTGGCGAAGTACAGCGCGGCGAGCACGGTCGTCGGCTGTTCGCATTCGGCCACCAGCATGCGGATCGGCGCATCGGCGTCGACGTGGTGGAGGATTTGCGCCATCGCCAGGAACTGTCGCACTGCGGTCGAATTCTCGATCGCCAGCGCGGCGAAATTGGCGCGCAGCGGCTGCACTTCGGCGAGCAGCTCGCGCATCCGCATCAGCGCCGCCTGGCTGGCGAGATCGAGCTTGCCCTCGGGGTCAATCCGGCGGCGGATTGCGTTCTGGAGCTGCGATGAGTTCACTCGGAAGTGGATCCAGCTCATCCCAAGCCCATCGGCGCGCATCGCTGCGGCGGCGACCAGCATGGCTTCGGCGGTCGTCGCATCGGCCTGCGCTGCCTGTGCTTCCAGTTCGCTGACGATCGCGCTGAGGCTGGTTAGCTTGTCTTCGTGCGGCGCAGTGAGTGCGTTGGCCGCGTCCGACAACGCGGCGGGTTCCGACAGATCGACCGCAAGTCGCGCAGCCATGGCGCTGGCGTAGTCGGCGGCGCAGCGCAGCCGTGCGGCGATCTCAGGCGCTGCCAGGTCCAGCATCGCCGCATAGCTCGCCAGCCGCTCGGCCTTTTCGGACAGGCGATAGCGCAGCGAGGTGGCCCACGAGATATCGGTGCGCCCGTCCATATCGTAGCCGACCCAGCTGGCGAAGCGCAGCGGCAGCGGATTGAGGCTTTGCCACTGACCGGGCCAGCGCCGCCGCGCTTCGGACAGGAGCTGCCGGTTGATACTGTCGCGGGCGGCTTGGGCGCGGGCTATGGCGGCCATGGCATCGGCGTGCTCGCTGTCGAGCGTGATCGCGTCGCGGAGGTGCGGGGCGACGCAGGCGGTTCCCGCTTCGATTGCCCCGGCGGTGGCGGCATTTGCGACCGCTTCGCTCTGGCGGCGGGTCAGCAGGAAGGTCGGGTGTGCGGTGAACACCACGTGGAGAAACGGCTGCCGCACCCGCGCGGCGAAGCTTTCGAAGTCGGGCGTGCCGACCAAGGTGGCGATCCGCTGGTGGTTTTCGCTTTCACTGAGCGGTGCAACCAGCCGCTCAAGCCGCGCGGCGCGCGCCAGAAGCCCTTCGCACTCCAGCTCGGCGACGAGATTGGCGACTTCGGCCAGCGGCAGTTCGCCGCTCTCGATCCGCCGCGACAGTTCGAGGCTGAGCTGGAACACCGGATTGAACAGCGGGGTTTCCGCAGTGCGAAGGTGCAGCTCCTGGAGCCGCGCATCGAGCTCGGCGAGCAGGCTCATCCGGCGAGCGCGCGCGCGGCGCGCGCCGCGGCTTCGATTGCCGCCACATTGGGCGCTCCCTTGCCGACCAGCCACGATCCACCGCAGCACAGCACGGCATCGAGCGCGAGCCAGTCGGGCGCAGTCGCTTGCGTGATTCCGCCGGTCGGGCAGAACTTTGCCATGCCAAACGGCGCGGCGATGGCTTTCAGCGCGGGTATCCCGCCGTTGGCTTCGGCGGGGAAGAACTTGAAGCGGTCAAGCCCCAGATCGAGCCCGCGCATCACGTCGCTGGCGGTGGCCGTGCCCGGCAGGAACGGCACGTTCCCGGCAATCGCCGCCTTGGCGAGGCTGTCGGTGAGGCCCGGTGAGACGATGAACTCGCTCCCCGCCGACAGCGCGTCCTCGAGCGCGTGTTCATTGAGCACCGTGCCAGCGCCGACAATCGCGCCGGGGACCTGCTTCATCTCGCGGATCACGTCGAGCGCGCTCGCGGTGCGCAGCGTCACTTCGAGCACCGGCAGCCCGCCCGCAACCAGCGCCTGCGCGATTGCCACCGCGTGAGCCACGTCCTCGATCACCAGCACCGGGATCACCGGGGCCATACGCATGATTTCTTCGATCCGGGTCACGACAGATGTTCCTTGGCAAAAGCCGCCGCGGCGCCGAACAGGCCGGGCTGGGGATGGGTGATGAGCTTAACCGGCAAGGCTTCCATCAGGCTCTGGAAGCGGCCCTTAGCGGTGAAGCGGTTGGCAAAGCCCGAACGCAGCAGGGTATCCTTGATCCGCAGGCCGAGGCCACCGGCGATCACCACCCCGCTCGCGCCCTGAGCCAGCGCCATGTCACCGGCGAATGAACCGAGCGACAGGCAAAACCGGTCGACTGCAGCGGCGGCAAGGCTGTCTTCTCCGCTGGTACCGAGGCCCCACAACGTGCGATCGTCCTGCGGCTGGATTGCGCGGCCTTCCATGCCGGCGAGCGCTTCGTAGATATCTACAAGGCCCGGGCCGGAGACGACACGCTCGGCCGATACCCGGCGATAGCGCTGGCGCAGGCGGGCAAGGATCGCGTCCTCGATCGAATCGAGCGGAGCATAGTCGACATGCCCGCCCTCGGTCGCCTGCACGCGGTATTCACTGCCGTTGCGCCAGATGTGTGCCACGCCAAGGCCGGTGCCGGGGCCGACGATCGAGAGCGTGCCCGCTTCGGGCAAGGGCACGTCGGGGCCAGCAAGGTGGACGAAATGCTCCGATCCAGCGCAGGCTACGGCATGGCCGACCGCGCCGAAATCGTTGATCACGGTATAACGGCTCGCGCCGAGCTTTTCCGGGATCAGCGCGGGGCGGATCACCCAGGGATTGTTGGTGAAGCGGATCACCTCGCCGCCGACCGGGCCGGCTATCGCGATGGCGACCGCATCGGGCAGCTTGCCGCCCTTGATCTCGGCGAAGTGCTCCCACGCGGTCTGGAAGCTGGCGTGGTCCTTGGTGTGGAGCGTCTCCGGCTCACCGAGCGTGACCGAACAGGCGCCGTCGATCTCGGCCAGGGCAAAGCGCGCGTGGGTGCCGCCGATATCGACCGTGACGATCTGGGTGCTCACAGCCCGGCCTCAGCAAGCATGGCCGATCCGCCGTGCTCGGCCCCGTCGGCGTAGCGGCGAAGCATCGCGAAGAGCTCGCGGCCCATGCCCATTTCAGCTTGTGGTGCCGGAGCGGGCTGGCGGTCGGAGATGTCTTCGAGCACTTCGAGCGTGCCAGTCTCGGCGCAGAGCCGCACCCGGTCACCATCGCGCAGATAGCCGATCGCGCCGCCGGCCAGAGCTTCGGGGGTGACGTGAATCGCCGCGGGAACCTTGCCGCTCGCGCCCGACATGCGCCCGTCAGTGACCAGCGCAACCTTGTGGCCGCGGTCCTGCAGCACGCCCAATGGCGGGGTCAGCTTGTGCAGTTCGGGCATGCCGTTGGCGCGTGGGCCCTGGAAGCGGACCACCACGATGACGTCGCCGTTGAGCTCGCCCGCCTTGAACGCTGCCTGGACCTCTTCCTGCGTCGAAAACACCCGGCACGGTGCCTCGATCGTCAGGCGTTCGGGATCGACTGCGCTGGTCTTGAAAGTGGCGCGGCCGAGGTTGCCCTTGACCAGCCGCATGCCGCCATCGGCCTTGAACGGCGCAGTGACGGGCGCGAGGATGGTGGGGTCCCCACTTTCACGTGGGGCGGCGCGAAAGGTTACTAAAGGTGACTCCAACGCGCCCGTCTCAAGCGCCGGCTCCTCGGCGTAACCGGCCATACCCTTTTCAGAAATTGTCATTATATCTGAATGGATTAGACCATTGTCCAACAATTCGCGCACGACGTAGCCCATGCCGCCGGCGGCGTGGAAGTGGTTCACGTCGGCGCCGCCGTTGGGATAGACCCGGGCGATCAGCGGCACCGCTGCGCTGAGTTCGTCGATATCCTGCCAGTCGATCCGGATTCCGGCGGCACGCGCCATGGCCGGTATGTGGATCGCGTGGTTGGTCGAACCGCCGGTGGCGAGCAGGCCGACGCAAGCGTTGACGATCGCCTTCTCGTCGACCACCCGGCCCATCGGGCGGTAGTCCTGACTCTCTCGCCCGATCTCGGTCAGACGGTGAACCGCCTTGCGGGTCAGCGCCGAACGCAGCGGGGTGTTGGGCGGTACAAAGGCACTGCCGGGGATATGAAGCCCCATCAGCTCCATCATCATCTGGTTCGAGTTCGCGGTGCCATAGAAGGTGCATGTGCCGGGCGAGTGATAGCTCGCGCTTTCGCTCTCGAGCAGGTCGGCGCGGGTCGCCTTGCCTTCAGCGTAGAGCTGGCGGACCTTCTGCTTTTCCTTGTTGGCGAGGCCGCTCGGCATCGGACCCGAGGGCACGAAAATCGCCGGCAAGTGGCCGAACCGCAGCGCGCCGATCACCAGTCCGGGGACGATCTTGTCGCAGATGCCGAGCAGCGCCATGCCGTCGAACATCGCATGGCTCATCGCCACGGCGGTGGAGAGCGCGATCGTATCGCGGCTGAACAGCGACAGCTCCATGCCGTCCTGGCCCTGGGTCACCCCATCGCACATCGCCGGGACCCCGCCCGCGACCTGCGCGGTGGCGCCGACTTCACGGGCGTAGAGCTTCATCGCTTCGGGATAGCGTGCGTAAGGCTGATGCGCCGAAAGCATGTCGTTGTAGGCGGTGACGATCGCCAGGTTCGGCCCGCGCCCGGACTTGATCGCGGGTTTGTCTTCCAGCGCCGCAGCAAAGCCGTGCGCCAGGTTCGAGCACGACAGTGCGCCGCGCCCGGGGAACTTCTCGGCTTCGCGCTCGATCAGCTTGAGGTAGCGGCGGCGGCTGTCCCTGGACTTGTCGATGATCCGCTGGGTAACCCGCTCGACCGCAGGATGCAGCCTAGTCATGCCAGGTAACCCCGTCGCGCTCGGCCAGCGCGATCGCCGCCGAAGGCCCCCAGTTTCCTGCCGAGTAAGCCTTGGGCTTGACCCCATGTTCGGTCCAGTCGGCACGGATCTGGTCGATCCAGGTCCACTGCGCCTCAACCTCGTCACGCCGCACGAACAGGGTGCGGTCGCCCTCGATCAGATCGAGCAGCAGGCGTTCGTAGGCGATCCGCTTCTTGGGGCCGGCGAAGGCATCGGGCATCGCGATGTCGAGCGGGACCTTGCGCAGTCGGATCCCTTCGCGGTCGAGCCCGGGGACCTTGGCCATCAGCTGCAGCTGGATGTTTTCTTCTGGCTGGATCCCGATGACCAGCGCATTGGGCTGGGTCTTGGCTCCGCGCGAGCCGAAGATCGAATGCGGGATAGCGCGGAAGTTGATCACGATCTCGGTCTTGCGTTCGGGCAGGCGCTTGCCGGTGCGCAGGTAGAACGGCACCCCCTGCCAGCGCCAGTTGTCGACGTGGGCCTTGATCGCGACAAAGGTCTCGGTGTCCGAATCCTTGCCCAGCTCGTCGTCGTAACCGGGGACCGGCTGGCCTTCGATAGCGCCCTTGCGGTATTGCCCGGTCACCGCTTCGGTATGCGCGACCCGGCGCAGAGCGCGCAGGACCTTGACCTTTTCGTCCTGGATCGGGATCGCGTCATAGCTGGTCGGCGGTTCCATCGCGAGCAGCGCGAGCAGCTGGAGCATGTGGTTCTGGACCATGTCGCGCAGCGCCCCGGTGCCGTCATAATAGCCCGCGCGCGCTTCCAGTCCGACGGTTTCGGCGATGGTGATCTGGACATGATCGATGTGCGCGGCGTTCCACAGTGGTTCGAACATGATGTTGGCAAAGCGCAGCGCGAGCAGGTTCTGGACCGTTTCCTTGCCGAGATAGTGATCGATCCGGAATATGCGGTCTTCGGGGAAGGCTGCGGCGACCGCGTCGTTGATCTCGCGGCTTGAAGCAAGGTCGGTGCCGAGCGGCTTTTCGAGCCCGATCCGCACCTTGTCACCGGTGAGGCCAGCCTTGGTCAGCCCGGCGATGGTCGGTTCGAACAGGCTCGGCGCGGTCGAAAGGAAGATCGCCATACCCTTGTCGACCATGCCGATTTCATCCGACAGTTCGGTGAAGTGATCGGCCTGCGTCGCGTCGAGCACCTGGTACTTGAGCCGCGGCAGGAAGCTGTCGATCGCGGGCTTGCGGAAATCAGGCAGGTACTTGTTGAGCGCATCACGGGCGAAGGCCTGGTAGCTTTCATCGTCGTATTCGGACCGGGCGGTACCGATGATCACCAGTTCGGGCGCGATCAGCTTGTCATCGTGAAGCGCGCACAGCGAGGGCAGCAACATGCGCTGGGCAAGGTCGCCGGTTGCACCGAACAGCAGCAAGCGGTCTGCAGTGAAGCTCATGCCAGGTCACTCCCGTGCCCCGCACGACCAAGCGTCGGGGCAGGGTGCCGGGTTAGCAGCCGGGGCAGGGGTGCGCCAGTGCGGCGCAGGCCATATCAGGCCCGCTTGCGCTGTGAATACGTCTGTGAGCGGCGCACCTTGCGCTGCCGCGGCAGGCGGATCGGCGGCACCACTTCACTCGCCGGCTGCGCCGCGCGCGGGTGGTACTCCTCGCTGGGCAGCGCCTTGCCGAACAGCCAGCCCTGGACCATGCGGCAGCCTTGCGCCTTGAGCTGGTCGAGCTGGCCTGCATCTTCCACACCTTCGGCCAGAGTGCACATGCCCAGCGCATTGGCGAGGCCGATCATCGAGGCGACGATCGCGCGCGATTCGGGGCGGGTGGAAAGGCTGGCGATGAAGCTGCGGTCGATCTTGATCTTGTCGAACGGGAAGGTCAGCAGGTAGTTCAGCGAGGCATAGCCGGTGCCGAAATCGTCGAGCGCGATCTTCAGCCCTAATGCCTGCATCCGGCACAGCATGTCGATGTTGGCTTCGGAATCGCCAAGCAGCACGCCTTCGGTGATCTCGAACTCGACCCGGCCCGGGGCGATCCCGGTCTCACCCAGCGCATTGACGATCACCGGGAGCAGATTGGGGCTGGAGAACTGGATCGGCGACAGGTTGATTGCGATCACTTCTTCGCCCGGCCATGTCGCGGCTTCGGCAAAGGCGGTGCGGATCACCCATTCGCCGATGCTGACGATCAGGCCGGTTTCCTCGGCGATCGGAATGAACACGTCGGGCGGCACCAGCCCGCGCTCCGGATGCTGCCAGCGCAGCAGTGCCTCGTATCCGGTCTTTGCCTCGCTCGCGACGTCGACCAGCGGCTGGAGGAACAGTTTGAGCTCGCCGCGGCTGACCGCGTGGCGCAGGTCGCGGGCCAGCGTATGGCGTTCGTGGAGCCGCGCATCCATCCCGGACTCGAACATTTCCCAGTTGCCGCGCCCGCCGCTCTTGGCCGCGCCCAAAGCGATGTCGGCATAGCTCTGCAGCTGGGCTTGGCTGTCACTGTGGAACGGGGCCAGCGCGATGCCCAGGCTGACTGCGCACGGCAGTTCGAAGCCTTCGACAGTCAGCGGTTCGCCCATGGTCACCACCAGCAGTTCGGCCAACCGCACCGCATGATCGCAGGCATCGCCCCCGCTTACCGCGACCGCAAACTCGTCGCTGCCGAGCCGCGCCACCATCGGCTCGCTTCCGCCGAGTCCGCTGGTCCCGACCACCGAAACCAGGCGGCTGGAGAACATGCGCAGATAGGCATCGCCGACTGGGTGGCCGTGCATGTCGTTGATGCTTTTGAAGTGATCGATATCGAGCAGGATCAGGGCAATGTGCTCGCCATCCTGATGATTGTTGAACAGGTCCGACAGTGTGTGATTGAACTGGCTGCGATTGGGCAGGCCGGTCAAGGCATCGAAATGCGCCATTTGCTGCGCGCGCTGTTCGGCCTGGCGCAGCTCGGTCACGTCGGAGATCACCCCGCGATAATGAACGCCGTCATCCGAATGGCTGGGCCGGCCGCTGATCGACCACCAGCGCGGTCCGGTCTCGCCCAAACCGTCCAGCGCGACCACCAGCGAACGCAGCGGTCGGCCTGAAACCAGCGCTTGGGCAAGCTCGTCACGGCGCGATCCCGGAGCGAACAGGCTCGGCAGCGGGCGTCCGGCAAGCTGTTCGGCAGGTTCGCCCGCCGCTTCGGCGAAGCGCGCCGAAACGTTGGTCAGCTGCATTCCGGAATCGAGTTCGAACAGCCAGTCGAACCCGTTTTCCTCATACTCGTTGAGCAGCAGCTTCACCGTGCGCGCCGCGCCGTGGAGTTCGCGATCAGAGAGGATGCGGGTCACGAACAAGTCGTGGGCGTGGTAAGCCATGCGCACCAGCAGGGCGCTTGCCACCATCGCCACCGCCGTGGTCGCCAGCGCGGTCAGATTGCCCAGTCGGGCAAGGCCGATGGCAAGGCCGATCGCCTGGGCGACAACATAGATTTTCGCCGCCTTGGGCAAGGTGCGGATGGTGTAAGCAGCCGAGGCGATCTGGCTGACCACGCAAACCGCGATCAGCAACTGCACTCCCGGTGAAACCACGGGCAGCCAGAGCGCCGCCAGAATGCCCACGTTAAGCCCCAGCCACAACGAGTTGAGACTGAAGGCAGTCATGATCTTGGCATTGTTCCGCCGCCTGCGGCCGCGTTCGATCCCCTCGGCCAGCCACAACCGGTGTAGACACGCTGCAACCATCGAGCAGCTGAACAGCGCAACATGGATCAGCGGAATCTGGTCGATCAGCGCCAGCGTGAGTACAACCGCATTGAGCAGCGTACCGAGCACCATCGACCGCACCATCCGGATGTGCGCGGAAATGAGCCGATTATCGACCCAATCGCGCAGCTCTTCCGGAATGGCGACGCGGAGCGCCGCCTGCTTGCTGACCATAAGCTTTTCGCCGACCCTGTTTTTTGGCTGCGACCGCTTACACTTAGCCATGTTAATTTTTTGTGAGGTGGGTTGCCGATGGCACTACCGAGCTGCGGCCCTTTACCGCCAGTGCGGCATCGGCCTAAGTCTCTGGCCAACAGGAGATTCGCCCATGCGCTACGCCGTCACACCGCTCATCATCGCCCTGCTCGCCGGAGTCGCCGCGCCGCAGCTTGCCGCCAAGCCGGCCAAGCCCGCCGCGCATCCCGCCGCCGAAGCGCAGACGCTGGCCCTCGCCAAGCAGCTGATTGCGCTCCGCTCGGTCGAGGGCGAGGGCAACAAGACCGGAGAGGCGTTGCAGGTGGTCAAGCAGGCGCTGGTCGCGGGTGGATGGCAGGACGGCCAGGTGGAGATCACCCCGTTTCGCGATACCGCCTACCTGATCGCGACCTGGCCGGGCAGCGATCCCAGTCTCAAGCCGCTGGTCATCTCCGGGCATATGGACGTGGTCGAAGCGAAGCCCGCGGACTGGGAACGCAATCCGTTCACCCCGGTGGTCGAAAACGGCTACCTGTTCGGCCGCGGGGCGAGCGATATGAAGTTCGATGGGGCGATGGCGACTTCCAGCCTGATCGAGCTGCGCCGCTCGGGCTACAAGCCCAAGCGCACCATCATCCTGCAGTTCTCGGGCGACGAGGAAACCACGATGCGCACCTCGCGCGAGATCGCCAGGAAACTGTCGAACGCCGAGCTGGTGCTCAACAT
>JBJTLY010000287.1:0-7959 GCA_046063275.1 Novosphingobium sp. | reverse complement strand
CGACCAGCAGGTCGGGCAGGCGGCCGGTGCGGCGGAGCATCTGGACTCGCCAAGGAACATGCGGCGAGTCTGGCGGGCGGACGCCCGGGCATTCTCCACGGCAACAAGACCTACCTGCTGCAGGACGAAGACGGCCAGATCGTCGAAGGCCACTCGATCAGCGCCGGGCTCGACTATCCCGGGATCGGGCCGGAGCACTCGTGGCTCAAGGAAGTCGGCCGGGTCGATTACACCTCAGTGACCGACAATGAAGCCCTCGATGCGTTCCAGTTGCTGTGCCGGACAGAGGGTATCATCCCAGCACTGGAACCTTCGCATGCGATTGCGGCGGTAAAGAAGGTCGCGCCGACGATGCCGAAGGACAGCATCATCCTCGCCAACCTCTGCGGACGGGGGGACAAGGACATCTTCTCGGTGGCGGAGCATCTGGGGGTGGAGCTGTGAGTGCGGCTTGGAAGACTGGCTTAATATGGTTCTTTGGAATCTTCGCGGCAGCATTGACCATTCGAGCATTCGTCGCTTTCCTGATTTCTCCGGGGCAAAGCGAGTTTTTCGATCCGGAAATTCTCGGCTCCAACTTGTTGCTTGCGATCTTCATCGGAATTGCCCGAGGGAGTCGCACTAAATGACCCGCCTCCAATCCGCCTTCGCCAAAGGCCATCCAGCCCTCGTCACCTTCGTCACCGGGGGCGACGGGCCGACAGCCGATATCCTCGACGCGCTGGTCGAGGGCGGCGCGGATGTGATCGAGCTGGGGATGCCGTTCACCGATCCGATGGCCGATGGCCCGGCGATCCAGGCGGCGAACTTGCGCAGCCTGGGCGCGGGGACCACCACCGCCGATATCTTCGCCCTCGCCGCAGCGTTCCGTGCGCGACACCCCGATGCCCCGCTGGTGCTGATGGGTTATGCCAACCCGATGATCACGCGCGGGCCGGAATGGTTCGCGGCCGAATGCGTCAAGGCCGGGGTCGACGGGGTGATCTGCGTCGACATCCCGCCCGAGGAAGACCCCGAGCTTGGACCCGCCTTGCGCGGCGCGGGCGTCGCCCTCATCCGCCTCGCCACCCCGACCACCGATGCGGCGCGGCTGCCAGCGGTGCTCGATGGTTCGTCGGGGTTCCTCTATTACGTCTCGGTCGCCGGGATCACCGGGCTGCAGCAGGCCGCACAGGCGAGCATCGAGGAGGCCGTCGCCCGGCTGAAGGCCAGCGCGACAATTCCGGTCGCAGTCGGCTTCGGCGTGCGTACCCCCGAACAGGCCGCGCAGATCGCCAAGGTAGCGGACGGCGTGGTGGTCGGCTCGGCGCTGGTCGAACTGGTCGCGCAGCACGGCGCCAATGCCGCAGGTCCGGTACGCGAGCTTACGGCGGCGCTCGCCGAAGCGGTCCACGGCGCCAGGTAAGCTGCATTGTCCTACATTGCCCAAATGTGCCATGAGGCGCCGATGACATCGCAACCGACCATCCCGACCCGGCTGTTCCGAGCTTCCGAAAACCGCCAATTTTTCTTGCTTTGGACAGTGGTCCAAGCGGTCCACGGAGTTACCGCATGAGCTGGCTAGACCGTGTTCGCAAGGCGCTGCCCTTTCAGGACAAGCGCGACACCCCCGACAACCTGTGGATCAGCTGCCCTTCGTGCAAGGAAATGCTGTTCACCAAGGAGTACGAGGAAAACCAGAATGTCTGCCCGCGGTGTGACCACCACGGCCGGATCGGGGCCGATGCGCGGTTTGCGCAGTTGCTCGACGAAGGCTTCACGATCCTTGAATCGCCCAAGGTCAAGGAAGACCCGCTCAAGTTCCGCGACCAGAAGAAGTACCCCGACCGGCTCAAAGCTGCGCGCCTCGCCAACCCGCATCCTGATGCGCTGACCAATGCGTTCGGCGCGATCGAGGGGCACAAATGCGTGCTCGGCGTGCAGGACTTCGCCTTCATGGGCGGATCGATGGGCATGGCGGTGGGTCAGGCTTTCGTCGCCGGGGCCGACCGCGCGATCAAGGAAAAGTGCGCCTACGTGATCTGCACCGCTGCCGGCGGCGCGCGGATGCAGGAAGGCATCCTCAGCCTGATGCAGATGCCCAAGGCTACGGTAGCGATCCAGCGCCTCAAGCGCGCCGGGCTGCCCTATGTGGTGGTGCTGACCGATCCGACCACCGGCGGCGTGACCGCGAGCTACGCCATGCTGGGCGACGTCCACATCGCCGAACCCGGCTGCCTGATCGGCTTTGCCGGGCAGCGGGTGATCCAGGACACGATCCGCGAGAAGTTGCCCGAAGGCTTCCAGCGGGCGGAGTATCTGCTTGAGCACGGCATGATCGACATGGTCACGCACCGGCACAAGCTGCGTGATACGCTGGCCAGCGTATTGGATTATCTGGGCGCGAAGGCGGCGGCTTGATGATCCTCCCCGGCACGGGGAGGGGGACCACCGCAGGTGGTGGAGGGGTACGGGCGAGTGGTCCCTACCTCGAGGCGTTGCAACCACTGCGCGTACCCCTCCACCATGCTGCGCATGGTCCCCCTCCCCGGTTCGGGGAGGATTGATTGCGCGATTTCGCCACTTCCGATTCCCCCGCGGTCCAGGCCCAGCTCGATCGCCTCGCCGCGCTGAGCCTGCCGCAAGGCCGGTTCGGGCTCGAAACGATCCATGCGCTGCTCGATCGCCTCGGCAACCCGCAGCGCACCCTCCCGCCCTTCTTCCACTTCGCCGGAACCAACGGCAAAGGCTCGACCTGCGCCTTTCTGCGCGCGATGCTGGAAGCGCAAGGCTACAAGGTCCACGCCGCGACCAAGCCGCATCTGGTGCGCTACAACGAACGCATCCGCATCGCCGGCAAGCTGATTGAAGACGACCATCTCGCTGCGCTGCTCAAGGAAGTACTCGATGCAGGCGAAGACTTGGCGCCAAGCTTCTTTGAAGTCACCGCAGCTGCGACTTTCCTCGCTTTCCACCGCGAACCGGCTGACGTCTGCGTAATTGAAGTCGGATTGGGCGGCCGGTTCGATGCGACCAACGTGCTCGATGGCCAAGCCGCCTGCGGGATTGCCAACCTGGGCATCGACCATGAGGGCTTCCTGTTGGTGCCCGAGGAAGATGTGCCGCAGGAACCGCTGTGCCGGATCGCCTTCGAGAAAGCCGGGATCGCCCGCCCCGGAGTGCCGCTGGTTACGCAAGCCTACCGCCCCGACATGACCCGAACGATCATCGAACAGGCGATGCTGGTCGGCGCCAAGACCGCAATCCGCGATCTAGATTGGTTCGCCTCCTTCGACAGGCTCAGGATGAGCGGCGGTTTGGACTATCGCGACCGCTTCGGGGAACTCGATCTGCCCCTGCCCGCGCTGGCCGGAGCGCATCAGGCAGACAATGCCGCGCTGGCAGTGGCAATGCTGCGGCACCAGACACAGGTAGAGGTTGCACCTGACGCCATGGCGCAAGGCATCCGCAACGCGCGCTGGTCGGCGCGGCTGCAGGAACTCGGCCCAGGCCCCCTGACCGACCTGATGCCCGGCAAAACCGTTCTGCTCGACGGAGCCCACAACCGCGCGGCTGCCGAAGCCTTGGCTGAGGCGATGAAGCCTTATGCGCCTTACGACCTGATTTTCGGGCTGCTCAGCAACCGCAGGATCGAAGACGTCCTGTTCCCCCTCGCCCCTGAAGTTCGCAAGGCTTACGTCGTGCCGCTCGGCGGTCACGCGCATCACGATCCACGCGATGTGGCTGCCTATGCCCAGAGCAAGGCCAGCCCGCGCGAATGCTATCCGGCGTTCAACCTGGAACAGGCGGCAGAATGGCTGTTCGGGAGCGGTGACGGACCCGATACCGTGCTGATCGCCGGATCGCTCTACCTTGCGGGTGAGGTGCTGCGGCTCAACCGGGAGTGGCCTGACTGAGCCTCGCTTCTCTGCTTGTGCGCGCCCATTCGGCTAGCACAAATGCGACGGCCACCAGTCCCATGACAGCGGTCGCACGGAACACATAGGCATAGCCCGCGCTATCCATCAGTTCCCCGGCAACGCCGCGGCCGATGCCACCTATCAGGAACGTCAGGGACGAAAGCAAGGCGTACTGGACCGCCGTGTATTGCTTGTTCACCACCGACGACACGTATGCAACGAAAGCGGCACCGGCAAGGCCGACAGTAACGTTCTCAATTGCAATCGCGGCTAGAATTCGAAGCATTCTCGGTTCCGCGCTGGTCCAGCCGAACAGTGGCAACACGATGGCGTCGATCACGGGTCCACCGTCTGCAAGATCGGCATAAGCGAGATTGCCAAGAATCGGCAGCAGTGCACCAAGAAGTAGGGTTGGGAAACGACCGAAGCGGGCAAAACAGTACCCTCCCAAACTGATCCCGAACATGGTCATGAAGATGCCGAAAATTTTGGACGCAAACGCAATCTCGTCTTTTGTGTAGTGCAAGTAATTCAGATAGAACGGGTTCGCGAAAGTCACCCAAACGTTATAACAGAGCGAATATGTGAGGATTAAGCCGATCAGCACCAGTACGCCCCAACCGAGGCGCCCAGACAATTCTGCCAAAGGGGAAACCAGCGCGCTGTAAAGGTGATTTGCAGCAGTGCGTATGCTTGAATGATGCTCATCGACTTCGACGAGAATTGCCTTTTTGCGCACCTTCATCCAGTTGGTCACGGCGGCGACAATCAATGGCAGCAGAACCGTTGCCCCAACGATCCAAGGCGCATTGTATTTCGTGAAGTCGGCCACAGAAGGTGGCTTCGCGCCAGGCGCGGGGTCCAGCACCAAAATCATGAAAGAAATCAGACGGCCTATGGCCCAAATCCAACCCAGTCCGACGACCACCAAAGCGATTGCCCGTACGCCGGGCAAAAGCTCTCCGGGTTGAGCCAGAGCGCTATGCAAGGCGGCTTTGTCAGGGCGCAGTGAATCAGGCGCACTCAGAGTCAACAGGACCAACAGTCCCATCAATGCAGCCATGATACCGTATACGGCTGGCCAACTCATGCGGGCAGCAAGGAAAAGCGCAAATGCGCCCCCAACAATAGCTGCAGTCCGATAGCCGAACTGGTAAACCGGGCTTAGTATCTCGATCGGTACTGTCTCGTCGGCCTGGTCAATCCGCCAAGCATCTACCGCAATGTCCTGTGTTGCTGACGCCAGCGCACCGACAAACGCGAAGACAGCAAACGTGCCCAGATTACCTTCAGGCCGCGTCACTACAAGGCCGATTAGCGCTGCGACAAGCACCACTTGGCAAAGCATGATCCAGCTCTTGCGCCGTCCGATCCGCTCCAAGAACGGGAGCTGCAAGCGATCGACGACGGGAGACCAAAGAAACTTGAATGCGTACGACAACCCGATCCACGAAAGAATGCCAATTGTGACATTCTTATATCCTGAATCACTCATCCATGTCGGCAATTGGCCTACCAGCAGGGCGTAGGGTAGCCCCGATGAGAAGCCAAAACCGAGCATGCAGGCCGACTTACGATTCCGCATAGCCGCAGCGAGCAGCTTCAATCCTTTTGGTCGTTCCTTCGGCGCGGCTTGTTCGGCCATGCGATGCCTCTCCCTGGTCCTGGTGCGCAGACCCTAACGTCGAATCGAACGAAAGCCAGCCTGCGCGCAGCAGGCTGGCTTTCGTTGTGCACGGTGCTTCTCCGACGGAGCGGAAAAGCGACCGGTCAGATCTTGCGGATGATCATCGGCCGTGCCGCGCCCGAGGCATGTTCGAACAGGCAGTTCGCCACCTCGCCGGAATTCTGACGGGCGAAGGCGAGATAGCCGGCGGGCTTCTTGCCATGCCAGGTAAACCGGCAATTGCGCAGTTCGAACCGGGCAGAACCACCGAGCATTACCGGCTTGCCGTCGAAGAATTCGAAATGCTCGTTCTCGATCACACCGCCGTTGGCAAGACGAGCAGCGAGCTTCTGACGCCCTGCATCGCCGACCGCGGCCATTGCAGCGGGGGCTGCCGTTGCCGCAACCATGACCGCCGCCCCGCCGACCACAGACCTGCGCGAAACCTTTATCGTCATCGAACCCCCTTCCGCGACCCGTGAGCCGCGCGGTTAAAGCTACGAATTACAGTAAACCAAAAATTTAGCGTCTCGGCAAAGCCGTTTTGCGGCTGCCCACCGATTTTCGTGACCTTGCGTCACTTTGCGCTATCCTGCGCGGACGATGACTCGGACAACGACCCTTCCCCGTTCGACGCCAACCGCTGGCCAACTTGCCCTCGCGCAGGCGATTGCCATGGGCGAGACCCGCAGCAATCGGGGGATGCAGACCGTCCCTGCCAGCGTCTACACCGATCCCGCGCACTGGCAGCGCGAGGCGGACCTGCTCTTCGCTCGCGCGCCGCAGGTGCTGTGTCCCTCAGCGCTGATTCCGGATGCGAACATGAGCGTGCCGCATGACGCCAGCGGCAGGCCGCTGCTGATCACCCGCGACAGCGACGGCGCGGTGCATGTGTTCATGAACGTCTGCCGCCATCGCGGGACGCGGTTGCTCGAAGGCAGCGAAGTCCATTGCTCGAAGAGGCTGACCTGCCCCTATCACGCCTGGACCTATGCCACCGACGGACGCCTGCTCGCCCTGCCCCGGCCCGAGACCTTCGAGGGTCTCGATAAGAGCACTTACGGACTGATCGAGCTGCCGAGCAGCGAGTCTGGCGGCCTGATCTGGTTCAGCCCCGCCGCCGAGCCCGATTTCGCGCTCGTGCGCGAACTGGGCGACGATTTCGACCGGTTCGGGATGCGCGGCCTCCACCTGTTCGAACGGCGCACGCACAGCGTCGCGTCGAACTGGAAGCTGATCATGGACGCGTTCCTCGAAAGCTACCACGTCACCCGGCTCCACGCCGCAACGATCGGGCCGTTTTTCAAGGACGGTGTCTCGAGCGGCGACCAGATCGGCCCGCACCAGCGCAGCCTGGTGTGCCGCGCCGAGGAACTGGAAGGCGTCGACTTCACCCAGATGACCGAATTGCGCCGGGTCGGCACCTTTGCTTACCAGTTGTTCCCGGGGACGGTGCTGGTGATCAGCCCGGACTATATCAACGTCATGGCGCTGTGGCCGCAGGCACATGACCGCACGCTGGTCGAGGATTTCATGCTCATCCCCGAGCCTCCAAAGGACGAAAAGGCGCAGCGCCACTGGCAGCGCAGCTGGGACCTGCTCGATGGCGGGGTTTTCGCCAGCGAAGACTTCCGCGCCGCCGAACTGGGCCAGCAGGGGCTGACCACCGGGGTCGTACCAAATTTGACGCTCGGCACGCTAGAAGGCGGGATCCGGCGGTTCCACGAAGTGCTCGAAGAACAGATGGCGACCGCTGAGGGGTGACGCGGCGGCTCACCCCGGCTAAGGCGCGGCGATGAGTAATTCCGATCCAGTTCGTCAGGGTGACCGCATCGCCAAGCTCCTCGCCCGCGCTGGCATCGCCAGTCGCCGCGAAGTTGAGCGCATGATCGCCGATGGTCGGGTCAAGCTGGGTGAAGAGGTACTGACCACACCGAACACCGTACTCACGAGCCTGAAAGGCGTGACGGTTGACGGCAGGCCTGTGAAGGCGCCCGAGGCCGCCAAGCTCTATGCGTTTCACAAGCCCCCCGGCCTGATCACCGCCGAGCGCGATCCCGCCGGGCGGCCGACGATCTACACCGCACTGCGCAACGCCTTGCCCGAGGGCGCGGGGCGGGTGATGCCGGTCGGCCGGCTCGACTTCAACACCGAGGGCCTGCTGCTGCTGACCAACGACGGCGGGCTCAAGCGCGCGATGGAACTGCCTAGTTCGGGCGTGCCGCGCACCTATCGCGCGCGCACCTTTGGCGATGTGACCCAGAACGAGCTGGAGGCGCTGTCCGAAGGGATCGAGATTGACGGGATGCGCTATGGCAACATCAACGCCAATATCGAGCGCAGCACCGGGCGTAACCGCTGGATCGAAGTGACCATCACCGAGGGCAAGAACCG
>JBJTLY010000286.1:0-7533 GCA_046063275.1 Novosphingobium sp. | reverse complement strand
TGCAGCGGATTTCACCGGCCAGGACCACGAGCTGGGTGGTGCACAACGTTTCGCAAGCGATCCGCGCTTCGGCGTCCTTCGACAGGAACAAGTCGACGATCGCGTCGCTGATTTGGTCCGAAACCTTGTCAGGGTGCCCTTCGGAAACGCTTTCGGAGGTGAACAGGTAAGTGTTGCGCATGGAGATTCCGATATAAAGAAAGCTTTATGTGACCTGCGCGCTCTAACCCTGTCGGCGGCGCAGCGCAACCAGTGACGCGCCAAGAAGAAGCATCGCCCAGCCAAGCGAAAGCAGGTTGCCCCACCGGGCAAACAGGGTTGGTGCATGAGCGGCAGGAACCTGCCCGATCAGCACGCCTGCGGCATTGAGCGGAATCGACTGGCGAACCACGCCGTTGGCGTCGATCACCGCGCTGATCCCGGTGGTAGTCGAGCGCAGCACCGGCATGCCCTCTTCGAT
The DNA here is from genome assembly GCA_046063275.1 of Novosphingobium sp. Lineage (GTDB taxonomy): Bacteria > Pseudomonadota > Alphaproteobacteria > Sphingomonadales > Sphingomonadaceae > Novosphingobium. The sequence goes on along the minus strand of JBJTLY010000286.1, from coordinate 7,073 downwards.
CGCGCGCATCCGCGCTTGCGCCAGATGTTGCGGCGGGCCCCATGTGCCGAACCAGCCGTCGTTAGAGGGATTGAAGAGAAATTCGGGGCGATGCGAGGCATCGATCACGTGGCCGGGGAAAACGATCTCGTAGCAGATCTGGATGCCCACTTTGCTCATTTGACCCAGGCCTAGTGTTTGCGGGCCGGGGCCGGGGAGGAAGTCGAAATCTCCCGGGACCAGCCGGTTGAGCCCGAGCGGAGTGAGCATGCTGCGCATCGGCAGGTATTCGCCATACGGTACCAAGTGCGCCTTGGAGTAGCTCGCGGTGAGAGCACCGGTGCTGTCGATTGCGGTCACCGTGTTGCGCGCGCCAACTGGGTGATCGCCGCGAAATTCGAGATCAACCGTGCCTGTCAGCAAAACTCTTCCATCGGCCACGAGGCGACCCAGTCTTGCCCGCGCAAGCGCTGGATCGGCACCGAAGGTGTCGATGTAATAGTCTGGCGGATAACCGCTGCGCAGGTAATCCGATACTCCCGATTCGGGCCATAGGATCAGCGTGGTGGGTCCGGTGCTCGATGGCGGGACGAGCCGCGCTAGCCGCTGGAAATTCTCGGGGAACTTGGCCGGATCGTTGAGTTCGGCCTGCGGAATATTGGGCTGGACCAGTGCGAAGGGAACCTTGCTTGGCCTGTCTTGATTGGGCGGCACAAGCGTCGGCACGATCTGGATCAGCAACGGCAGCAACAGCAAGATCACGGCACGGCGACCACGGCGGTAATTGCCGAGACCGGCTTGCCACATACCAGCCATCAGCACGGCAAGACCGGAAAGCGCGTAGGTCCCGAGCCATGGCAAGGCCTGCGCTGCGCCTGGATGATCAAAGGTACCGAGCAGCACCGCGCCTTGCGGGTTCCACGGAAAGCCGGTGAAGACCCAGCCGCGCAGCCACTCGGCCGCGATCCAGCTGCCAGCGAGAGCCAGAACCAGCGCAAGACTATTGGCGCGCGCGTGCCATGCGGCGAGGGTCGCAAGGGCAGGGTAGACCGCAAGGTAGATCGCCAGCAGCACCACCGCGAGCCAGCCGAGCCAGTAGGGCATCGCCGCTTGGTAGGTAAATGCTGTCGCGATCCAATTGAGGCCGATCGCGAACTGGCCGAGCCCAAAGCTCCAACCCAGCCCCGCCGCCGCCCTGCGGGTGGGAGCAAGACGTAGCAGTCCGATAAGTCCGGCCAAGCCGAGCAAGGCCAGCGGCCACAAGGCCCAGGGCTCAAACCCGAAGGCCGACACCACGCCAAGCAGCAGCGCTGCGAGCCGCGGGTATTTCAGGGCGAGGGCAAAGACCCGCGGCAAATCAGGCTATCAGCTTACCGTTTCGAGCGCTTCGCCGGCATCGCCGTCGAGCGGCTTTTTGCGCGGACGGCCACGGCGCGGCTTGGCCGCTTCCACGTTATCGTCATCATCCGGCGCGGCGGCGCGGGCCGCAGAGATCGCCGGAGGCAGCAAGGCCGGATCGAGCCCGGTCTGGTTCAATTCGGCCTCATCGGCTTCGTTACGCTCGGCGCGCGGGGCCCGGCGCGGCTTGAGCCCGCCGCGGCCACGGTCGCGGACAAAGGGATTGGCGGGGGGCTCGTAAGGGTTGGGCTGCGCTTCACCATCGCTATCGTCGCTCGGTTCGGCTTCGTTCCCAGCGGTCTCTTCGGCATCCCGGCGTGGCTCGCGCGGGCCATCCTGGCGCGGGCGGTCCTCACGCGGGCCGCGATTGTCATAGCGCTGATCGAAGTTGGGGAAGTCACTTTCGACCGAGAAATCGTTGCCGTCATCGCCTTCTTCGCCCTGACCGCCTTCCCAGCGCTCGCCGGGGCGGGTGCGCTGCTCGTCCTGGCGGACCCGGCTGTCAGCGGTGACGCGGAAATAGTGATCGGCGAACTGCAGGTAGTATTCGGCTTGCACGCGGTCACCGTTAAGGTGCGCGTCCTGCGCCAGCTTGCGGTACTTTTCGAGCAGCTGCGGGGCATTGCCGCGCGCCCGGCTGTCGATCCGGTTGAGCTGCTGCCCACCGCCACCGCCGCCGCCCTGGCGATTGCCCCGGCCGCGCCTGCGGTTGTTGTTATTGTTATTGTTACCGCGATTATTGCTGTTGTTATTATTCAAGGGGTTAGTTTCCCTAATCCGTCAGCTTGGCCGAAATTCCGACTTCATGGCTGCGCGACCCAGTGCCACGGGCGCCCATTGCGCATCGTGGGTCCGACATCTGCTGAACTGCGCGGCGAAAGTGCCACTTGCATGCAAATGCTGGAGTTGGCCTGCGGGTCTCACCAAAAGTGGACCGGCGCTGGCCTGCACTCGATTTAGGCGCTGACGGGCTCCTTGCCAAGCGAAAACTTGAGTTCGAGTGCGCGTGGCCGCCCGGCAAGGTCAAGATGCAGCTGGGCGTCAAGGCCTGCTTGGGTGGCCAAGGCAGTTACCGCCTCGGACTGCGTGTGGCCGATTTCGATCAACGCTACCCCGCCCGAAGAGAGCAGTGCCGGGATCTGGGGAACCAGAATGCGGTAATCGTCCAGTCCGTCGGGTCCGGAAAACAGGGCCTGCGCGGGTTCGTGCTCGCGTACCGTCGGGGCCAGCTCGGCCTCCGCCTCGACATAGGGCGGATTGGCGAGGATCACATCGAACGTGCCGAGGCCCGCGCTCCACCCCGGCTGGGTCCAGTCGCCAAACTGCAGCTGCGCGCGGGTCGCCAGGCCCAGCGCGCGGGCATTGCCGGTGGCAACGGTCAGGGCTGCGATTGAACGGTCGATCCCCAGGCCCTCGGCCTCTGGCAGTTCGCTCAGAGCTGCGAGCAGCAGCGCGCCCGAGCCAGTGCCGAGATCAAGCACCCTGCGCGCATCAGTCTTGGCTGCGAGTGCCGCTTCGATCAGTACCTCGCTGTCCCCGCGCGGGATCAGCACATCCGGAGTGACGCGAAAGCCCAGCCCGAAGAATTCCTGGTAGCCGCGGATGTAGGCGACCGGTTCGTGCGTGGCGCGGCGGGCGACTAGTGCGGCATAGGTCTCAGGCGCAGGATCGTGCATCCGCCGGAGGAACATTTCGGAGCGGGTGCAGTCGAGCGCCTCGGCCATCAGCAGTTCGGCGGCAAGCCGGGCGGTGTCGGTGCCTTCGCCGAGCTCGATGGTCGCGGCGCGGATGGCTTCGGCGACTGTCGCGGGCTTACTCACCCATCGCCGCCAGGCGCTTGGCCTCGTCCTCGGCGATCAGCGCGTCGATCAGTTCGCCCAGGCCATGCCCTTCGAGCACTTCGGGCAGGCGGTGCAGGGTCAGGTTGATGCGGTGATCGGTGACGCGCCCTTGCGGGAAATTGTAGGTGCGGATCCGTTCAGAGCGGTCGCCCGAGCCGACCATCGCCTTGCGCGCCGCGGCTTCCTCGCCTTGCGCCGAATCGCGTTGCGCCTCGAACAGGCGGGCGCGCAGCACCTGCAGCGCTTGCGCCTTGTTCTTGTGCTGGCTGCGCCCGTCCTGGCAGGTCACCACCGTGCCGGTCGGCAGGTGGGTGATGCGTACCGCCGAATCGGTGGTGTTGACGTGCTGCCCGCCCGCACCGCTTGCGCGGTAGACATCGATCTTGAGGTCGTTCGGGTTGATCTCGATATCGACCTCGTCGGGCTCGGGCAGCACCGCCACGGTCGCCGCCGAGGTGTGGATTCGCCCGCCGCTTTCGGTGACTGGCACGCGCTGGACGCGGTGGACGCCGCTCTCGAACTTCAGCTTGGCGAACACCCCGTTGCCCTGGATGTTGGCGACCACTTCCTTGAAGCCGCCAATATCCGAGACATTGGCGCTGACCATCTCGACCCGCCAGCCCTGCTCGGCGGCGTATTTCTCGTACATCCGGTAGAGATCGGCGGCGAACAGCGCCGCCTCGTCGCCCCCGGTCCCGCCGCGGATTTCGAGCATCGCGGGCCGGGCATCGGCGCTGTCGCGCGGCAGCATGGCGACGGCGAGTGCGTGTTCGGCTTGCGGAAGCTCGGCCTTGAGGCGCTGGACCTCTTCCTCGGCCATGGCGCGCATGTCGGGATCGGGATCGGTCAGCGAGGACAGTTCTGCCAGCTCGCCGCGCATAGTCCGCACCTGCTCGGCGATCCGCGCAATCGGTTCAAGCTCGGAATAATCGCGCGACGCGGCGACGAAATCGGCACCTTCGAGCTGCCCCGAGGCCATCCGGGCTTCGAGTTCGGCAAAGCGCTCGGTCAGTTGCGCGAGGCGGGTGTCGGAGATGGTCATTCGCTTCGAGGAATGAGTGGCACGTCAGATCCGTTGATGATGCTGTTGGGCCAAACATGCTGCTGATCGAAACGCGTTACCAGGATGTCAAACACTCGATTTGGTAATGCGCCGCCAGCACCTGCGCCTTTCAATCGAAGATTGCCAATTGCCTTGCCATCTGTGAGGTTGTTCAAGCTAATGATATATTTCGGGTTTTCTTTCAGAGCTTTGTCAAAGCGCTTCTTGCGCGAACCTTGCGCAAAAACCTCAACGGAATAGCCGCTCCACTCTTGGCCGCTATTGCTGCTGTGAGCCGAGCGCAATTCCTTGGCGAGCCAAATTGCCGTTTCCGTAAGATCATCGTCTTCGACGACAATTGCGCATCGAAGTTGAGTGTCACCCGATTGAACCGACGTGCCCACCAACATCGCCAGCCGTTCGATCCCCGCTGCCCAGCCAACTGCTGGCGTCGCGGGACCGCCAAGGCTTTCCATCAACCCGTCATAGCGACCGCCACCCAAAACAGTCCCCTGCGCGCCGAGCCGGTCGGTGACGAATTCGAACGCGGTGTGGCGGTAGTAGTCGAGGCCGCGGACCAGGCTTGGCGCTCGGGTCCAGGCGACGCCTGCCGCGTCCAACCCGCTAGTGACCTTGCCGAAGAAATCCTGCGCCTCGCCTGACAGGAAATCATCGATCTTGGGCGCATCGGCGACGAAGGCCTTGTCGCGCGGGTCCTTGCTGTCGAGGATGCGCAGTGGGTTGCGTTCGAGGCGGTCTTGCGAGTCTTCCGAAAGCTCGCCTTGCACTGCACGGAAGTAGTCGATCAGCGCCAGTCGCCACGCCTCGCGGCTCGCGCCGTCTCCCAGCGTGTTGAGCATTAGCGTCACGCCATCGGCGATGCCCAGTTCCTTGAGCAGCTGATCGGCCAGCACCAGCAGTTCGACATCGGCCTGCGGTTCGGCCGCGCCGATGATCTCGGCGTCGAGCTGGTGGAACTGGCGGTAACGGCCCTTTTGCGGGCGCTCATAGCGGAACAGCGGTCCGTGGGTGGCGACCTTCAAAGGCGCGTGCTGCTGCCAGCCGTTGGTCAGGTAGGCGCGCGCGATCCCGGCGGTGAATTCGGGGCGCAGGGTCAGCGATTCGCCGCCGCGATCCTCGAAGCTGTACATCTCCTTGGAGACGACATCGGTGGTCTCGCCAATGCTCCGGCTGAACACCTCGGTCTTCTCGAACACCGGCATCTCGATCCGGCGGAAACGGTAGAGCTTGCGCACCCGTTCGAAGGTCTCGACCACATGCGCGAAAGCCTCGGCCTCGGCGCCGAAGATGTCCTGGGTCCCACGGATGGCTTGCGGTGTGCTCATGGCGCTCGCCCCTAACCGGTTTGTCGCTGGTCGAAAAGCTCTGCCGCAATCTTGCCCGCTGCGCGCGTGCGCGGCATGCTGCGACCATGAACAAAGCAACAGGGTCGATCCTTTCCGCCGTGGCGTTGGCGCTGGCTGCGCCTGCCGCACAAGCAGCCAATTCCGCACCGACGGCGGTGCCGCTCTCGCACAATGTGCCCGATGCGGTCGATACGCCTTATCCCGGCGGCACGCTGGGGCTCGATATTGATGCGACCGACGTGACCCGCGGGGTTTACCGGGTGACCGAAACCATCCCGGTCGCGCCGGGCAAGAGCGAACTCACCCTGCTGTTCCCGCAGTGGTTGCCCGGCAACCACGGACCGCGCGGACCGCTCGCCGAACTGGTCGCGGTGAGCTTCGAGGCTGGTGGCCAGAAGCTCGAATGGAAGCGTGATCCGATCGAGGTCAACGCCTTCCACGTCGGACTGCCTGCGGGAACTCGCGAAGTCACCGCACGCTTCATCCACACCTCGCCGCTGCAGACCAGCGAAGGCCGGATCACCATGACCCCGGCGATGCTCAACCTGCAGTGGGAGAAGATGAGCCTTTATCCGGCCGGGCATTACGTCCGGCAAATCAGGATCAAGCCGCGCGTGACGCTCCCCACCGGGTGGACGCCCGCGACCGCGCTCGATGGCGCCACGCAGCTGAACAGCACCTGGTCATGGGCCGAAACCACATACGAAACGCTGGTCGATTCGCCGATCTTTGCCGGGGCCAACTTCCGCAAGTGGGACCTTGGCGGCCGGGTAACGCTCAATGTGGTGGCTGACAAGCCCGCGCAGCTTGCTGCCAAGCCCGAGCAGATCGACCTCTACCGCAACCTCGTGACCGAGGCGCGGCTGGCTTTCGGCGCGGTCCATTACGATCACTACGAAGTGCTGCTCGCGGTGTCGGACAAGATCGGCGGGATCGGGCTCGAACATCACCGCTCGAGCGAGAACCAGCTTGAGCCCGACAGTTTCACCATGTGGGACAAGAACGAATACGATCGCGGGCTGATCCCGCACGAATATTCGCACTCATGGTCGGGCAAGTTCCGCCGCCCGGCGCGGCTGTGGACCCCGGACTATCGCCAGCCGATGCAGGGCGATCTGCTCTGGGGCTATGAAGGGCAGGACCAGTTCTGGGGACTGGTGCTCTCGGCGCGTTCTGGGCTGCAGAGCAAGGACATGGTGCTCGGCCAGCTCGCCGGTTACGCCGGTAACTTCGCGACCCTGCCCGGGCGGCAATGGCGCTCGGTCGAGGATACCGGCAACGATCCGGTCTTCGCCGCGCGTAAGCCCAAGCCCTTCGCCAGCATTGCCCGCAGCGAGGACTACTACACCGAAGGCGCGCTGATCTGGCTCGAGGTTGACCAGCTGATCCGCCAGCGCACTGGCGGCACCAAGTCTATCGACGATTTCGCCAAATTGTTCTTCGGCA